>NZ_CP138991.1:922267-1229689 GCF_044594925.1 Maribacter sp. R77961 | reverse complement strand
CGCCATTTCCCTAGAAAATTTGAAAAAATGCTATGAGCTAACACTAGCTCAAATAATAAAGGATAAATCAGAAAGTTTAGATTCTTCTTTCGTAAGTAATATCAACAAAGCTATTAATTACATTGAAAAAAATGAAGATTTTGATTCTTTTGACCGATTTGTTTTTATCAGGGATTATTTTAACCCTATAACGAGGGACTGGACAGCGATTAGGAATAAAAGTGGTGAGTGGAAGAATGTAGATAATAAACCTTTCAATTTTGAGGCGGCCACTTTTTTTGAAAACAACTCTTTTAATAAAACCTATTTTACACCGCCGATAGAAAGACACCCTACGTTGGAAAAAATAGTATTAGGGAAGAGACTTTTCATGGATAAGAAACTTGCGGCTAATGGTAAAATGGCCTGTGTAACCTGTCATAATCCGGAAAAAGCTTATGCAGATGGTTTAACTGTAAACCAAGATAACTCCCAAAACCCGTTAGAACGTAATACGCCTACATTGATAAATTCTATTTATCAGAAAAATTTCTTTTGGGATGGGCGTTCGCCAACCTTAAACGATCAAATTTCCGCTGTATTTACTAATAAAAAGGAATTCAACGCTACAGTGCACCAGTTTTCTGATAAGATATTACAAGATACCCTTTATGAAAAAATGTTTAAAAATGTTTTTGGAGATGTGCACTTAAAGAACACTCATATTATTAAAGCAATTTCTGCCTATGTGGGGACCTTAAATGGTTTTAACTCCAAATTTGACAGGAATATAAGAGGAGAACAAAATACCTTTACTAATGAAGAAAAACTTGGAATGAATCTTTTTATGGGAAAAGCTTTATGTGCAACATGCCATTTTATGCCTTTGACTAATGGTACAGTACCTCCATTTTACACAGAAACCGAAAAAGAGGTCATAGGTGTGCCTAATACCAAGAACAACAGAGAACTGGATGATGATTTGGGTTTCTTTTGGAGATTCGAGGAAGAGCTTCATCGCGGAATGTTCAAGACACCTACGGTACGTAATGTCGAAGTAACGGCACCCTACATGCATAATGGGGTATACGCTACCTTGGAGGAAGTAATGGATTTTTATAATAAGGGTGGAGGAGCAGGAATGGGTTTTGATCTTGAAAGACAAACGCTTCCTTTTGATGAATTAAACCTAACCAAGAAAGAACAAATGGCCTTAGTAGCTTTTGTAAAAACACTTACGGACGTTAATGTGGACAAGTATTAAAACTTCTCAAAAACCCCCAATCCAAATAAGGCAAAATCATATTTTACGGGATCTAGAGGGTCTAACTTTCTTAAATTTTTATCAAGTTCAGCTAAAGCCTTTGCATCATTTTGTTTACGCTTTAATAATTTTAATTTTCGGGCTACGTTTCCGGAATGGACATCCAAAGGACATGAAAGTTTTGCAGGAGGTATTTGTTTCCATAAACCAAAATCTACATTGGTGTTGGAATCTCTTATCATCCACCGTAAAAACATATTAATACGCTTAGCGGCGGAACCTTTTAAAGGGTCTGAGACATGTTTTGTTGTGCGCCTTTCATGGGGAAGTTCAAAAAAGATTTCCTTAAATTTTGAGATGGTAGGTTGTAATGAATCCTTGTCTTGGTATTTTGTAAAAATCCCTTCTAAGCCATTATGGTTCTTATAAATATTCTGTAGACTATTTACAAAAAAGGATAAGTCTATTCCATTAAAGGTGCGATGCACAAAATCTTTGGTTTTAGCTAAATCTTCTTCGGTATGATGCATGACAAACTCAAATGGACTTTGATCCATAAGACCCATTAACTTTTGACTATTTTTAATAATGCTTTTTCGGTTTCCCCAAGCGATAGTAGCGGTTAAAAAAGCACTGATTTCAACATCTTCCTTTAGTTGAAAACCATGTGGGATTTGTATGGGGTCCGATTCCAAAAACTTTGGATTGTTATAAGCAATGACTTTTTCATCCAAAAACTCCTTTAGTGCTGTTTTGGTCATTCCAAGGGGATATTTAAAACCTTTAATAAAATTATGGGACCTACCAGTACAAAATTATAAAGCGCATGCATACCCACCGCCCAAGAAAGCCCAAAACGAACCCTAATGAACCCTAGAGCACTACCCACAAATAATTGGGGGGAGACGAGTAGTGGAGACATGAGAATTGTAGTAGAGGTTATTTCAAAATTTGTAATATGATAAAAACCAAAGATTAGGGTAAGGGTATAATAGATGACCGAAAAATAAGATTTATGTTTAAAAAAAACCATTGGGCCTCTAAATAGAATTTCCTCCAAGACAGGGGCGAGTACCACCGCTCCCAAAAAGAGATATATTGCTGGATAATTTTCAAAAAAATCATCTATGGCATGTTTTCCTAAATCTAATTGAAATAGTCCTTCGAAAGCACCAATCGTTAATCCCAGAACTATGCTCGCAGTAATGGAAAGTACAATCAAAACCACTAGTGTTCGTAATCGATATTTAAAATCTTGATTAGCATCCTCGGTATAAGTTGGGTTTTGAATAAAGCTCCAAAGTTCTTGTAGCATAAATGACACCTATTTAAGAAGCTATCACTGCTTTATTTACAATTTTACCATCAACCATGGTAAGCTTCCTATCGGCCATTTCGGCTAGGTCCTGATTATGCGTAACGATTACGAACGTTTGTCCAAACTTTTCCCGAAGTTCAAAAAATAAACTGTGAAGTTTGTCCGCACTCTCGGAGTCTAGATTTCCGCTGGGTTCATCAGCAAAAATTATAGAAGGATTATTTATGATAGCTCTAGCTACTGCAACCCTTTGTTGTTCACCACCAGATAACTCCGATGGTTTATGATGGTAACGGTCTTTGAGGCCTAGAAAGTCTAAAAGTTCTTTGGCACGCTTTTCTGCAGCGACTTTAGAAGTTTTTTTAATAAAGGCCGGTAAGCAAACATTCTCAATGGCCGTAAACTCGGGAAGTAGTTGATGAAACTGGAAAATAAATCCTATATGTTTATTTCTAAATTTAGCTAATTCCTTATCGTTTAATGTGCTCGTCTCTTTATCGTTAATCAATAGACTACTATCTTTTCTGTTAGACTGTATATCTAATGTGCCAAGAATTTGTAAAAGTGTTGTTTTACCTGCTCCTGAAGCACCAACAATGGAAACTATCTCACCTTTTTTAATATGTAAGTCAACTCCTTTAAGGACTTCTAAATCTCCATAGTATTTATGAAGGTTTGTTGCTTTTATCATTTAAATTTGTCTAAAGAGTGAAATTAGCGAATGGCGTGGACATGGCAAAATATGCTAAACCAACCAAATCTAAGATTTAAATTCTTGATGAATTTGATATATTGAAGTTAAATACACCCTACTTTAAGATTTATTGTATTAGGGTAAATGAAATTTTAACGTATTATTTTGGTTCAAACGTAGTGGTTGAATGATATAATCTTTAAATTTGTTTAAAGATTAATTAAATATTTTAAACAAAATAGATGTCCCCTTATAGAAATTTAGAAGAATACAACTTAGAAATTACTGACGAAGTTAAAAATAGATTCTCATCCATCATTGATGAAATAGGCGAAGATGTTTCTAGAGAAGGTCTTGTAAAGACTCCTGAACGAGCGGCGAAAGCAATGCTTTTCTTAACTCAAGGATACAAGCAGAATGCTGAAGAAATTTTAAAAGGCGCCATGTTCAAGGAAGACTATGACGACATGGTTATTATAAAGGATATTGAACTCTATTCTTTGTGTGAGCATCATATGTTGCCTTTTTTTGGTAAGGCTCATGTAGCATACATTCCAAACGGTCATATTGTTGGTTTAAGTAAGATACCAAGAATAGTGGATGTATTCGCAAGAAGATTGCAGGTACAGGAAAGATTAACCCATGATATTCTTGAGTGTATCAATAACACCTTAAAACCAAAGGGTGTTGCTGTTGTCATAGAGGCTTCACATATGTGCATGATGATGCGTGGCGTACAAAAACAGAATTCTGTAACTACTACTTCTGGATTTAGAGGACAATTTGAGAAAATAGAGACAAGAAATGAATTTTTAAAACTTATTAGTTCTAATTTATCGTAATCTTATGGTGTAGGTTTTAGACCTTATGTTCAGCGCTCTATGATTTGTTTTTGGCATCTTTGTTGTACTATAACAACATATTATTAATATTTGCACATGTCTAAAACAAAAGATAAAAAATATAAAAACTTATTTCTGGGCCTACTTTTTGACGCCATAGGAATGCTCTCATTTGCTGTACCTTTCTTTGGTGATTTCTCGGATGTTCTTTGGGCACCTTTATCCGGTTGGTTAATGACCCGTATGTATAAGGGTAAAATTGGTCAGGCTGCTGGGGTGGTTACCTTCATTGAAGAAATTATCCCTGGTCTAGATGTCATTCCCACCTTTACTATTATGTGGCTCTATACGTATGTTTTCAAAGGGAGTAAAAAGGGAAAGACCATAGAGGTCTAACATAGTCCGTAAAATTATCTAAAAAGTGTAACTTTATAGCTTAGTCATTACACCTTGAAAAGAAGAAATTTTATAAGAAAATCAAGTATTGGCGCTTTTTCTGTACTGCTTGGGGTTGATATTGTATATAAGGAATTAATGCCAAAAGGTTATTTGCCTCTTGCACTTCAAGATACGGACCCCTTTAAGTTATTCCAAAAAGACCCCGAAATGGTGGTTTTGAATGATAAGCCCTGGAACATGGAGGCTCAAGCACATTTGTTAAACGACTACATTACTCCCAATAAATACATGTTCATTAGAAATAATGGCATCATACCAGAGCAAATTGATAGTTCTAAATGGACGCTAAAGATTGATGGAGAATCTGTCAAGACACCTAAGGAATATTCTCTTAAGGATTTAAAAACAAAATTTAAATCCTACACCTACCAACTTACGCTAGAATGTGGTGGTAACGGACGTAGTGAATTTAATCCGCCTGCTAAGGGCAATCAATGGACAATTGGTGCAGTATCTTGTGCAAAGTGGACTGGCATAAGGTTGAAAGATGTACTAGAAGATGTTGGAATAAAGGAAGATGCCGTATATATCGGTTATCATGGAGCGGACATTCATTTGAGTCGCAACCCTAATAAAAATCCTATTTCTAGGGGAGCACCTATGTCCAAAGCATTACAGGAAGAGACGCTTTTAGCTTTTGCAATGAACGATGAGCCAATTCCTATAGCGCATGGTTATCCGTTGCGATTGGTCGCTGGTGGCTGGCCAGCGTCAGTTTCCGGAAAGTGGTTAACCGGTATAAGTGTTCGTAATAAAGTGCACGATGGTGAAAAAATGGGCGGTAGTTCTTACAGAGTGCCCTGTGAACCTGTAGAGCCAGGTGAAAAAGTGGCAGATGAGGATATGTGTATTATAGAATCTATGCCGGTTAAATCGCTAATTACATATCCAAAAACGGGGGCGATAATCAAAAACGGGAGCGGATTAACTATTAAAGGGCATGCTTGGGCGGGCGAGTTAGAAGTTGAAGAGCTAGAATATTCTATTGATTTTGGGAATTCATGGAAAAGCGCCCAACTTAAAAAACCAGTGAACAGATTAGCTTGGCAACATTTTGATGCTAGGGTGTCTTTTCCAAAAACGGGTTACTATGAGGTTTGGGCCAGAGCAACGGATGCTAATGGTAACAAGCAGCCGATGCTATTACCAGGTTGGAACCCCAAAGGGTATTTGAATAACGCTTGTCATAGAATAGCGGTCAAGGTGGTGTAATGAAAAATAATAATCAAAAATCCGGGAAGACTTTTTATAGCTTTATAGTGGCTTTTTTGTTGGTCTTTGCCATTTGTGCTGTCTATTTTTTCTACTTGGAAACTCCATCGGAATCTATGGATAATGTCATAGATGATACATTGGAAAATAAAAAAACTTTGACATCAGACGATGCGAACGCTATTATTGATGGAATTCATATAAGAACAGGTTTACTGGAAGCAGAGGGTTTAATGACCGTTGTCAACAACTGTACAACCTGCCATTCCGCTAAACTTGTTACGCAGAACAGAATGGGTAAGGCCCAATGGAAGGCAACCATTAGATGGATGCAAGAAAAGCAGGGGCTATGGCCGTTAGGGGCTAATGAGGAGATAATAATTAATTATTTAACCACCAATTACCCAGTTTTAGAAAAGGGTAGGAGGCAAGCACTTACGAATATTGTTTGGTATAAGTTAGAAGAGTAAAATGCAAGAATTTATAGAAGCTTTTATTAATGCGGTCAAGGGAAGTCTTAATTGGACCTGGAAGTCTATACTCTTTGAAGTGCCGTGGTATACCAATTACTTTTGGGGTTTGATTGTTATTTCGCTCTTGGTATGGGGTTTGGAAATCCTATTTCCATGGAGAAAAAATCAAGCAGTGTTTCGAAAGGATTTCTGGTTAGACGGTTTTTATATGTTCTTTAATTTCTTCCTCTTTAGTATAGCCATTAGTGGTGTGTACAAAGTATTGGAATTAGTTTTCCTGAGCTACAATATTGGAATTGATAGTATTTCGATTATTAATTTGTCCGGTATGCCGGCATGGCTTCAACTGGTTACTTTTTTTATACTTTTGGATTTTGTACAGTGGTTTACCCACATCTTATTGCATAAATTTCCAGCATTATGGCAATTCCATAAAATTCACCATAGTGTAAAAGAAATGGGTTTTGCAGCGCATTTAAGGTATCACTGGATGGAAAATATCTTTTATAAGCCTCTAAAAACTATTGCCGTAATGCTTTTAGGAGGTTTTGAGCCAGAGCAGGCCTATATTGTACACTTCATAGCCATTGCCATTGGTCATCTAAATCATTCCAATATCAAATTATCTTGGGGTCCTTTTAAATATGTGCTGAACAATCCCGTGATGCATTTATATCATCATGCCTATGAATTACCTGAGGGTAAATTTGGAGTAAATTTTGGTATTAGCCTTAGCCTGTGGGACTATATTTTTAAAACAAAATACATACCCGAAGAGAGTGGGCAAGTTCCATTAGGCTTTAAAGGGGATGAAGAAATCCCTTCTGGTTTTTGGAAACAAATAACCTTCGGTTTTGGAAAATCAAAACCGAAGGATGTATAAGTTCAATTATTGTATGACCACGTTGAATGTTTGTGCAATATCGGTTTCCCCTCCTGCATCGGATAAAGAACCATCATTTGGTTTTTTAGGCTCATGACGTAAAGTTATCTGCAATGTCCCGTTTCCTGCATCTCCTGTTGTTAAAGTGAATAAGATACCTAAAGGATTACCATCGCCGTCTGCATCGGCATAATCCGTTCCTGTAACGGCTCCGCTAGCTGAAAAGAAGAACTGGTGCTCGTCATCTTCCTCTGCAACTTCCTCGGTGATATCCTCGGCAGGAGATTCTGTTTCGTTCAAAAGTTCAATACTACCCGAATATGTTGTGTTAGCAGCCAAATTTCCTGAAATATCAATTACAGGGGCATTGGGTCCGTCACCATCTAAATCTTGTGATTGTAGGGTAATATTTCCACTTGCGGCTGTTAGCGTAACATTCATAGTGGTAATTACTTCTTCATCGTTTATCACTTCTGGGTCGTCATCATCATTGGAGCATGATACTGTTAATAACCCAGCGGCTAAAAGCCCAAGGACTGTTTTGGGATTGAAATTCATTTTAAAATTAGCAATTGTTTTCATAATGGATAAAATTTAAATTAATAATTATAGATTAGACGTAAACTTATATTTCTACCTAAATCATCGACAAAATAGCGCTGACGATTTAAGTAGTCTCTGTAATTCGTATTCAATAAATTAGTAACGCGTAGCCCTAATGAAAAATCGTTCTTTGTCTTTATAGAGAAAGACGTAGCTGCATCCAAGGCCAGTAAATGATAGGCTTGTGGCGGTGTGTTAATGTTTAATTCTACCTCCTGTTGTTGTTGCGGTGAAAAAACTAAAATATTGGGTGGAAATCGTTTTTGCTCAAAAACGTATTGACTTTCTAATGAAATGTTTAAGTTTTTCCAGCTTGGTTTTTTAAAGGATATGGAATTTCTAATGTTCGCTGCGGGAATATTGATTAACGGAATATCCGTTATTCTATCTGTTCCACGAACCCATGAGAATTTATGATCCGTTCTAATCGTGGAGGTCCAGTTGTTATATAGTGAGGCATCTATTCCTAAAAGTTGCGCATCTGTCTGTCGGTAAGACCAAACAGGGAAGGCACCACGTATGGTAAATTCTACCCCTGAGGGTTCTAAAATGATAAAATCGGCTATGCTATTAAAGAATGGGGCAATAGTATAACCCCAAGTATCAGCTGTCCTTTCAATAGATAACGATATTTTAGAAGCAGATTCACTTTTTATTCTTAAATCCCCTAATTCTATCCGAGCAGCGGAATGATGTAGGCCATCACTGAACAATTCTGAAGGATTAGGTGCTCTTTGTGAAAAGGAATAGTTTAAACGAACAAGGTCATTAGAACTAAAATTATATTTCAACCCTCCTGTAGCTGACACATTGTGATAATCAAAAATTGGATTGGTCAATAACTGGGTGCCTAAATCTTCTATTACTAGATTATCAAAATCAACATCATAACCGCGTTCTTCCCAACGAGAGGTTCTATAGAATTTCTTAGCATTTATGCGCGTAAAGTCATATCGTAAACCTGCATCGACCGTGATTTGGGGGTTAATTTCATATTCAGCAATAGAAAAAATACCAAAATCATATTTGTCATAATCAGGTATAAGTCTTCTAACCCCTGTCTCGGGATTGGCAAAATTAGATTGATATCTGCCTAAAAGTCCTATTTTGAGGTCTAGACCTTCGTTAGCATCTAATTTTATATCAGTAGATACAGTGTGGGTAGTAAGTCTTAGGTCTATAGAGGCTTTGTTGGCACCGTCGCCAATACGCACATCATATTCAAACCTTCGATTTTGTTGAAAATCATACTGAACGGACCATTTTCCTAAACCTTCGAAACGTCTATAATAGTTTAGTTTCCCAAGATGATGGGTTACTTCTTGATTGGGTCTAATGATATCGTAACTAAAGTCATTGATGATACTTGGCTCTTGGCTATTAATTGCTTCTATTAGGTCATCTACGTTACCGATATGTGAGGCTCTTAAAATTCCTATATCGGAATCGAATAGTGAGTAGTAGGCCTCCCATCCCTGAACGAAGTCACGGTTACCTATCGTAAAAGCAATACCTTTTTCCTGAATACCCGTATTGGACAATAAGTAGTCGGGCGCTTCCAAGTCACCCAATCTTTTGTAGGAGCCTTGTCCTTTTATATACAATCCAGATTCATAAGATTTTATTAAGGTAGATGTTAGGTTACCACCGCGACCATTGGAAAAAAGATTCATCTGGGTTTTTCCATAGAGCGAATCAGCACGAATTACCGCTAAAGGATTCATGATAATAACACCACCTATAGCATCACCGCCATATTCCAGTGCTGCCGCTCCCTTGATTATGCTAATATTCTGGTTGGCGTTGATGTCCACATTCGGGGCATGTTCCTCGCCCCATTCCATATCTTGCATGCGAACATTATTGTTCAGTATTAGTATTCTACTTCCGTTAAGTCCTTGTATAACAGGCTTAACGATGTTTGCTCCAGTATTTAGAGAGGAGACACCGGTCATTGTTTTTAAGGCATCGCCCAGACTAGCGCCACTAAACTTTTCTACATCTTCTAACGATAACCTTTCTTCTTGAGCCGATTTAGTAATATTGTCCGCAATACCAGTAACCTTAACCTCATCCAACTCTTCTAGATGGTGTTCCAGTCTAATTTTTTGGTAGGTGTCACCCTTAATTTCCACCGTTTTGAATTGTGACTTACAATCTGGGTGAGAAACTTCTAATTCTATAACACCATCACATAAACCCTTGAAAGTAAATTTACCATCAGTGGAGGATATTAGATTCATAGATGTTCCTGTAATAGTAATAGTGGCTCCGGATAAAGGACTATTGTCGTGAAAATCGACAATTTCCCCTATTAAGATTGAATTGCAATCTTGGGACATCATTATATTACCAGAAACAAGGGCAATAAATAGAAGTATACTATATTTCATTAATAAGATATTACGCTTAACTAGGGCAATGCAGCATCATTGACCAAAACTTTTTTGTAGAGACTATAATACTCCAGGAGGTGGTCTGCCAAAAAAGCTATTGCGTAAAAGGAAAGAAGGAACAACTAAATCTTTAATTACTGGTTGTTCATAGGTTGCATAATCAAAAGTAGAATTGACCGTAGCTTGTGGACTAGGAAAAAGAAAATCTAAATCTTGATTTTCAATGGCCACATCGCAGACAGCACAATTTTCAATAGTATCTTGGGCATCATCTTGATGTGTGTATACATGGAAGGATGATACCTTAAGTATCATTAGAGCAAACAACAGGAATGCTACGCTATTTGAAAGAAATTTCTTTTCCACGATGCGAAAATAAAGAATGCTACAGATATAGTTGTTAAAGAAACCTTAACTCTTTTCCTTTAACAAGAATTTTAAACCCATTCTACCCAACATTTTCTTCTCAAAGGCCCAAAAAAACTTGAATTGGCCAAATAACCAACCATATATCACTAGCAATACTTGATAAAAAGGGAATATCAGTACTATGCGCAAGCACCAATACAAGGTCTGTCCCCACCATTCTTGAGGGAAATTACCTTTATCCATTCCAATAAAAGAAAGGAAGGGCTTAGCCACATAAACCGATGAAGAACCTGTAACAGCAAATACTATAAATATGATAATCAGCTGAAAATTACTAGTAATTCCCCAACGTTCCTTTAATTTTTCCATAGCCTTCTAAAGCGGGCAAAGGTACTTTTTAAATACGAGGAACAAAAGGTCCTAAACGCTGATTGTACTTCCTTTGAAAATAAATAAAATAATTGTACAACTTATAATTCACCTCATAGCCATAATCTATACTTGGTTGATAGTCTATTTGCATAAGGTATAAATTAGGGTCATAATTGTTTGGTGTAATTGCCCTTTGGTTCCAATTTAACACTAGTAATTGATTTCTGTTCTCTAGAAATGTTTTGGAATAATATCCTTCTGGCCTAGCTATAGAGTTTAGCCAAGTATAGAATCCTGGGTCAATGATGATAATTTCGTACTCCGTATCCTCATCGGATATCTTAACAGTATCGCCCTCTACGGATGCAAAGGCATTCTTTTCTTCTTCTGAAATGGTTAAGGATTCTTTAGAGCTTCCGCAGTTAGATACGAGAAGAACGCCTGCAAAAATTGTTAACACAGTGAAGATTTTCCTAATAGCTATTTTCTTTTTCATATTGTTAAGATACAAAAAAAAGCCGTTTACGATTGCAAACGGCCTGTGTTAAAATAAGTTAAGAATTTTATTTTCCGAACAATCCTCCAAGCAAACCGCCAAGTCCTCCTTTTTTCTTATTGCTTCCCATTACCATTCCTGCTACGTCATCTAGAATGCTACCATCTCCATCCGCATCTAATAAAGTAGTGATTAAGCTTTGGTTCTCTTGGGGCTGACCACCTAGCATACTGCCTAATAAAGCATTCATTCCACTTGAGTCGCTCACATTACTTTGTGCTGTTTGTTTTCCTAAAAAGCCCATTACAATTGGCGCAGCTATCTTTAGGATTTGGGCAACCGAACCTGAATCCAAACCAGATTTTTGACTCAAAGCATTCTCTACTTGCGGTTGTTTGTTTCCAAATACGTGACCTAAAATTCCAGCGCCATCTTGCATTACGGAATCATCAACACCGCCTCCAAAAAGACCGCCCAAATCATTAAGAATACTGCCGTTATGTTTTCCGGATAATGCGCTCATTAAACCTGCAGCACCTTCTGGAGAAGAAACATTTTTTTTCATAGCTCCCAATAGTAGTGGCATGGCCATACTTAGTACATCTGCTGTTTTATTTTCTGGTTGCTGTGTTTGACCAGCAACTCCACTTATTAATTGTTTGCCCATAGGGCTGTTTAGTAAGTCTAGTAATCCTGACATTTTATAGTTAATTTAATGTTTGGCACGTAATGTACAAAAAGAGTTTGAAAATCTAATAGCGTAAAGCGCTATTTTAATAATTTGGTTATTTGTTCCGCTAACTCCAGACCAATTCTATTTTGAGCTTCTCCTGTAGCGGCGCCTATGTGCGGTGTTAGCGAAATACTTGGATGCATTAGAATCCGTATTTCTGGGCTGGGTTCAGATTCAAAAACATCCAGACCGGCAAACGAAACCCTTTTACTTTCTATAGCATCTATTAAAGCTACTTCATCAATAACACCACCTCTAGCAGCATTTATAATACCTGCTCCATGCTTCATCAGGTTGAATTCTTTGGTACCTATGACATAATCTTTTTGGGATGGAACATGTACCGTAATAAAATCAGAAGTTTGCAGCAACGTTTCTTTGGTGCTACTCTTTAATGAAAAGCTAACAGATTGGTTGTCAAAAAAAGTCAATTCTAAACTACACTCTTCTAGATAAGGGTCATAATAAACGACTTTCATGCCCACTCCTAGAGCTATTTTTGCTGTAGCTTGTCCAATTCTGCCAAATCCAATGATACCAAGGGTACTACCTCTTAACTCTCTGCCTTGTCCGTATGATTTTTTAAGTTGTTTAAACTTAGTATCACCGTCCAAAGGCATATTTCTATTGGAGTCATAAAGAAACCGTACGCCACCGTACAAATGTGCAAAAACTAGTTCTGCAACGGACTCTGAAGATGCCGCTGGTGTGTTAATGACATGAATGCCCTTGTTTTTGGCATAATCGACATCAATATTGTCCATGCCAACTCCTCCACGACCAATTAATTTAAGACTTTTACAAGTATCTATTAGTTCTTTTCTAACTTCGGTGGCACTTCTTACTAAAAGACCCGTAATCCCTTTTTCGTTAATAAAGTTCGATAATTGTTCTTTGGCAACATTCGTTGTGAACACTTCAAATCCTTCTTTTTCTAAAGCTGTTATTCCTGATTGCGATATGCCGTCGTTTGCTAGAATCTTCATGTTTATCCCTTACGTTCCATTTCACTCATTACATCAACCAATATACCCACACTATCCAGCGATAGGGCATTATACATGCTGGCCCTATAGCCACCAACCGATCTGTGTCCGTTTAATCCATTGATACCTGCTTCGTAAAGCATATTATCAAATGTTTCTTTTAAAGCTTCATTAGTAATATTAAAGGTGGCATTCATTAAAGAACGGTCATCTTTACTGGCATAACCTTCAAAAACGGGATTCAAATCAATTTCAGAGTAGAGCAATTGCGCCTTCTTTTCATTGATTTCTTCAATGGCAGCAATACCTCCTAAATTTTTCAACCACTCTAAAGTCAACATAGAGGTATATACAGGAAAGACAGCTGGAGTATTGAACATGCTGTCTTTACCAATATGAACCTGATAATCTAACATCGAAGGAATTTTTCGGGATACTTTACCCAAAATTTCTTCCTTAACAACAACCAAGGTTGTGCCGGCCGGACCCATATTCTTTTGAGCTCCTGCGTAAATTAAATCGAACTGAGAAAAGTCTAGTGTTCTAGAAAATATATCGGAACTCATATCACAAACCAAAGGAGCATCGGTCTTCGGGAATTTTTTTAATTGTGTGCCGAAAATGGTATTGTTTGAGGTAAGGTGAAGATAGTCTAACCCGTCGGGTACAGAATAACCTTTGGGAATATACTTGAAATTCTCATCCTTTGATGAACCAACTTCTATAATATCTCCGAACAATTTTGCTTCTTTAATGGCCTTATCGCTCCAAGTTCCTGTATTTAAGTAACCCGCCTTATTTTCTAAAAGGTTGTAGGCTACCATAAGAAATTCCATACTTGCACCACCGTGCAGGAATAAAGCTTTATAGCCTTTACCTTCTAAACCGATTAATTCTAGCGCAAGTGCCCTAGCTTTTTCCATTACGGCAACAAAATCCTTACTGCGATGTGATATTTCTATTAAGGAAAGGCCAGAGCCATTAAAATCCATTACGGCTTCAGATGCCTTAAGTAATACCTCTTTGGGCAAAATACAAGGTCCGGCACTAAAATTATGCTTTTTCATTTTACTATTAGTTTAAGGAAGTTAAAGGTCAGGAATTTCGAAATAAGAATAGGGAGGGAATCAAAAATTTTCTAGGATGTTTTTAACAAGAATTCAACAGTATCAATTCCATCTGCGTAATCGGACAAGGAAGGGCTTTGTGTTTTTCCAAATGGAACTTCCGCTTCGCTAAAACCTGAGGACACTATACACTGAATGGCTTCTGCATTATCCAAGAGCTGTTTTTTTATGGCAGTTTCAGAATCATAGCGTTCATAGAAAAGTGAAGCAATAGGTGAGGCATGACTCTCATCTTCCTTTAAAATTAAAAATCCGTTATCAAGAATATTGAACTCGCTCATTAAATATACCGCTTTATTATAGTCGTAATTATTGGCATACTTGGTTTCGTTAACGATGTTCTTATACTTGAACATTGCCTTAAAAAATGTATCGAAATCATAATCCCTGGGTACAAATAGTTTGGAAACGCTTCTACATCCTAAGCCATAATATCTAAAAATATCCTCTCCAAGTGCTTCCAGTTCGGCGCTTGATTCATTTCCATGAAGTACTGCTATAGAATTTCTATTCTTTCTTATGATATTTGGCTTTTTCCCAAAGTAATATTCAAAATATCGTGCTGTATTATTGCTTCCTGTCGCTATTACTGCATCAAAACCCGTTAAACGTTCCTCTGAAAAAGTTATTTTATCCGCGAAGGAAGGTGCTATATGAATTAGATATTCCACTATCAATGGAATAAGCAACTTATCATTACTGGATAATTTTATTAATGCCCTGTTTCCGGTAATTAATACGGATAGTAAATCATGAAAACCAACCAAAGGTATGTTGCCCGCCATGATCAGGGCAACGACCTTGGGTGTGTTTGTACTCAAATTATAAGGTCTTAGCCAAGATGTTATGTTTTCCTTGGTTAATGCCTTACCCCACTCTTCAAAGGCATTCAAAACATTTTCTTTGGTAAACCAACCATTATGGTGACGCGCAGTTTCCTCTACCTCTTGAAATTTAGTGATCCATTTTTCATCCGGGTTTTCTTCCCGTTCACTTTGTGTAAAATCACAAAGTAACCGGAGAAATTCTCCAAGTTTAACAAAAGCTTCTACGTTAGGGTTGGACTTGGTCATTATATTTGTAAAAGGAAGTATTTGGAATTATCTTTGTGCAAAAATAAGCATGTCCAGAACTTTTTTGGATATTTCATAAGAAAAAGAAAATCATGGCTATTATAATAACGGACGAATGTATTAATTGTGGGGCATGTGAACCAGAATGCCCTAACACGGCAATCTATGAAGGTGCGGATGAATGGAGGTATAGTGATGGTACTTCCTTAGAGGGTGATGTTGTGCTGCCAGATGGTAAGGCTGTAAATGCCGATGTGGTCCAAGAGCCTATAAGTGATGAAGTATATTACATAGCTCCTGATAAGTGTACGGAATGTATGGGCTTTCATGAGGAGCCTCAATGTGCCGCTGTTTGTCCAGTAGACTGTTGCGTACCTGATGAAGACCACGTAGAATCGGAAGAAGTGTTATTAGGAAAGCAGGCGTTCATGCACCCGAACGGATAATCATAAATTACAGATTTAAAAATTTTAAAGCTCGATGTTTATCATCGAGTTTTTGCTTTTAATAAAGCCACCTTAGCCTTGTTCTAAACATATATCTAATCAATTGAATATAATAAGGTGTTATTTATTTAAGTAAAAACTATATTTGCAGGCTTAAATAAACTCAGATATGAAAGCCGGTATTGTAGGATTGCCAAACGTAGGAAAATCAACACTGTTTAATTGTTTGTCCAATGCAAAAGCACAAAGTGCAAATTTCCCTTTTTGTACTATTGAACCTAATATAGGTGTAGTTAATGTGCCGGATACACGTTTAGAAAAGTTAGAAGAATTGGTCGATCCCGAAAAAGTGATTCCTGCAACCGTTGAAATTGTGGATATTGCCGGATTAGTAAAAGGTGCCAGTAAAGGTGAGGGACTTGGAAATCAATTTCTTGGGAATATAAGGGAAACTGACGCTATTTTACATGTGCTCCGTTGTTTTGACAATGACAATATTGTTCATGTTGATGGTAATGTAAACCCAATAAGGGACAAGGAAACTATTGATATGGAGCTACAGTTGAAAGACTTGGAGACCGTTGATAAAAAATTGGATAAAGTAAAAAGGGCGGCGAAAACAGGCAATAAAGAAGCGCAGAAAGAAGAAACGGTATTATTGGCCCTAAAATTTGGATTAGAGGCAGGGATTTCTGTTAGAGCAGTAGAAATAACTAAAGAAGATAGATTAGAGTATGTGACCCCTTTGCAGTTTATTACAGACAAACCTGTCATGTATGTCTGCAATGTGGATGAGAATGCTGCGGTCAGTGGGAATGACTATGTAAACCTGGTCAAAGAAGCAGTAAAGAACGAAAATGCGGAGGTGGTAGTCTTGGCCGTTGGCACCGAAGCTGATATTACCGAGTTAGAAACATACGAAGAACGCCAGATGTTTTTGGAAGATTTAGGTCTAGAGGAGCCCGGTTCTGCTAAATTAATTCGTGGTGCTTATAAATTATTGAACTTAGAAACCTACTTTACCGCAGGTGAAAAGGAAGTTCGTGCATGGACAATTCCCGTGGGAGCTACTGCTCCGCAGGCAGCAGGTGTAATACATACAGATTTTGAGAAAGGATTTATCCGAGCGGAAGTAATTTCCTATGAGGACTATGTTACTTTCGGTAGCGAAGCCAAAGTTAAGGAAGCTGGAAAAATGCGAGTCGAGGGTAAGGAGTATATCGTAAAAGATGGGGATGTTATGCATTTTAGGTTTAACGTCTAGCGCCATTAGTTTTTATACAGTTCTTAGCTTCTTTCCTTCATTTTTTTCTAGATACAGGTAGTCTCATAGTTTTAGATATCCACTTAGTTGTTATTGATATCAACAAAATCCTTGATTTCATTGTTAATTACTTTACGAAAGAGGTGTTTTATCTTTTTGATAGTCGTGCTATCTTTAACGACACTTTCATAATTTTGAGTTAAATGTCCCAAAACACCAAGTATACAGAAGATAATATACGTTCGCTAGACTGGAAGGAACACATTCGTCTTCGTCCTGGGATGTATATTGGAAAATTGGGTGATGGTTCTTCCGCCGATGATGGCATCTATATTCTCCTAAAGGAAGTTATTGATAACTGTATCGATGAATTTGTAATGGGCTCTGGGAAGACCATCGAAATCGTTATTAAGGATAAGACCGTTAAGGTACGCGATTATGGCCGGGGTATTCCATTAGGTAAAGTGGTGGATGTGGTTTCCAAAATGAATACCGGTGGTAAGTACGATAGTAGGGCCTTTAAAAAATCGGTAGGGTTAAACGGGGTTGGTACAAAAGCGGTCAATGCTTTGTCCAGCTTTTTTGAAGTGCAGTCTTCTCGTGATAATCAGATTAAAACCGCCCAGTTTAGTTGCGGTAACTTGGAACAAGAAGAAGGACCAATAGACAGTTCTAAAAGAAAAGGCACCAAGGTTACCTTTATTCCGGATGAAACAATTTTCAAGAATTATAAATACCGTAATGAGTACGTAGAGCGAATGCTCAAAAATTATGTCTACCTAAACCCTGGGTTGACGATAATATTTAATGGTGAAAAATTTCATTCTGAAAACGGTTTAAAAGACCTTCTTGAGGATAATAATAACACCGAGGATATGCTCTATCCTGTTATTCATTTGAAAGGTGATGATATTGAAGTGGCCATTACACATAGTAAAACCCAGTACAGTGAGGAGTACCACTCCTTTGTAAATGGGCAGCATACCACGCAAGGTGGAACTCATCAGGCAGCTTTTAGGGAAGCCATTGTAAAGACTATTAGGGATTATTATGGTAAGAGCTATGATGCTTCAGACATAAGAAAGAGTATTATTTCAGCCATTGCCATAAAGGTAACGGAACCTGTTTTTGAAAGTCAGACCAAGACTAAATTAGGTTCCACCGAAATGGGAGGAGATTTCCCTACCGTACGTAGTTATATCAACGATTTTATTGGAAAGTATTTAGATAACTATCTTCATAAGAACCCAGAGACCGCAGATAAATTGCAGCGCAAGATTATCATGGCGGAAAAGGAACGTAAGGAATTATCAGGTATTCGTAAGCTTGCCAAGGACCGTGCTAAAAAGGCAAACCTCCACAATAAGAAGCTAAGAGACTGTCGGGTACATCTTGGCGACATGAAAAAAGATAACCGCTTAGACAGCACCCTATTTATAACGGAGGGCGATTCCGCTTCTGGGTCTATAACCAAATCTAGGGATGTAAATACACAAGCAGTTTTTAGTTTAAGAGGCAAGCCCTTAAACTCTTATGGTATGTCTAAAAAGATTGTGTACGAAAATGAGGAATTCAATCTTTTGCAAGCAGCATTAAATATTGAAGAGTCTATGGAAGACCTTCGCTATAACAATATCGTAATTGCAACGGATGCCGATGTAGACGGAATGCATATTCGCTTATTATTGATAACCTTTTTCTTGCAATTTTTCCCTGAACTCATAAAAGAGAACCATTTGTATATTTTACAAACCCCGCTGTTTAGAGTTAGAAATAAAAAAGAAACAATATACTGTTATAGCGATGAAGAACGCCAAAATGCCATTAATAAGCTGACCGGAAAGCCGGAAATTACGCGTTTTAAGGGCTTAGGTGAAATATCTCCAGATGAGTTTCAGCATTTTATCGGTGATGATATTAGATTAGAACCGGTAATGTTGGATAAAGCCATGTCCATCGAAGAACTACTCAGTTTCTATATGGGTAAAAATACGCCGGACAGACAAGAGTTTATCATTGAAAACCTGAAGGTTGAGGTTGATTTAATAGAAGAAAAATAATTATAAATAGCATAAATACGATTCCTTCTGAATGGAAGAAAATGAAGAACTGAACGAGGAACAACAAGATAATACCGCACCTGAAGGGGCATCTGGGGAAGAAACTACCGAAGCACTTACCAGGGTCACCGGTATGTATAAGGATTGGTTCCTAGATTACGCCTCTTACGTTATCTTAGAACGCGCCGTACCTGCAATTGAAGATGGGTTTAAGCCTGTACAACGTAGGATTATGCATTCGTTGAAAGAATTGGATGATGGGCGTTACAATAAGGTTGCAAATGTTGTAGGGCATACTATGCAATACCATCCACATGGTGATGCCAGTATTGCAGACGCTATGGTTCAAATTGGTCAAAAAGACCTTTTGATAGATACGCAAGGAAACTGGGGTAATATTTTAACGGGAGATAGGGCCGCTGCTTCAAGATATATAGAAGCTCGTTTATCTAAATTTGCTCTTGAAGTAGTGTTCAGTCCTAAAATTACGGAATGGCAACAATCTTATGACGGTAGAAAAAAGGAGCCTGTAAACCTTCCCGTAAAATTTCCGTTATTGCTAGCGCAAGGAGCAGAAGGAATAGCTGTCGGACTTTCAACAAAAATTCTCCCCCATAATTTTATAGAACTTATTGATGCCTCCATTAAACACTTAAAAGGGCAACGCTTCACTATTGTTCCAGATTTTCCGACATCGGGTATCATAGATGTCACTAATTACAACGACGGACTCAGGGGCGGTAAAATTAGAGTGCGCGCAAAAATTTCACAACAAAGTAAGAACACACTTGTTATCAACGAGATACCATACGGAACCAACACCTCTTCTTTAATAGACTCTATCTTAAAGGCAAACGATAAGGGTAAGATTAAAATAAAGAAAATTGAGGATAATACTGCTGCCGATGTTGAGATATTGGTGCATCTCCCTTCGGGAATTTCTCCTGACAAAACGATAGATGCTTTATATGCATTTACAGCTTGCGAATCATCAATATCACCCTTGGGATGTATTATTGAGGACAACAAGCCACTTTTTATTGGCGTGACCGAGATGTTAAAACGTTCTACCGAGGCTACGGTAGAATTATTAAAGCAAGAACTAGAACTTCAGCTCGCTGAGCTTGAGGAACAGTGGCACTTTGCTTCCTTGGAACGAATTTTTATTGAAAACAGAATATACAGGGATATTGAGGAGGAAGAGACTTGGGAAGGTGTAATTAAGGCTATTGACAAAGGTTTAAAACCACACACGAAACATTTAAGAAGAGCTGTCACTGAAGCCGATATCGTAAGATTAACAGAAATACGCATCAAAAGAATTTCCAAATTTGATTTGGATAAGGCACAGCAGCAGTTAGATACTTTAGAGGAGCGTATTGCAGAGGTTAAGCATCACTTGGAGCATTTGATAGATTTTGCAATCGATTACTTTAAAAAACTCAAAAGCACTTATGGTAAAGGGCGCGAGCGTAAATCAGAGATTCGCGTATTCGATGATATTATTGCAACCAAAGTGGTTATCAGAAATACAAAGCTCTATGTGAATAGGGAGGAAGGCTTTGTTGGAACTTCTTTAAGGCGCGATGAATATATTACCGATTGTAGTGACATAGATGACATCATTGTGTTTACCAAAGATGGTAAAATGCAGATCACTAAGGTAGATTCAAAGACCTTTATAGGTAAGAATATTATACATGTGGCCGTATTCAAGAAAAAGGACAAACGTACTACCTACAATCTTATCTATAAAGATGGTAAAGGCGGGGCAACGTATATAAAGCGTTTTAATGTAACAGCGGTCACTAGGGACAAACCTTATGATTTAACGGCAGGAAGCCCTAATTCTCAAGTGCTCTACTTTACAGCGAATCCCAATGGTGAGGCAGAGGTAGTTACGGTAAACCTAAGGCAGGCAGGAAGTATTAAAAAATTAAAATGGGATATCGATTTTGCGGATGTTCTTATCAAGGGTAGGGGTTCTAAAGGAAATATTGTCACCAAGTACACTGTAAAACGTATTGAACTTAAAGAAAAAGGAGTTTCTACCTTAAAACCAAGAAAAATTTGGTTCGATGACGTGGTAAGACGTCTTAATGTGGATGGTAGGGGAGAGTTAATTGGTGAGTTCAGAGGTGATGACCTTTTGCTTGTCGTTACCCAAAAAGGTATCGTAAAAACAATACTTCCAGTATTGACCTCGCGTTTTGACGATGATATGATCGTGTTGGAGAAATGGATTCCGGAAAAACCATTATCGGCAATATATTGGGAAGGCGAAAAGGAACGGTATTATTTAAAACGTTTTCAAGTTGAAAACGAACACAAAGAAGAGCTCTTTATTTCTGACCACCCTAAATCGTATCTGGAATTAATCTCTACAGATTGGAGACCTGTTATTGAAATAGAATTTCCGAAACCGAGAGGTAAAGAGCCAAAGGAAAGTCTTACCGTTGAAGTAGAAAGCTTTATTTCAGTTAAGGGCATAAAAGCCCTAGGAAATCAGTTAATTACAGAGAAAGTAAAAAACATAAATGCTTTAGAGCCGCTACCCTATGAAGAAGTGAAAGAAGCGAAACCTGTGGATATGGAGGTCGTTGGTGAAGAGGATGTATCTACAAGTGTGGATGACAAAACTGATGCCAAAAAAAATACAGATACCTCTACAGATGAGAATGACGGGGACGAAGGTCAAATTACTCTTTTCTAGTTTGGTGTTATGAAAAAATTATTTCAAGACTTTAAGAATTTCGCCGTAAAAGGTAATATGATAGACATGGCTATCGGTATTATCATAGGCACCGCATTCAACAATGTGGTCAATACTTTGGTCAAAAAAGTAGTAATGCCACCACTTTCTTTGTTGACTGACGATGTGAACCTAATCAACAAGAAATGGATTTTAAGAAATGCTGCGGTCGGTGTTGAAGAGGTGGCAATCGGTTACGGAGAATTTATGGAGGTGCTTATTGATTTTTCTATTATTGCTTTTACCATTTTTGTTGTATTAAAATTTATAAACAAATTCAAGAATAAAGCTGAAGATCCCGAAAATATGGAGGTCGAAACCCCAAAACAAATTCAGCTTTTGTCCAATCTTGAAAAATTAATGAAGGAGCAGAATAGAATTTTACAAGAAAAGAAAGACTAGTATCCTTGTTTAACAATAGGCGTTGTTAGCTATTTTATATGGCGTTAAAGGTTAAACAAGTTACATTGTCGTAGCATTAATAACTATATTTAGCAAAAAATTGAATTAGAGAATGGATTTAACAAACCCCCTCATTTACGGAGTACCCTGTTTTATAGCCCTTATTTTGTTGGAATTAACGTACAGTCACACGCATGGCGATGAAGATTTGTACGTTTGGAAAGACCTCATGGCGAGTGGCGCAATGGGTATTGGTAGTGCTATTCTAGGTCCATTAATAAAATTGACGGTTCTTATTGTTGTTTTTAATTTTACGTATGAGTTGTTTAATCCGTTAGTAGATGGTGTTCGCACCAATATTATGGGTTATGAGTCTTTCGGATACGCATGGTATGTTTTTGTATTGTGTCAATTAGCAGATGACTTCACTTATTATTGGTTCCACAGGGCCAACCATGAAATACGTGTGCTATGGGCGGCGCATATTGTGCATCATTCTTCAGATCATTTTAATTTGGGTACTGCAATAAGAAATGGTTGGTTCACCTTGTTGTACAAGCCATTCTTTTACATGTGGATGCCGGCAGTTGGTTTTCCTGTCGAGGTAGTTATTTTTGCGTTGGCTATTGAGTCCTTTTGGCAGTTTCAACTACATTCCAAATACGTTCCAAAAATGGGCTGGGTCGAGAAAATCTTTAATACCCACACTATGCATCAAGTGCACCATTCACAAAATGTAGAATATTTGGATAAGAATCACGGAGGCTTTCTTAATATTTTTGATAAGATTTTTGGAACCTGGAAAGAGTTAGATGACGATGTTGATGTAAAGTTCGGTGTTATTCACGCCCCTCAATCATATAACCCAATAGTGATTTTAACCCATGAGTTCAAAGACATTTGGGCGGATGTGAAGAAGGTAGATAAGTTTTCCCACAAATTGATGTATATTTTTGGCCCTCCGGGCTGGAGCCATGACGGTAGTACCATGACCGTAAAACAACAACAGCGTTTATTCAATAAGCAGAAGTCTGAGAATCCTGAAATGGCTTTTAGTAGGCCTAATTAATTAGAGGCATACTTTTATATTAGTATAGGCGTCTCTGTTCTTTTTGAAGTTACGTATTGAAACATCCATTATTTTGGTTTCAAGACTATTATTATATCAATAACTCTTACTTCTTTGCGGCAATTTTAAAATGAATCTTCAAACAAGGATGCTATTAGTCAATCAATACCTTACCTATGACTTCTTTGTGCTATTCTTCTTCATTCGTAAGTCAAAGAATTCTACCATTAGGGAGAAAGCAATGGCGAAATAGAGGTATCCTTTGGGTATTGTGCCTACTTCATTGCCAAAGACAATTAAGTGACTCAAATGGGCTGCTTCCGCTATCAGCATAAACCCGATCAATATTAAAAAGGATAGTCCTAAAATTTGAATCGAAGGATGTTTGCTTACAAAGTCACCGACAGGGTTAGCGAATAGCATCATAATAATTACAGAAATGACTACGGCTATGACCATAAGGAGTAGAGCATCATTTGGGTTTGGAGATATACCGTTGGTCATACCTATGGCGGTCAAAATAGAATCAAAGGAGAATACGATATTAATTATTGTTATCTGTATGATAGCTTTTGTTAGGGTGTTGCCTCTCGCATTGGTTACTTCTCTTTCATCGTGACCTCTATCCTCAACTTTTTCATGAATTTCCTTGGTACTTTTGTAAAGTAAGAACAAACCACCTCCGAACAGTATAATGGACTGTCCGCTAATACCACCAGTAATCCAATCGCCGTCAATGACCCAGAATGGCTTTTTCATGGCGGTAAGCATCGAAATTCCGAATAAGAGTACAATACGCATTACCATGGCTAGCACAAGACCAATATTAGTGGCCTTTTTGCGTTGGCTTTGTTTTAATTTTCCCGCAGCAATGGAAATAAAAATAATATTGTCTATACCAAGAACTATTTCAAGAAAGGTCAATGTCAATAAAGCAATCCATGCATCAGGGCTGGTGAAAATTTCGAACATGATTAGTTGGTTTTATAGGCAGTGCCCGTTTTTACGACTAGCTTTTTATTGGGGTCCTTTACAGCATTTTTATATTGGAAGGTATAGGAGCTGTCGGTAGTCGCTATTATTTTGTAATGAATTCCT
Organism: Maribacter sp. R77961; assembly: GCF_044594925.1. Lineage (GTDB taxonomy): Bacteria > Bacteroidota > Bacteroidia > Flavobacteriales > Flavobacteriaceae > Maribacter. Next base: position 1,205,319 of record NZ_CP138991.1, on the reverse strand, counting down.
ACTTTACTATCCAGATCTTGCAATACAAACTCACAATCATTGAACCACCTTATAGAGGCACTGTCTATCTTATTGTCAAAATAATCTACACTGTATTTTTCACCCCTTACAAACCTACCTGTTTTTAAACTATCACCAATTTGGTAAGCAAAGGTAAAAGTCCCGGTCTTGTAATTGTTACAATCGCGTTCGGGTTGGTAACAAGCTACCGCTAGACATGTAATAAGCACTAGGAAAATCACTTTCTTTAACATGTGCGCAAAATAACAAAATAAAGAATTGTGTCGGTATATTTGTTAGAAATTATTGTTCTTGACAAACAGAACTAGACTTCCTTATGTGTCTTAAAAGTGCCGTCAGTATAAAAGATAACAATACTGTCTATCTGTTTATCTCTAGGTGTTGGTTTAGGCAATAACGTTGCTTTGGTAGGGGATAGAGCTTTGGGATTTTCTTTGTCTTGGTTTTGATTCCCCTCAAGACTGCCTCGACCAAATAATAACCAGTTTACATCTACATCCGGAAAAGCGTCCTTAATTTTCAAAATAAAATCTAGACTAGGTTTGTTCCTGCCTTTTAGCAAATGTGAAATACCAGATCGTTGTACTCCAATTTTGTCTGCAAAAATAGCTGCGGATAAATCATAATGTAACATTATGCTTTCTATTCTATATACAATCTCTTTGGTTTTCATATCGTTTACAAAAATATATAATAACTGCTATATGCTTCCTTTTTGAATACTAAGTATTCCTTAAAATTCCAAAAAATATTGAATTATAACTTTATTTTAGTATATATAAAATATTGATAAATAGATAGTTATTTAGTAATATATAAATATTTGTAAATATTGTAAACAAATAACTGAACTAGGCGATTTCGGTTGTTTACAAATGTAAATATCTTCCGTTGTATTTTTACATTTTTATAATAGACATGATATTAACGGATAAGGAATATTCAAAAATTAGAATAACTCAGGTTACAGGAAGGTATGTAACCAACGAACATATTCAGGAATTTCTCAGCGCGCTCTCAACAGATTTTGCGGTAACAGATATTGGTTTGTCCGTTCAACGGAATAAGATTCAAAGCATCACTTTTGGCCATGGACCAAAACGAATTCTAATATGGTCTCAGATGCACGGAAATGAATCTACAACGACAAAGGCTATTTTAGATTTTTTGTATTTTATGCAACTTGACGAACAGTTTGTTTCAAAGGTTTTGGAAGAATGTATGTTTAAAATTATACCAATTTTAAACCCTGACGGTGCAAAGGCTTACACAAGAGTTAACGCTAACGGAATTGATTTGAATAGGGATGCCCAAGATTTATCGCAACCTGAGAGTCAAATCTTGCGACATATCTATAAGGAATTTGAACCGCATTATTGTTTCAATATGCATGATCAACGAACTATTTTTAATGTTGGTGATACTAATTTACCCGCTACCGTTTCATTCTTAGCTCCTGCTTTTGATGTTGAACGTAATATTTCTAGCACAAGAGCCGCTAGTATGCTTCTTATAGCGGCGATGAATAAAACATTGCAAACCCTAATCCCAGGACAAGTGGGTAGATATGACGATAGTTTCAACTCTAATTGTGTAGGTGATGCTTTTCAAATGTCCCATACTCCCACGATTCTTTTTGAAGCCGGACATTTCCCCAATGATTATGAAAGGGAAGAAACTAGGAAATTGATATTTCATGCTTTGCTCGCTGCGGTTGAAACCATTTCTAATGATTCCCTTGAATCCTTTACAATAGAAGATTACGCTAATATTCCTGATAACAACAAGCTATTTTGTGATATTCTAATCAAAAATGCGGAGCATATAGATGCTAAGCTACCAAAAGCTTCTAATCTGTTTGTGCTCTACAGGGAAGTCTTGCAGAATAGGACGGTGTTTTTTCAGCCAACGGTATTGTCAAAAGCAGACTCAGAACTAGTTCAATTTGGACATTTGACCAAGGATTGTGCAGTTGCTGAAGATGTAGCATGGTTGACGGTCAATGGAATACTAGAATTAATCAAATAAACACGATATATTTTACGTTTCTTCACCGCACATTACATTTTTGTTAAATAAATATCGAATTCGTTGAATTTAATTTCATGATTCTCTATTTTTGCCTTAAAATTATGAATTATGGGTAAGGTTAAATTAGACGAAATCGATCACCAGATTTTAGATATGTTAATAGATAATACGAGAACTCCTTTTACGGATATCGCTAAAAAGCTATTAATTTCGGCAGGTACGGTGCATGTTCGTGTGAAAAAGATGGAGGAGTCCGGAATCATTAAAGGTTCTTCATTAACATTAGATTATGTGAAGTTAGGTTATGCATTTATAGCATATGTAGGTATATTTTTAGAGAAAACACATCAAACCAAATTTGTTTTGGAGCGGTTGAATCAAATTCCGAACGTTACCATAGCGCATATCACTACTGGTAAATTTAATATTTTCTGTAAAATAAGAGCAAAGGATACGACGCACGCTAAAAATATCATTTTCAAGATTGATGATATTGATGGCATCAGCAGAACGGAAACAATGATTTCCTTGGAAGAAAGTTTCAACGATAAAAAGCGTTTGATGCATACGATATTCAATGAATTGTAAAGGGAATAATGTTTACTAAGAAAAGCTCGGTTATTGGTATAATCGAGCTTTTTTACTAAATAATCGAAATTTGAAATGATTGGATTCTAATTTCCTTGAACATCTAAATCAATAATACTTTACCGTATAGGTTATCACCTGTATATTAATCAGCAATACCTTCATGAAAAAATCAGAATTAGGCACAGAAGAGTTCAGTCATTTTTATGCGACCTATCTTAATACACTAGACGATGTTGAACTTAATGAAGCCCTATTAAAGGGCAAGGAATGGTTCTCGAATTTTTTAAATGAATTGCCAGAGTCTAAATTACAGTATCGTTATGGCCCTGATAAATGGACAATTGCAGAAGTTCTGCTTCACCTTATAGATACCGAACGTATATTTCAATATAGGGCCTTTCGCTTTTCAAGAAACGATATGACTCCTTTGCCCGGTTTTGAACAAGATGGTTATATTTTAGAAAGTGAAAGCAAAAAAAGAACTAAAGATGATATTCTTAATGAATATTTAGCCGTAAGAAACGCTACCATATCTTTGTTTAAAGATATGAGCGTTCGTAAATTAAAAAGAGTAGGAACCGCTAGCAATATGCCATGGAGCGTTGCCGCACTAGGTTTTGTCATAAGCGGACACCAAAAGCATCACGCCAATATAATTTTAGAAAGATATTTATAGTTATTCCAAATCGCTAAATTCTTCTTCTTCCGTAGTGAAACCCATTTGCATCTCAGGAGTTATTTGTTCGGATGCCATAACATCTTCCGGAGTTTTTGATTGTAGTTCTTTGTCTATATTTTCTTCGAAATTTGCAATGAAATTTGAAAGACTTTGGCTTATTTTAACCAGATAAAGTGTGTCCGATGTTCTTAGCTCTACGGCTTCTACAAAATCTCCACTACCATTCTTAAATACTATAATATCTTCATCTCCATATCCGTGTGGATAGGTATCTAATAATAGTGTTGCCAATTGATGGTCAAGTTTCTTGTAATCTATTAAACGTCTGGTCATAACTAGTTGGTTTGTTTTGGTTTATAATTCCTTTACCTAAACTAGTTTTTTTATTAATTAGAAGTTCTAAAGAGTTGTGAAACACAATTTTTAGTATACGAACGTTTTATTCCATGTAGTAAGCAAAAGCATCTTGGAACATTTCCGAAGGGATATGAACGTCTATAACAGCTTCGCCAATGTGCTTTAAGAGCACAAAGTTAATTTTACCATGAGAATTTTTCTTATCATATTTCATAAATTCCATTATGGCACTGATATCGTTCTCTGATACAGTAACCTTAGCAAATGTTTTTAAGAAGGTTGCTTTAATGTCCTCCAGTTCGGAAGTCGGTAAATCCGTTAAACGCATGGACAGGTAACCTTCTAAAATCATCCCTATGGCAATAGCTTCTCCATGTAGCAAAGTTTCTTTTTCCTTATGCTCTAAGAAATACGATTCAATGGCATGTCCTAAGGTATGTCCATAATTCAAGATTTTACGGAGGTGCTGTTCTGTAGGGTCCTGTAACACTACGTTATTCTTAATAACCACGGAACGATAAATTGCCTCCTTCATTTCCTCCAAATCAGAAATACCCTTCAGCTTGTTCCAATAATTTTTATCTTGGATTAATCCATGCTTCAGCATTTCAGAAAACCCGCTTTTAACTTGCCGCTCTTCTAAGGTATCAAGAAAATCGGGAATAACGAGCACCATTTCTGGCTGATTAATAACCCCGATTTGATTTTTTAAAGTGCCCAAATCCACACCTGTTTTTCCTCCAACAGACGCATCGACCATAGATAACAGGGTAGTGGGTACATTAATAAAATTAATCCCTCTTTTAAAGGTTGATGCCACAAACCCACCTAAATCAGTTAACACCCCGCCACCGAGGTTAATAACTACACTTTTCCTGTCTGCTCCCAATTCGGAAAGTGCTTCCCAAACACCTACACAGGTTTCTATATTTTTATTAATTTCTCCTGATTCTATTTCGATAATTTCAAAATGATAGTCGCCCTGTATGCGCGACATGAAACTAGGGTAACACAACTCATGGGTGTTTTCATCTACAATAATAAATACAATGGAATATGCCATTTCTTTAAGATGTTCATTAAGCGCTTGGTAGGCGTTTTCGTTGAAATGAACCGCGTAAGAATCTGAAACTATAGAGTGCATATGATGAGTTAATATTAGTACTTGTAAAATATAAATGAAGGAACAAAATAAAGGTTATTTTTAATCAATAGAATATAAAATCTGTGATTATCTTTAATGGCTTAAGAAATTAGTAATTATGAAGCCTATTTTTGAGAATACTGCAACAGCATTTTCACTGAAAACCGATTCCGAACTAGAAAGGGCTTATTTCCTTTTTAAAATGATTGCCAACGAGCCTTTGGTAAAAATGGGTACGCTTATGACCAATTTTGCCATAAAAGCTAAATTACCCGTAGAGGGCCTTATTCGGGCAACAGTTTTTGACCATTTCTGTGGAGGTGTTAATGAGGAAGATTGCCTACCCGTAGTGGACAAGATGTGGGAGAAAAAAGTATGTTCTGTATTGGACTATTCAGTCGAGGGTAAAGAGGAAGAAGACCCTTTTGATAATGCCACAAAAATTATTCTAAAGATTCTGGATTTTGTGAAAGAAAAGGATGCAATCCCCTTTGCGGTCTTTAAGCCAACGGGGTTTGGTAGGTTTGCACTATATCAAAAGATAAGTGAGAAAAAGGAACTATCCGATACGGAAAAAGCGGAATGGCAACGTGTTATAAATAGATTTGACCAAGTATGTAAGAAAGCTTATGACTTGGATGTTTCCTTGTTAATAGACGGTGAAGAGAGTTGGATGCAGGATGCCGCGGACGACCTTGTCGAGGAAATGATGCTCAAATACAACAAAGAAAAAGCGGTGGTATTCAACACGCTGCAATTGTACCGGTGGGATAGACTACCTTATTTAAAAGAGCTTCAGAAAAGGGCAGAACAAAAGGGGTTCAAAATAGGGGTAAAGGTGGTGCGTGGAGCCTATATGGAAAAGGAAAATGAAAGAGCAGCGGAAAAAGGCTATCCGACACCTATATGCGAAACGAAATTGGCCACCGATATTAATTTTGATGAAACCGTAGCTTATATTATTGCACATTTGAATAGTATCTCAATTTTCTCAGGCACTCATAACGAAGAAAGCTGTTATAAGCTTATTGATTTGATGAGCAAAAACGGAATCGAAAAAGATAATGCCAGCATTTGGTTCGGACAATTATATGGTATGAGTGATCATATTTCTTTTAACCTTGCCGCAAACGGATATAATGTTGCAAAATATTTGCCTTTTGGTCCCGTACGCGATGTAATGCCTTATTTAATTAGAAGAGCAGAAGAGAATACCTCCGTTGCAGGACAGACTACTAGAGAGTTGTCCTTATTGAAAAAAGAGCGTAAAAGAAGAAAAATATAGTCCTTTACTAGAGTTTAGGTGAAATAGTTTCAACAATAGCTTTATCCTTGCAGTTTTTTACTTGTAGTGTTAGTTCTTTCTCAGCATATGCCCCTTCAATAATGTAGGTTTTGCAGTTGGCAGACTTTGTATCGCTGCTACTGAAATCCACATCACCTTCTGTAAGAATATAGCGGATTGCCACTGTATCTACCGTTTTATTAGCCATCATGGTTTGTACTTCATCGGAGTAATAAAAAGGCTTGGACCTAATATCCTTTAGAGTTCTACAGTTAGGCAGGTAACAGAAATAAACTCCCGTTTCAGCTGATTTATTTTTAAAGAACATTGCTAAGAACACCAGTCCGATGGACATTCCAAATAAGTAAAACCCCAAACGTTTAATAAATGCCATGTTTTTTGCTGTAAGTTATAGCCACAAAATTATGGCTTTCGGCAAGAGGAGAAAAGAAAGTTGTGTGAATTCTAAAAAATAAGAAAATTAATATCGCTGTACTGCAAGTCGAACCATTCTCCAACGGATTTATTCGTTAGAATTCCGTGGTACATGTACAATCCATTTCGTAGCCCTTTGTCAAAACGTAATGAATTTTCCAATCCGCCATCTTCTCCGATTTTTAGAAGATAGGGGGTAAAAATATTACTAATAGAAACCGATGCCGTTTTTGGATAGCGCGAAGGAATATTAGGAACGCCATAATGTACTACGCCATATTTTTCTATCGTAGGTTTATTATGATCCGTGATTTCACTAGATTCAAAGCAACCTCCGGTATCAATACTTACATCAATAATAACAGCGCCTTTTTTCATATGCTCAACCATCGTGTTCGTTACAATAACAGGAGACCTGTCTTTACCTCTGGTAGCGCCAATGGCCACATCACAACGTTTTAAGGCTTTTAGCAGGTTTTTGGGCTGAATGGTACTCGTGTAAACCGTTTGTTTTAGGTTGGTCTGTATATTTCTAAGTTTGGTTATGGAATTGTCGAAGATTTTAATGTTCGCTCCCAGACCTATCGCAGAACGTGCCGCAAATTCACCAACGGTACCCGCACCAATTATGACTACTTCAACTGGTGGAACACCACTGATATTACCGAACATAAGACCGTTTCCTTTATTGCTGGCCGCCATAAGTTCCGCCGCAATAAGCACCGAGGAAATACCTGCAATTTCACTTAAAGAGCGTACAGCAGGGTATTTACCATCATCATCCCTAATATATTCAAAGGCTATGGCCGTAATCCGTTTTCTGGCCAACTCTTCAAAATAGGTCTTATCTTGGGTTTTTATCTGTAATGCTGAAATGATTGTGGTCTGCGGATTTATAATTTCTATTTCCGCTAGGGTAGGAGGCTCTACTTTTAATAGTAAAGGGCATGAAAAAACCTTTTTGGTGTCTTTGGTAATTTCGCCTCCAGCGTTGGTATAGTCCATATCAGAAAAATTAGCACCCTTGCCCGCTCCCGATTCTATAAGTACGCGATGTCCGTTTGCAGTAATTGCATTCACCGCATCCGGAGTTAAACAAATACGTTTTTCTTGATATTGATTCTCTTTGGGTAATCCTATAAATAATTCTCCTTTTTGTTTTAAAACCTCTAAGGTTTCTTCTTGTGGTAGTAACTGTTGTTTGCTAAAGGGAGAGGTTGGTTGATTCATAGAATAGTATTGAACAAGCTCCAAAATATGGCCTTACGTTCAAATGTACAATTTTTAAAAATATATAATTTAAGAAGAAATAAGAATACTTGGCGATGTTAAAATTTGAAGTGTAACCAGTCTTGTAAGCGGTGTTGTAGTTGTTTTAAAGAAGTTTCAAGATTGCTTGTGGATAATTTTCTATCTATTTCCTCGGCTATAGATTCGTTTAGTGATTCTTCCGAAATATCCGGTTCCTTTGCTTGTAGTTCGGAATTTTTTAATTCAGGTTTATCTTTTAACTCTTGTAATTCAGCGTCCATAGCTTCCAAATCAATTCCATGTACATATTTGTCATAAAGCTTAAGTCTAAAGAAATAAACTAACGGAATCACCACCATACAAATGGGCAGTAACCAGAAAATATTCTCTGTGTCAATATGATTATCCGAATCAAATATGACTTCAAATAACTGAAAAGCGTACATTGCTATTGGTATGATTATAATATGATACCACCAATCCCTCGATGTTAAAAACCAAATAACTAAAAGGTATAGAGGAACAATTTTTGTAGTAAGAAACCAAATATAAAAACTTGCATCTTCAAATCCATTATTGCTAATGTGAAACCAGAAAAAAGAAACTGAACCGTCTTCATTAATAGGAAGATATTCATAGAGTTTATATAAAAAAGGAGATATTGCAATACAAAAGACTACAAAGGATTCAAGAAAAATCTTTTTTTTGGCAAGTTTTTTTTTAACTTTCTTTTCCATGAGCAGTAAGAGGTTACTATTGGCTAACGAATGAGATAGTTAATTAGTATAAAAAAAGAGCAATTTTCATTGCTCTTTCTTAAGTTTTAAAAAAAATCGAAATTAGATTTTTTTCCGGATTTTTCTTTTGTCTATATTCAACTCCTGATCTACTACAATCATTGGAGCAACGGTTGCTAATAGAAAAATACCTAAAGCTATAGAGGCTAAAAAAGTTCTTTTGTTTTTCATTTTCAATAGGGGTTTTTGTTTGTTGTACAATAGATTCTGACACAAACGTAAGAAATAAAGGACAAACAATTTGTTATTAAACGTTAAAATTAGACACTTAATCGTAAAAAAGTGTCGTTTTAACGATTATTTGACCCTTCATCGAAAAATTACAATAGAAGTGCATGTAAGAACGATGTTTCTCAGGTAAAAATTCTTTCAAATCGTGTTAAGAAAAAAACTAATCCCATGAAATTTGCCGAGTTTTTGCATCAAGAATTTCAATTTTTACAGTATTGACATCGCCGGGTAAGAGATTAGGGATTTTTTCGGGCCATTCCATAAAAATCCATCGATCACTAAAAAAATATTCTTCAATACCCATATCCAAGGCCTCCATTTCGTCATTTAAGCGATAAAAATCAAAATGATACGCTAAAACCTCACCATTGGTATCATGATACTCATTTACCAGACCAAAAGTTGGACTGCTCACTTCATCAGTACTCCCTAACTCTTTTAAGATGGCTTTTATCAAAGTAGTTTTGCCAGCTCCCATAGGGGCGTAGAAGGCTATGATTTTTGACTTTGTGTTTTGGATGATTTTTTTTGCAATAGTCTCTATATCGTATTGCTCGTACTTTAATTGCATGTTAAAATTATTTCGGATTCAACACCACAAACGGAATAATCATCTCTTCTAAGGAAACGCCACCATGCTGGTACGTGTTTCTGTAGTAACTTACATAGTGGTTGTAGTTATTAGGATAGGCAAAAAACAGATCATTTTTGGCAAAAATAAAGGAGCTGCTCATGTTAATGCTTGGCAAATGAATGGTTTTTGGGTCTTTTGCAGCCAAAACATCGCTATCCTCGTAGGTTAAGCTTCTACCTGTTTTGTACCTAAGATTTGCACTGGTATCACGGTCGCCCACTACCTTGGAGGGAGATTTAACGTTTATCGTCCCATGATCGGTAGTAATAATGAGCTTTAATCCCATACGTTGTGCTTGCTGTATAATTTCTAGTAGGGGAGAGTTCTTAAACCAACTCTGTGTCAGAGACCGATACGCTTTATCATTAGAGGCCAATTCTTTAATGACTTCCATTTCCGTTTTGGCATGGGACAACATATCTACAAAATTGTAGACGATTACCGTTAAATCATTGTCTTTTTGTGATTTAAAATTCTGTGATAAATTCTTTCCCTGTTTTAAACTACTAATTTTATGGTATTCCCATTTAATGTCCAGCCCCAATCGTTTTAGTTGCTCTCCTAAAAATTTATCCTCGAATAAATTCTTACCACCTTCATCCGTATCGTTCTTCCACCAATTTGGATATTTTTTTTCCATGTCCAAGGGGGTGAGTCCGGAGAATATGGCATTTCTTGCATATTGGGTGGCCGTTGGTAAAATACTTAAATAGGAATCTTCCTTTTGTTTTTTATAAAAAGCACCAACGGTATCTTCAAAAGCGTACCATTGATCGTACCTTAGATTGTCCACAACTACTAAGAGTGTTTTTTCGTCCTTTATCTCGGGTAATATCCAACTTTTGAATAGCGTGTGCGACATAATAGGAGCATCCGCATCCGTAAACCAATCCGTGTAATTTTTATCTACAAATTTGCAAAACTGGTTGTTTGCCTCAATCTTTTGAGATTCCAAAATCTCGAACATACCACTGTCCTCAATCTCTTCTAACTGCAATTCCCAATAGATTAGCTTTTTGTAGAGTTCCATCCATTCTTCATAGGAATTTACCATGGATAGATCCATCGCAATTTTACGGAATTCCTGTTGGTAATTGCTTGTTGTTTTTTCAGATATGAGGCGAGAATGATCTAAGTTCTTTTTAAGCGATAATAGAATTTGATTCGGGTTGACCGGTTTAATCAAATAATCTGCAATTTTAGAACCTATGGCTTCTTCCATGATAAACTCTTCCTCACTCTTGGTAATCATAACCACAGGCAAGGAAGCATTGATCAGTTTAATTTCGTTTAGGGTTTCCAGTCCCGAAATACCTGGCATATTTTCATCTAAAAAAACGATATCTACCCGTGTTCTTTCTAATTCCTCTAATGCTTCTTGGCCACTTTGGCAGGTGATTACAGTATAGTTTTTACCTTCTAAAAAGAGAATATGAGGCTTTAATAAATCTATCTCATCATCGACCCAAAGTATTATTATATTGTTCATCTAACTGCTATATTTGCTATAAATAAAATAGATTTTGTCAAAATCCAATAAACTGAAAATTTTTAATGATCCAATTTACGGATTTATTAGAATCCCCAACACGCTTATATTTGACCTTATAGCCCATCCCTATTTTCAACGTTTACGTAGAATTTCCCAAATGGGGCTTTCCTATTTGGTGTATCCAGGCGCACATCATACAAGATTTCATCATGCATTGGGTTGTATGCATCTAATGCAAAAAGCGATACAAGTACTTCGTTTTAAAGGTGTTGCTTTGTCTAAGGAAGAGGAGCAAGGGCTGTTGTGTGCCATTCTTTTGCACGATATCGGACATGGTCCATTTTCACACGCCATGGAGCATAGTATTGTAGAGAACATTAGCCATGAGACGATTTCCCTTCGTTTTATGCAGGAACTCAATACAATGTTTAACGGAAGTTTAACGGTTGCCATTGCCATTTTCAATGGCGAGCATGAAAGAAAATTTTTAAATCAGCTCGTATCTAGTCAACTGGATATGGACCGTTTAGATTATTTAAAACGTGATAGTTTCTATACCGGTGTTGCAGAAGGAAATACCAATGCAGAACGTTTAATTACCATGTTAAATGTCGTGGATGGCAATCTAGTAGTGGAAGAAAAGGGCATATACTCCGTAGAAAAGTTTCTTATGGCCCGGAGGTTTATGTACTGGCAAGTGTATTTGCATAAAACGGGAGTAGTGGCGGAACAGCTTTTGATCAGAATTTTGAAAAGAGCGCGCTATCTATTAAAAAAACAACAAACTTTAGTCGCCAGTGACGCATTACTTTATTTCTTGAACAACAGGATAGCCACAACCAATTTTGACGACGAAACACTGCGTTTGTTCTCAAAATTAGATGATGTAGACGTTTTTAGTGCTATGAAAATGTGGCAATACTCGGACGATTTTATTCTATCCGAACTATGTAAGATGATTTTAGACAGAAAACTACTGCATATTAAAATGAAGAATGAACCTTTCAAAACAGAGAAATTAAAGGATAAATTCAAAAAAACACAGCAGCATTTTAAATTGACAGATGAGGAAACCTCGTATTTAGTGTTTGATGGAGTAGTAGCGAACAAGGCGTATAACAGAAATCAACAGAATATAAATATTGTAAAGAAAAATGGCAAAATTGTGGATGTTGCGAAGCTTTCGGACCACTTTAACCTAAATGCACTTTCCAAAACAGTAACCAAATATTACGTTTGCTACCCCAAGGATACGGTCTAATTGAAATAACCTTTAGCTTTCCTTCAACTAGAATCTTGTTTAACTATTTTTCTTACTTTTGTGCTCATGGTATTTACAGCAGGTCAAATTGCAGGTATTTTAGAGGGTGAAGTGCAGGGAAATTCAGAAGTAGCCGTTCATAAGCTTGCAAAAATTGAGGAAGGAGAAAAAGGCGCTCTAACTTTCTTGGCAAACCCTAAATACACTTCTTTTATTTATAAAACAAAGGCATCGATAACTATAGTAAATAGAGACTTTGTTCCTGACCAAGCACTCGATACTACGCTTATTAAGGTTGAAGACGCTTACAAGGCATTTTCAAAACTATTAGAATACTACAATCAAGTCAAGAATAATAAAACAGGTATTGAAGAGCCTGTGTTTAAATCGGATACGGCTACTTACGGTGATGGGCTGTATTTAGGTGCGTTTTCCTATTTAGGTAATAATGTTACCCTTGGTAACAACGTAAAGATTTACCCTAACGTTTATATAGGGGATAATGTTAGTATAGGTAATAATGTAATAATTTTTGCAGGGGCTAAAATATATTCTGAAACTACTATTGGCGATAACTGTGTGGTGCACAGTGGCGTTATTTTAGGTGCGGATGGTTTTGGTTTTACGCCAAACGAGAAGGGGGAATTTACAAAAGTACCCCAAACTGGAAATGTTATTCTTGAGGATAATGTGGATGTTGGTGCAGGAACCACTATTGATCGCGCCACGCTTGGTTCTACCATTCTAAGAAAGGGTGTTAAATTGGATAATCAAATACAGATAGCCCACAACGTAGAAATTGGTGAACATACTGTAATTGCCGCACAAACGGGAATAGCAGGATCTACCAAAATTGGAAAACATTGCATGATCGGCGGCCAGGTCGGTATTGTTGGTCATATAGTAATCGGGGATAAGGTAAAGATTCAGGCGCAGTCAGGAATTGGTAGAAATGTGAAGGACAATGAAGTACTTCAGGGGTCACCCGCATTGAATTATGGGGATTATAACAAGTCCTATGTTCATTTTAAGAATTTACCAAAAATAATAAGTAGAATCGACGACTTGGAAAAATAAGTATTGACGATGGAAAAAACCAACGATAAACAAAGAACAATAGCTAAAGCGGTATCGCTTACAGGGGTTGGCTTACATACGGGTGAGAATGTAACCATAAAGTTTATGCCAGCGGCAGAGAACCATGGGTACGCTTTTAAAAGGGTAGATGTTGAAGGGGAACCAATAATTGAAGCTGATGCCAATTATGTTATAAACACCCAACGTGGGACTAATCTAGAAAAACAAGGAGTCAAAATACAAACTTCTGAGCACGTTTTAGCTGCTTTGGTAGGACTTGAAATAGATAATGTGCTTATAGAGATTGATGCTCCAGAACCACCGATTATGGATGGTTCATCCAAATTCTTTGTAGAAGCCTTAGAAAGTGCCGGTATCGTTGAGCAAGAGGCACTGCGCGAGGTTTATGTGGTAAAGGATGTGATATCTTATAAGGATGAAGCTACGGGTAGTGAAATTACTGTAATTCCTTCAGATGAGTACCAAGTAACCACAATGGTGGATTTTGGGACCAAAGTCTTGGGGACTCAAAATGCGACATTAGAACATTTATCCAATTTCAAGTCTGAAATTGCCGATGCACGAACTTTCAGTTTCTTGCATGAGTTGGAAATGTTGTTGGAAAACGGACTTATCAAGGGAGGTGATTTAAACAATGCCATTGTTTATGTGGACAAGGAAATTTCCGAGGCTACCATGAAAAAACTAGAAAAGGCATTCAACAAGAAAAAGCTTTCGGTAAAGCCAAACGGTATTTTGGATAATTTAACCTTACACCAACCAAATGAGGCGGCTCGGCATAAATTGCTCGATGTAATCGGAGATTTGGCGCTTACTGGAACAAGGATACAAGGCAAGGTTATCGCCAATAAACCTGGGCATTATGTAAATACGCAGTTTGCTAAAAAACTATCTAACATTATTAAGTTAGAAAAGAGAAACAATATTCCTACCTATGATTTGCATCAGAAACCATTAATGGATGTTACGCAAATTATGAATATGTTACCACATCGGCCTCCATTTTTATTGGTCGATAAAATATTGGAATTGTCTGACTCTCATGTGGTAGGTGTAAAGAACGTAACGATGAACGAACCGTTTTTCGTAGGTCACTTTCCAGGTGCTCCGGTAATGCCGGGCGTGTTACAAGTAGAGGCAATGGCGCAGACTGGTGGTATTTTAGTACTTAGTACGGTTCCTGACCCAGAGAACTACTTAACGTTTTTTATGAAGATGGATAACGTTAAATTTAAAAGACAGGTACTTCCTGGGGATACTCTTATATTTAAATGCACCTTAATTTCGCCTATTCGCAGAGGTATTTGCCACATGCAGGCATATGCATACGCTAATGATAAATTGGTTTCAGAAGCCGAGTTAATGGCACAAATAGTTAAAACCAAACAAGAAGCCTAATTATGAATCAACCTCTTGCGTATGTCCATCCGGGCGCCAAAATTGCAAAAAACGTTGTAATAGAACCTTTTACGACCATTCACAATAATGTTACCATTGGTGACGGCACTTGGATTGGTTCTAATGTTACCATAATGGAGGGTGCACGTATCGGAAAGAATTGTAATATATTTCCAGGAGCTGTTATTTCAGCTCCGCCACAAGATTTAAAGTACGACGGGGAAGAAACAACAGTGGTTATTGGTAACGGAACTACGATTAGGGAATGTGCAACGATACATAAAGGTACTTCCGATAGAATGAAAACCGTTATTGGAAAAAACTGTTTGATCATGGCATATTGCCATGTTGCTCATGACTGTTTGGTAGGGGATAATTGTATATTTTCTAATAATTCTACCCTAGCAGGGCATGTTACCATAGGGGATAATGTAATATTAGCCGGGCTTGTGGCCGTGCATCAATTTGTATCCATAGGACAACATGCTTTTGTCACAGGAGGTTCCTTGGTAAGGAAAGATGTACCACCTTATGTGAAGGCAGCAAGGGAGCCATTGTCTTATGTTGGAATCAATTCCGTTGGACTAAGAAGGCGTGGCTTTGTTTCCGAAAAGATACGAGAGGTTCAAAATATTTATAGAATATTATACCAAAAAAATTATAATAATACACAAGCTGTGCAGATCATAGAAGCGGAAATGGAAGCAACTCCCGAACGTGATGAAATACTTCAATTCATAAGGGATTCTCAACGCGGAATTATGAAAGGATATTTCAGTAATAATTAAATAGTAACCATATAAAAATCGGAGCTTCACAAAATTTGCTCTAAGCACAATAAAGATAAACGACAATGGCATCAACTTCAGATATTAGAAAAGGACTTTGTATCAGGTATAATAATGATATTTATAAGATTATAGAATTTTTACATGTAAAACCTGGAAAAGGACCTGCTTTTGTAAGAACAAAATTAAAAAGTGTTTCTTCAGGTAAAGTATTGGATAATACCTTCTCCGCTGGTCATAAAATAGAGGATGTGCGTGTAGAAACGCGGTCTTATCAGTTTTTGTATGCCGAAGGAGATACTTACCACTTTATGAATACGGACGATTACAATCAAATTACGCTCCAAGAAAGTAGCTTGGACGCTCCCGGTCTACTAAAAGAAGGTGAAGTGGTTAAAATCATGTTCAATACCGAGGATAGCATGCCTTTATCCGTTGATATGCCCGCTAGTGTAGTGCTTGAAGTGACTTACACGGAACCTGGAATTAAAGGAAATACGGCAACTAATGCCACTAAGCCTGCAAAAGTAGAAACAGGAGCGGAAGTCAATGTTCCATTATTTATAAATGAAGGAGATAAAGTTAAGATTGATACCTCTAATGGTTCCTACATGGAACGTGTAAAAGAATAAATCTGACTCCTTGAAATTCCCTACCACCTTTACGCTTCAACAAATAGCTGAAATCATAGATTCGGATTATGTTGGTGATGCTGATTTTCCAGTATCGGGAATGAACGAGATACATGTGGTAGAACAAGGTGATATCGTATTTGTAGATCACCCTAAATATTATGACAAAGCTCTTTCCTCAAAGGCCACTATAATACTGATTAACAAGAAGGTAGATTGTCCAAAAGGGAAAGCCCTATTAATTTCAGATGACCCTTTTAGGGATTTTAATAAACTTACGCTTTATTTTAAACCCTTTGTTCCTTCGGAACGAGCGGTTTCCATTACTGCAACAATTGGTTTAAATACCACATTGCAACCTAATGTGTTCATTGGTAATAACGTACAGATCGGTGCTAACTGTATCATTCATGCAAATGTTAGTATCTATGATAATTGTATTATCGGAAATGGGGTAACCATCCATTCAGGAACAGTGCTTGGAGCAGACGCCTTTTACTATAAGAAAAGACCCGAAGGTTTCGATAAATTAAGGTCGGGTGGCAGAGTGGTGTTGGAAGATAATGTAGACCTCGGTGCTTTATGTACGATAGATAGAGGTGTTACTGGTGACACGCTAATCGGTGAAGGTACAAAGATAGATAACCAAGTACATGTGGGTCATGATACCGTAATTGGCAAAAAATGTCTTATTGCCTCACAAACTGGAATTGCTGGTTGTGTAATCATAGAAGATGAAGTTACCCTTTGGGGTCAAGTAGGGACAAATAGTGGTATTACCATCGGAGCCAAAGCAGTGGTTATGGGTCAAACCGGAGTTACGAAATCCGTAGCAGGCGGAAAAAGTTATTTTGGCACGCCCATAGAGGAATCTAGGGAGAAACTAAAACAACTGGCCTATGTTAAAAAGATTCCTGATCTCATTAAAAAGTTAGAAAACAAATAAGAAGAATACTTTAGTATTCATTAGCAAACATATATTTTTGTAAAAATAAAAATCAACAATAGTATGAGCGTTTTAGTTAATAAGGATTCCAAGATAATTGTACAAGGTTTTACGGGGAGTGAAGGCACGTTCCATGCCGAACAAATGATTGCATATGGTACTAATATCGTAGGTGGTGTAACTCCGGGAAAAGGAGGTCAAGAGCATTTAGGGAAACCTGTTTTTAATACCGTTACGGAAGCTGTTGAAAATGTTGGGGCAGATACTACCATAATTTTCGTTCCACCTGCTTTTGCCGCGGACGCTATTATGGAAGCTGCTAACGCGGGTATTAAAGTTATTATAACCATTACTGAGGGTATTCCTGTTGCGGATATGGTAATGGCATCAAACTATATTAAAGATAAAGACTGTAGATTGGTAGGGCCTAACTGCCCAGGTGTTATTACTCCTGGAGAAGCAAAAGTTGGTATTATGCCAGGATTTGTATTCAAAAAAGGAAATGTTGGTATTGTATCTAAATCGGGTACCTTAACCTATGAAGCAGCGGACCAAGTAGTGCGCCAAGGTTTAGGAATTACTACAGCTATTGGTATTGGTGGTGACCCAATTATTGGAACAACTACAAAAGAAGCCGTAGAATTATTGATTAACGATCCGGAAACCGAATGCGTTGTTATGATCGGGGAAATAGGTGGTCAGTTAGAAGCGGATGCCGCTAAATGGTACAAGGCAAGCGGAAGTAAAAAACCAGTTGTTGGTTTTATTGCCGGAGAAACAGCGCCCGCAGGTAGAACTATGGGACATGCCGGAGCAATAGTTGGTGGTAGCGATGATACTGCACAAGCTAAAAAGAAAATTATGAGAGAGCACGGTATCCATGTTGTGGACTCGCCTGCTGAAATCGGTATAAAAGTAAAAGAGGTGATGTCTTAGTAGGACGTTAAAACTTATTTAAATCCCGTTTTCGACGGGATTTTTTTTCATCTATATGGCAACAAAACTTATATTTGATAAAGTACCTTACAAATAGATAATTTATGAAACTGTTAGAAGGAAAAAACGTAATCATTACTGGGGCAAGTCGCGGAATTGGAATGGGTATCGCTAAAGTTTTTGCCGAGCATGGTGCTAATGTGGCATTTACCTATAGTTCCAGCGAAGCGCCCGCTAAGGAATTGGAAAAGGAATTGACCGCTAAAGGCGTTAAGGCCAAAGCATATAAAAGTAATGCCGCTAGTTTTAGTGAGGCGGATACATTGGTGAACGAGGTGTTGAAAGATTTTGACGGTGTTATCGATGTTCTGATCAATAATGCCGGAATTACTAAGGATAACCTTCTAATGCGTATGTCCGAAGCCGATTTTGATACCGTTATCGACATCAACCTTAAATCGGTTTTTAATATGACCAAGGCGGTACAGAGAACCTTATTAAAACAACGTAAAGGCTCTATTATAAATATGAGCAGTGTCGTGGGGGTTAAGGGTAATGCAGGCCAAACCAACTATGCAGCTTCAAAAGCGGGTATGATAGGTTTTACCAAGTCTGTGGCGTTAGAGCTAGGGTCGCGTAATATTCGTTGCAACGCCATAGCTCCTGGATTTATAGAAACTGAAATGACCGATAAGTTAGATGAAAAGACGGTACAGGGCTGGAGAGACGGTATTCCATTAAAACGAGGAGGTTCTACAGAAGATATTGCCAATGCATGTTTGTTCTTTGCTTCGGATTTATCCGCTTACGTGACCGGACAGGTCTTAAATGTTGACGGCGGAATGCTTACCTAATACCTTAAATAACGATTATGATATATGTAACCACGGCTGATATTGCAGGAAAAGAGATAGCTGAATCCTTAGGTATTGTTAGAGGTAGTACGGTAAGGGCAAGGAATATTGGAAGGGACGTATTCGCTGGACTCAAAAATCTTGTCGGTGGTGAAATATCTGAATATACACAGTTATTGGCTCAAGCTAGAGAGCAAGCGATTCAAAGAATGTTGGACGATGCAAAAAGAGTAGGAGCGGATGCTATTGTAAATGTACGATTTAACACATCTCAGGTAATGCAAGGCGCTGCTGAAATGCTAGCCTATGGTACAGCGGTAAAATTAAAATAAATGGCCATGGATGTATTTCCTGGACTCTTGCTTATACTCTTTTACGGAGGTTTGTTCTTACTTCTTGTATATCTTATTATCAAAAGGATAAAAGACAAAAAAAGTGAAAATTTTGAGCAAAGGGATAATTAATTTATGGAAGGACAAACCGTTTTATTAATACTTTTTGCCGCAATAACCGCCTTGGTGGTAACACTGTTTCAATACCACTACAAAACTAAGAAGCGGAACAAAATAACACTCTTACTTTCATTCCTAAGGTTTATCGGAATTTTTGGGATTCTTCTTCTGCTGATAAACCCCAAATTTTCTAGCACCACCTATACCGTAGCACAACCGAATCTTCTTATAGTCACAGATAATTCCTCTTCTGTAGCGGAGAGTGCCAATACTATTAAAAATTTACAGAATACCATTAAGAATTCTGAAGAACTAAAGAATCGGTTTAGGTTTCATTCCTACGGGTTTGGTAGGGATGTGGAAGCATTCGATAGTCTTTCTTTTAAGGACAAGCAGACCAATATTAAAAAGTCCTTAGAGGTGTTGTCTAAAGTTTATGCAAGAGAAAACACCGCACTAGTACTACTGTCTGACGGTAACCAGACCATTGGCGAGGATTATTCTTTTTATAGGGCCAAAGAAAATATCAAGATATATACGGTTACCGTTGGCGATACCACACAATTTGAAGATTTGAGTGTAGGACCAATAAACACTAACACTTACGCCTTTTTAGACAACCAGTTTCCTGTAGAAACATTCATTTCCTATCAAGGAACCGGTACGGTTGTGGCTACTGTGGATATTACATTTGATAATAAATCTGTCTATAAGGAAAGACTGCGATTTTCAAAAGATTTCAATTCTAAAAATATTAAAACGCTTATTAAAGCTGCAAGTGTTGGTAAAAAGGAGATTAAGGTAACTATTACCCAATTACAATCAGAAAGGAATACGGCGAATAACAGAAGGGAAACAAGCATTGAGGTTATAGACGAGAAAACAAAAATTGGTTTAGTCTCTGAAATTTTACATCCAGATTTAGGCGCATTAAAAAAAGCCATTGAAAATAATGAACAACGCACGGTGCAAATTATTCAACCATCTAAAGTAAACACGAATTTGGATGATATTGATTTGTTTATCTTTTATCAACCAAGCCCATCTTTCAACAGTATTATTCAATTAGCTGAAAAGAAAAAGACCAATCTGTTGTTCATTACGGGTACTCATACGGATTATAATTATTTGAACGCGGCCCAGAACAATTTTAAAATTGAAAGTGGGTACCCCGATCAGGAAGTTTTTGGTGTTCTAAATAAGGGTTTTTCCAAATATGACATCACAAACTTTGAGCTTACAAATTTCCCGCCATTACATAGCGATGCAGGCCCTTTGAGCTTTGCTACACAGAATGAAACATTGTTGGGAACTAAAATAAAAGGTCTGGATATGGATACGCCGCTTTTTTCCCTATTTGAGATAGACGCTAGAAAAATGGCCCTACTCACTGGAGAGGGGATTTGGAAGTGGCGACTGCAGTCTTATAGAAATTCAGGTGATTTTACCAATTTTGATACATTTATCGGTAACCTTTTTCGATACCTCTCTAGCGATAAGACTAAGGATAGGCTTAATTTAGATTACAGTAGTAGGTACGAGGGCAACAGTATGGCCTATATCTCAGCAACGTTTTTTGATGAAGCCTATAGTTTTGATGGTAATGCCCAATTGTCTATTACTATAGTCAATGATGACGCGAATAAGAGTAGAACCATGCCTATGATTTTAAAGAATGGTTATTTTGAAGCGGACCTCACCAATCTAACGGCAGGCAATTATAACTTTACCGTAAATGTAAAAGATGAGGACATTTCAGAATCGGGTACTTTTGTCATTTCTGATTTTGATATTGAAAAGCAGTTTGTATCGAGTAACGATGATAAGATGAAACTTCTTGCTGAGAATACGGGAGGAGCACATTTTTATCCTTCCAATTATGAAAATTTACTATCAGAACTTATTTCTTCAGAGCAGTACGTGCCTACGCAAAAAAGCACTGAAAATGTCGTATCTTTGATAGACTTTAAAATACTGTTAGCCCTCGTAGTCCTTGCCTTTGCAATAGAGTGGTTTATCAGAAAATATAATGGATTAATTTAAAATAAAAGAAGGATGGACAGATTACCAAAAATTGCGTTACCCGCAATATTTATATTTATTGCATTAGTAATATTGATTTCTAAATCTGCAGTCACAATTGGTTCGGGTGAAGCAGGAGTACTTTATAAGACTTTTGGAGGAGGTGTAGTTACGGATGAACCGCCTTTAGGTGAGGGTTTTCATATCGTAGCTCCTTGGAACAAGGTCTATATTTATGAAGTAAGGCAGCAAGAATTGTTCGAAAAAATGAAAGTATTGTCTTCGAATGGTCTAGAGATACAGATTGATGCTTCTGCATGGTACCAACCAGTGGGAAATCAACTTGGGTTTTTACATCAGAATTTAGGGGAAAATTATTTAGACAGAGTAATTAAACCGGCTATACGCAGTGCGGCACGTAGTGTTGTGGGTAGGTATACACCAGAACAATTATACTCTAGTAAAAGAGACGCTATACAGGATGAGATTTTTGCCGAAACGAAGAAAATATTGGATAAGCAAAATGTGCAGTTAAATGAAGTTCTGGTGCGTGATGTTACTCTTCCGAATACAATTAAGGAAGCTATTGAGCGTAAATTGAGACAAGAGCAGGAATCTTTAGAATACGAATTTAGATTAGTTACAGCAAAGAAAGAAGCAGAGAAGGTAACTATTGAAGCGCAAGGTAAAGCGGATGCAAACCGAATCTTAAGTGCGTCCCTTACGGATAAAATTCTTCAGGATAAAGGTATTGATGCTACTTTGGAGCTTTCTAAATCACCAAATTCAAAGGTTGTTATAGTAGGAAGCGGAGATTCTGGTTTGCCATTAATTTTGGGTAATAACTAAAAACGCACCAAATATTTTTTGTTTCATTTTTAACTTTTGTTTTGTGAAACCAAAAATAGATTTTACTTTTACAGCATAATGAAAAATAGAACTACACATCATCACATCCATACACACGCTTAGGCGAGGTAGGAATGTATTGTAGTAGTACAACATATTTGAAAACCCGTTTGAGCAATCAAGCGGGTTTTGTTTTTCAACCTGTTCTGGTTGTTCCATATTAATAAAGAAAGATGACAAAAATTAGAATTGCAATTCAGAAATCAGGTAGATTAAACCAAGATTCCCTTCAAATACTTAAAGACTGTGGCATATCCATCGATAATGGAAAGGACCAATTAAAAGCTTCAAGTAGAAATTTTCCTATGGAAGTGTTCTACTTAAGAAACGGAGATATCCCACAATACCTTAGAGATGGGGTAGTGGACATTGCTATTATTGGAGAGAATGTTTTAATCGAAAAAGGAACGGATATTAGTATCGCCGAAAAACTTGGATTCTCTAAATGTAAAGTGTCCTTGGCCGTCCCTAAATCTTTTAAGTATAATTCCGTTAAGGATTTTGAGGGCAAGCGCATTGCTACATCATATCCGAATACGGTTAAAAATTATTTAGCGGACAAAGGCGTAAATGTAGATTTACACATCATTAGCGGTTCGGTAGAGATTGCTCCGAATATTGGCTTAGCAGATGGTATTTGCGATATAGTTTCTAGCGGAAGTACCCTGTTCAAGAATAATTTAAAAGAAGTAGAGGTAATGCTGAAGAGTGAAGCTGTTTTAGCTGTTTCACCTACGATATCGGAAGAAAGAAAAGTAGTGTTGAATAAATTACAATTTCGTATTCAATCTGTTTTAAAAGCGCGCCAGTCCAAATATGTATTGCTAAATGCCCCTAATGATAAGCTTAATAGTATTTTAGCCCTATTGCCAGGAATGCGCAGCCCTACGGTACTTCCGCTAGCGGACGAGGGTTGGAGTTCTGTACATACCGTGATTAATAAGGATACTTTTTGGGAAGTAATAGATGAACTAAAACTAGCTGGCGCAGAGGGTATTTTGGTTTGCCCGATTGAGAAAATGGTTTTATAATAGTTAGTAGAATTTAAAATGATTTGTGTAGCCATTGTTAGTACCGTTCTAAAGAAACGAGAAATCAACAACGAGCAACCAACAACTAGATGAAGTGATGAATAAAATATTTAATCCGAAAATAGAAGACTGGAAAGACATTTTAAAACGTCCCACACAAACTGTCGATGCTATTGAAGGTGTGGTGAATGCTATTTTTAAGGAAGTTGAAGCGGATGGTGATGTAATATTGAAAAAATACACGGAACAGTTTGATAAAGTTACTTTAGAAGCTATGATGGTAACCAAACCTGAGATTGAGGTGGCTACCCAAAAGGTTTCTGAACCATTAAAAAAAGCCATTGAATTAGCGAAAGCAAATATCGAGGTATTCCATAAAGCGCAAATAACCCGTAGGGTTGAAGTAGAAACTACAAACGGAGTTAGATGCTGGCAAGAAAAGCGTCCCATTCAAAAAGTAGGATTATATATTCCGGGAGGAACAGCACCTTTGTTTTCTACCATTTTAATGTTAGCTGTACCGGCTACTATAGCCGGTTGTCAGGAAATTGTACTCTGTTCTCCACCTAATCAAAAGGGGGAATTAGATCCTGCTATACTGTATACAGCATCACTTTGTGGGGTTACTAAAATCTTTAAAGTAGGCGGTATTCAGGCTATAGCGGGAATGACTTTCGGAACTGAAACCATTCCACAGGTATATAAAATTTTTGGTCCGGGAAATCAATATGTTACAGTTGCTAAACAGCTTGCAACAAAGTTCGGTGTTTCAATTGATATGCCAGCAGGGCCTAGTGAGTTATTGGTGGTGGCGGATGATACAGCCAATGCTGCCTTTGTGGCCTCGGATTTATTGAGTCAGGCAGAACATGGAGTGGACAGTCAAGTAATTTTGGTATCTACATCTAAAAAGATGATTGAAGCTGTAGAAGAAGAAGTGGCATTGCAATTAGAGGAGCTTCCTCGAAAAGAAATTGCAAAAAAAGCTATAACCAATAGTAAACTCATTTTTGTTGAAGATGACCAAACGGCAATTGACCTCATTAATGAATATGGTCCCGAACACTATATTGTTTGTATGGAGAATGAAGATTTTTATGTAGAAAATACCTTAAATGCGGGTTCTGTATTTATAGGGAACTATACACCGGAAAGTGCAGGGGACTATGCATCGGGCACTAATCACACCCTACCGACTAATGGTTATGCAAAGCAATATAGTGGGGTTAATCTGGATAGTTTTATGAAAAACATGACCTTCCAGAAAATTTCTTCGGAAGGCATACAGCATATAGGCAATGCAATTGAATTGATGGCAGAGGCAGAAGGATTACAGGCGCACAAGAACGCGGTGACCCTTCGTTTAAATAGTTTAAAATGAGTTTTAATCTAGATAAAATAATACGTGAGAATGTAAAAGGCTTAAGCCCTTATTCTTCTGCGCGTGACGAATATGTTTCCGATGGTTCTAAAATGGTTTTTTTAGATGCTAATGAGAATCCTTTTGAAAATGGAGTAAATCGGTATCCAGACCCAAAACAACGCAGCTTAAAAACACTCTTAGCGAAACAAAAGGGTATAGATGAAGTAAACATTCTTTTAGGCAACGGTAGTGACGAAGTGCTGGATTTGCTATTTCGTGCTTTTTGTGAACCAGGTACAGATAATATCATAAGCCTACCGCCAACATATGGTATGTACAAGGTACTATCAGGTATAAATAATGTAGAAAATAGAACCGTTTTATTGGATGGCGATTTTCAACCAGATGTAAAAGCTATTTTAAATGACATAGACAATAACTCAAAGCTGTTGTTTATCTGTTCACCAAATAACCCAACAGGCAATACCATTTCCACTAATAGAATAGAAAAAATTTTAAAATCTTTTAACGGATTGGTGGTGATAGATGAAGCGTATATAGATTTTTCATCAGAACAAAGCTGGGTCTCAAAACTAGCCAAGTACCCAAATTTAGTCGTAACGCAAACCCTATCCAAGGCTTACGGAATGGCAGGCATACGATTAGGTATTTGTATCGCTTCTGAAGAAATTATAGCGGTAATGAATAAGATTAAACCACCTTATAATGTAAATGAACTAACACAGGTAAAAGCCTTAGAACGTGTTGCAAACGTAGCAGAAATTAAAGAAGAAGTAAGCCATATTTTAGAGGAGCGTACTATATTGGAAAAAGCTTTGAATACTATATCCTTTGTGAAGACCATTTACCCTAGTGATGCAAATTTTATATTGGCTAGGGTAGATGATGCAACAGCACGCTACAATCAATTATTAGAAAAAGGTATTGTGGTTCGTAATCGTACTACCCAGCCCTTATGCGAAAATACCCTTAGGTTTACCGTAGGGACAGAAAAAGAGAATAAAAAACTTGCTATAGCGTTAAAAAGCTTATAACCTTAACCCAAAACCAATGAAAAGCAAGTTTATTTATTTCGCACTATTTGTAGTTACAATGACCGTATCAAGAGCTCAAGATATGGAGCGTATAGAATTTCTCGCAGATAGTTTAAACCTTAGTACAGAAGAAAAAGAGGAACTCATTGCCTACAAGGTATATTCTGATAGTTTAGAAAACACCTTTGATTATGTATATGACCGAACCCTACTTGGTGGTAATGTCGCTAAATTAATGGTACCAGAGGGCTATAAGTTTTTAGATAAGGAACAAGCACAACGCGTACTTTCTGATATTTGGGGCAATCCCAGGGACGAATCCGTTATGGGGCTTTTGTTGAAAAAAGATGAAACTCCCGTTGAGACTAGTTATGCTATTGAAATATCCTATTCTGAAGAGGGATATATAGAAGATGAAGATGCTGATGATATTGATTATGATGATTTATTAACAGAAATGCAAAGCGATGTAGCTGCGGTAAACCCTGAAAGAAGTAAGCTGGGCTACCCAACGGTAGACTTAATAGGTTGGGCAACAGAACCGTATTATGATAAAGAGAACAAGAAATTATATTGGGCCAAAGAATTATTGTTCGAAAAGTCAGGGTCAAACACTTTAAATTATAACATTAGAGTGCTCGGCAGAAAGGGTTTTATGAATCTTAATGTTATTGGAGACATGGAGACCTTACATGACGTGGAAGCAAATTTAGACCCAATTTTAGCTAGTGTTTCCTTTAATTCTGGCTACAAGTATTCTGAATTTGACCCGGATTTAGATGATGTAGCAGCGTACGGTATTGGAGGGTTAATTGCAGGTAAAATACTCGCTAAGGCCGGTTTTTTTGCTTTGATTCTTAAATTTTGGAAATTTATTGCCATTGGAGCAGTGGCATTGTTCACAGGAGTTAAGAAGTTCTTTTTTAATTCTAAAGAAGAGCCTGCTGTGATTGAACAAAACAATAATTCAAAACTATCTTAAAACATACAACTATTTTAGGGCATACGTAATGAAAAAGAAAGTACTATTTATAGACCGTGACGGAACAATAATTAAAGAAACTGTGGATGAGCAAATAGATGCTTTTGATAAAATGGTTTTTTATCCTAAAGCATTTACATTTTTAGGAAAAATAGCAAAAGAACTGGATTATGAGTTGGTAATGATAACCAACCAAGATGGTCTAGGAACAGATGCGTTTCCAGAAGATACGTTTTGGCCCGTGCATAATTTTATTTTAAAGTCCTTTGAAAATGAAGGTGTAACTTTTGATAAGGTTTTTTTAGATAGGACTTTTCCTCATGAAAATGCAAACACTAGAAAACCGGGTATAGGATTACTAACGGAGTATTTTTCCGAAGCGTACGACCTTAAAAATTCCTTTGTTATTGGCGATAGATTAACGGATATTGAGCTAGCCAAAAATCTTGGAGCCAAAGGTATTTTCATAAACGACAATACCCATTTAGGTACAGGAGAAATTACTGTGAAAAGAGGTGAATTGGATGCTGTTATTGCCCTAGAAACCAATGATTGGGAAAAAATCTACGAGTATTTGAAATTAAAGCATAGAACAGCTGAAATAACTAGAAAAACCAACGAAACGGATATCCATATAGCATTAAACCTAGACGGGACCGGCAAAAGTGATATCAACACCGGACTCGCATTTTTTGATCATATGCTCGACCAATTATCGCGTCACGGTCAAATGGACCTTACCATAAAGGTAAAAGGAGATTTAGAGGTAGATGAACACCATACCATTGAAGATACAGGGATAGCTTTAGGCGAAGTATTTTCCAAAGCATTGGGAAATAAATTAGGTATTGAACGTTACGGGTTTTGCTTACCTATGGATGATTGTCTTGCGCAAGTAGCTATAGATTTTGGAGGTCGTAATTGGTTAGTATGGGAGGCAGATTTTAAGAGAGAAATGGTAGGGGATATGCCCACTGAAATGTTTCATCATTTCTTTAAGTCATTCACAGATGGGGCTAAAGCTAATTTAAACGTAAAGGCCAACGGTACAAATGAGCATCATAAAATAGAAGCTATTTTCAAAGCCTTTGCCAAGGCCATAAAAATGGCCGTTAAAAGAGATGTTGAAAAAATGGTGTTGCCAAGTACAAAAGGTGTACTGTAAGAACCATTTGAGATTTAATACTATTAAATGAAAATTGTTATAATAAATTATGGTGCTGGCAATATACAAAGTATCAAGTTTGCTATAAAGCGTTTGGGTTTTGAAGCCATACTCAGTAGTGATATCGATGAGATACGAAGTGCGGATAAGGTTATATTCCCTGGCGTGGGTGAAGCAAGTAGTGCCATGAAAAAGCTTCGCGATAGTGGTCTTGATAAAATAATACCTGCTTTAAAACAGCCTGTTTTAGGTATTTGTTTGGGCATGCAGCTCATGTGTAACTCTTCCGAAGAAGGAAATACAAAAGGGATAGGGATTTTTGATGTTGATGTTGTCAAGTTTAATGACACGGTAAAGGTGCCACAGATAGGGTGGAATCAAATTACCAATCTAAAATCTAAGCTGTTCACTGATATTAATGAATATGAGCATATTTATTTAGTGCATAGTTTTTATGCCCCAGTGTGTAATGCTACCATTGCAGCATGTAATTATAATATTAGTTACAGTGCTGCATTACAAAAAGATAATTTTTATGGCACCCAATTTCACCCAGAAAAAAGTAGTACGGTAGGCCAAGAGATTCTAGCTAATTTTTTAAAAATGTAATGGGTAAGGATTTTTTTATTTCCAACGATAAGACTTTACTGAACATTAAGGCAATAAAAAGCTTTATAGCCGATGAGTATTGGGGTGATGGCAGAACAATAGCTGATGTTGAAAAGACAATTGAAAACTCATATTGTTTTGGCATATATAAAAAGAATAAGGAGCAGATTGGTTTTGCCAGAGTTGTTACAGATTATATCTATTTTGGCTACATTATGGATGTGATCGTTTTTGAAAGATTTCAAGGGAGAGGATACGGAAAAAATCTTATTGCACATATCCTTCAGGACAAAGTTATTAAAACACTTAAAACCCTAGCCCTAAAAACAAAAGATGCACATAGTCTTTATGAGCAGTATAATTTTAAAAAGATTGGTGATTCTCCGTTGTGGATGAGTATTGATAAACAAAAATTAGAGTAATAGAATGAGAATAATACCGGCCATAGATATTATAGAAGGTAAATGTGTCCGCCTTTCAAAAGGAGATTACGACACCAAGAAAATCTATAATGAAAACCCATTGGAGGTTGCAAAGAATTTTGAGGCGCACGGCATTCAGTACTTACACTTGGTAGATTTAGACGGCGCAAAATCCAAGCATATCGTGAACCATAAAATTTTAGAGCAAATTGCATCGCGGACAAGCCTACAAATAGACTTTGGAGGAGGATTAAAGACCGATGATGATTTGCGCATTGCTTTTGATAGTGGTGCTACCCAAATTACGGGTGGTAGTATTGCGGTAAAGGATGCAACAACATTTCTTGGTTGGATATCCAAGCATGGTCCTGATAAAATTATATTAGGTGCAGATGCAATGGATGAAAAAGTGGCTGTCTCTGGATGGCAAGAAGAATCAAAGGAAGAACTAGTTCCTTTCATCAAAGCGTATCAGGAAAAGGGAATTCAATATGTAATTTGTACGGACATTAGTAAAGACGGTATGTTAGCAGGTCCTTCATTTGATTTGTATAAAAAGATATTGGCGAATACAAGTTTTGATGCGCCATTGAAATTAATTGCGTCTGGTGGCATATCAGCCTTTGAAGAATTACCCCAATTGGCTGAATTGGGCTGTGAGGGCACGATTATAGGAAAGGCAATATATGAGAATAGGATAAGTCTAAAGCAATTGGAAAATTATATTTTAAATCATGGATAAAGAAGACCTTATAGTGCAAGAGCTTATCAATAATGCGCTTTATCGTATGGACGAAAGTACACGTATGATTAAAAAGAGCTTGGAGGAAATAAGTGATGAGGAAATCTGGAAAAAACCTAATCCTTCCTTAAATAGTATCGCAAATTTGATGCTGCATCTATGTGGCAATATAACACAGTATATTATTTCATCATTAGGAGAAACCGAGGATAAAAGAAATCGCGATATAGAATTTAGGACTAGTGGTGAGTTAACAAAAGCTGAGTTATTAGAAAAACTAGAAGAAACCGTAGATAGTGCCAAACGTATTATATATGATACCAATGCAGCACGATTTTTAAAAGTAAGGCAAGTACAGGGTTTTACATTTTCTGGTGTTGGAGTTGTTATACATGCGGTTGAGCATTATTCGTATCATACGGGTCAAATTGCATTTTGGGTAAAACAATTGAAGGACGTAGATTTAGGATTTTATAAGGAGATGGATTTGAACATAAAAAGCCCCCTAGCCCCAAAAGGGGGAATGTAATGTAAGAATTAAATTGATATGATGATGAAAACAAAAATAGGATTGAGTAAGAATTCTCCCCATTGGGGGGAGCTAGAGGGGGCTTTTATATGCTAGCAAAAAGAATTATACCATGTTTGGACATAAAAGATGGTAGAACTGTTAAAGGGGTTAATTTTATTGATTTACGCGATGCTGGTGACCCTGTAGAACTGGCTGAAATCTACAGTAAGGAAGGTGCGGACGAGCTTGTTTTTTTAGATATTTCCGCTACGGAACAAAAACGAAAAACCTTGGCAGACTTGGTCTATAAGGTGGGTGAAAGAATAAATATTCCTTTTACAGTGGGGGGTGGTATTTCCTCCGTGGAGGATGTAGATGTGTTATTGCAAAATGGAGCGGATAAGGTCAGTATTAATTCGTCAGCGGTTAAAAACCCACAGTTAATTAATGAGCTGGTGGCTAAATTTGGTTCGCAATGTATTGTTGTGGCTATTGATGCCAAACAGATAGATGGTGATTGGATAGTGCACTTGGTAGGGGGAAAAGTACCCACCGAATTAAATTTGTTTGACTGGGCAAAGGAAGTAGAGCGGAGGGGAGCTGGTGAAATACTATTCACATCTATGGATAATGACGGCACAAAAGACGGCTTTGCAAATGAAGCATTGGTAAAATTATCTACAACTCTTAAAATTCCCATAATTGCTTCTGGAGGAGCGGGGAATATGCAGCATTTTACCGATACCTTTGTTGATGGTAAAGCAGACGCTGCATTGGCAGCCAGCGTGTTTCACTTTAAGGAAATAAAGATTAAAGATTTAAAAGAAGAATTACAGGAAAAAGGCATTCCAGTAAGATTATAGAACTTGGCTCGTTTTTGATTGATGGTCCTTTTCTAATAGTACCATCAACGAACAAAAAACAACAAATAACCATGATAATGAAAGTAGATTTTAGCAAGAACTTAGACGGATTAATACCCGCAATTATTCAAGACGCACGAACCAAAAGTGTATTGATGTTGGGGTATATGAACGAAGCAGCCCTAGCGAAAACCCAAGATTCTGGGAAAGTCACTTTTTTCAGCAGGTCCAAACAGCGGTTATGGACGAAAGGGGAGGAGAGCGGAAACTTTCTGCATGTTGTAGCTATTAAGAACGACTGTGATAACGATTCCCTTTTGTTTCAAGTTAAACCTGTAGGTCCTGTATGCCATACGGGAAGCGATACTTGTTGGAACGAAAAAAACGAAACGCAATTCGGATTCTTTTCCGAGCTTGAGCGTACCATAGAACAAAGACGTATCGCCGCGGATGGAGCGAAATCCTATGTTGCCTCCTTATTCGATAAAGGAATCAATAAAATAGCCCAAAAAGTCGGTGAGGAAGCCGTTGAAACAGTTATTGAAGCTATGGATAATAAGGATGAACTCTTCCTTTATGAAAGTGCCGATTTACTGTTTCATTACCTAATACTCTTACAAGCAAAAGGGTTTACCTTAAAGGATATTGAGGCGGAATTAATGAAACGCAAGAAATAGAAAAACTTCTGCCCATCTGTTACCACATGGCCCTTTACATGTTTATGATTTCTTAAAAGGAAAGATTTTAAAGAAGGTTAGACTACGCCAAAGCCACTCCAGTGGTCCGTAATTAAAACGCGCTAGCCATATCTTACTCAGCCATACTTGTAAAGCAATAAAAATAAAAGCTATTAAAAAAGTGTATAGCTGTCGTAATTCTCCAATGAGACCCAATCCCCATCCGTATAATAAAAACGTACCTATAATACTCTGTAAGACGTAGTTCGTTAATGCCATTCTGCCATACGGAGCTAATTTTGACAACCATTTTACAGGTTTTGTTTTCTTGTAAAGGATTATAAAAACCGCAATCCAAAGAAAGGTCATGGCCATATTACCAATATCAACGGCAGATAAGCCGATCATGGCAAACCAGCTATCCAAACCACCATCTGGCCCTACTTGTGAGAATGCCGCTGCAACAATGCCAAAAGAAAGTACCAATGTAATGGAGGACCAAATCACTATTTTCTTAATTAATTTGTTGTGGGTGTTGTAGTTTTTAAAATATTCCTGCCGGCCCGCGAATAATCCTAAAAGGAAAAAGGCAAATGTAAAATAGCCTCTGCCAAAAATACTAAACTGATAATCAGACTTATCTAAATGCCCTTGTAGTCCATTAGCCTTAAAAACGTCCCATAGACTTCCTTCTTTCAATACGTTATAATGATCAATGACCCAGGCCGCATTAGCATCCATTTCTGGGCTGCCTCCCCAAATACTATCCGTACCAATAAAAAAGTAAACGATATACCTGGCGATACCTAAAAATAAAAATGCGGAAATTACGAGTAGCCATTTCGATTTAAGTCTATAAAAAGGTATCAAGAAGAGGCCAAGAAATGCATATATGGTTAAAATATCTCCCCTGTAGAAAAGGCTGTGCACATATCCAATTGCCAATAAGATAATCAGACGCCATAGAAATCGGCCTCCAAAGGGTTTCCCTCTTTTTGCACCATTATCCATCTGAATAAAAAAGCTAAGTCCAAATAAAAAAGAGAACAAGGCGATAAACTTTCCTCTTAGAAAAAAGAAAACTAAACCATCTATGATATTGTCCACCAGACCAACATGAACAGCATCATTGAAGCTTTGAGGCGACATGGAACCTATGTAATTCTCGGTCATGTGACATATTAAAATTCCAGCAAGGGCCAGACCTCTTAAAGCGTCAATAATTTCAATTCGGGACGATTTTTCAGAAGACATAAGGGTTTGTTTTGATTGCTAAAATCCTAAAGTACTGATTTGCAGCAAATAAAAAAAGCGTTAGAAATATTTGAGGTACCTGAAATAAATTGAACGTGGTGGCGGTTTTAAACCTTTTTCCAATATAAAAGTACTGTAGAATTTTTGTAGCACCTATTTTTTTAGAACTTAGGAACAAACAACAAACAACAAGCAACAAGCAACGAGCAACGAGCAACCATCAACCAAAATCACCACCAGACTACAAAGAATTTTTTAAAATCACCATCAAGTTTTCGCATCCACACCATTGGAGCATTTTCTTTAATCATCCGTAGATTTATTTCCAGTAAGGTTTCGTAATGGGAAGTCCATTCCTTTTGGTCGTGCGGTGCTATTACCCATTCTGATTTGTAAGGAATATAGTAGTTATGGGATTGAAATTCCGCTCTTTTAAAATCTTCGAATTTCAACCAAAATCCAACTATACAATTCTTATTCAGTGGCCTAATGTGTACGTTTTCAATACCGTATGGTCGGAACAACTGTGCCTTGTAGCAAACTTGATGTCTAATGTCGTCAACCGAGATATTGCGATCTTGAAGCGTTTTCGAACCAAAATTTGAATGCAATAAAGGAATTTGCTCGTTCTTTATTTTTTCCATTTTAGTAAAGAACATATCGCGCCGATTGGGTCCCATCAACTGGTGAATGGGTTCGGTAATATCCGTATTAATAATATAAAATTTGTAAGTGAGTTCTACATGTATCAAAGTTTTTGTAACAAACTCTTTTAAAATGAAATCTATTTCTCCAATCGTTTGTTTGCCCTCCCGTATCGGTAAATTATGTAATACTACGTCGTAACTTGTATCATATGCTAAGAGCTGCTTAAAAACATATTCCATTTGATGTCCAAGACGAATCCTATTGGGAATAGGTGTTGGTTTAAAATCTTTGAGATTTATTTGTGGAAAATCAAATTGAGTGAGACCAAATTGTTCTTTAGTCCATAATGGAGGGGTATTTAAGAAACCGATACATTGTTCAAATAACATGACATCGAAGTTACTACAAACCTTTAAGTTTTCTTAAAATACCCAAGGGCTAATAGTAAATGTATTATTTTTATGGTATGCCTATGAATATAAGAAAAGGATTCCGTTTCATTCCCTATGAAGCGCCTGAACAAAGCACCTTTGATAAGCTTTTTGAAATCTTTCAAGAACTGATTACTCATACCTCGGGAGATTTTGATGAGGCT
The DNA here is from genome assembly GCF_044594925.1 of Maribacter sp. R77961. GTDB lineage: Bacteria > Bacteroidota > Bacteroidia > Flavobacteriales > Flavobacteriaceae > Maribacter. The sequence continues at coordinate 1,171,158 of NZ_CP138991.1, read as the reverse complement.
ATCGATTGGCTGCGAGAATTGGATAAAGAATACGAACTTACCGATGATGATTATACCATTGATGATTTTATCGAAGAACTAAAAGCGAAAGGTTACATCCGCGAAGAATTTGAAGATGGTGGCGGTAAAATGGGGGAAGAAGGAGAGGAGGGAGATGGACCTGGTAAAGGCACTGTTTCTATAACCGCTAAAATGGAACGCATTATAAGACAGCGTGCCTTAGACCAAATTTTCGGCAAGCTTAAACGTAGCGGTTCCGGAAATCATAAAACAGGTAAATCTGGACAAGGAGATGAGCACACGGGCGATTTTAGGGAGTACCGGTATGGAGATGGACTAGAACATATTTCCATGACAGAAAGTCTTAAAAATGCCCAAGTAAATCACGGTATTGGTAGTTTTCAGTTAAGCGAAGAGGATTTGGTGGTTGAAGACACCCAGTATAAAGCGCAGATGAGTACCATACTTATGATAGATATAAGTCATAGCATGATACTGTATGGAGAAGACCGCATAACTCCCGCTAAAAAAGTGGCTATGGCACTGTCCGAGTTAATTACCACAAGATACCCAAAAGACACCTTGGATATTTTAGTGTTCGGTAATGATGCCTGGCCCATATCCATAAAGGAACTGCCTTATTTAAAAGTTGGTCCTTACCACACCAATACAGTTGCGGGTCTGCAATTGGCGATGGATATGTTACGACGCAAACGCAATACCAATAAGCAGATTTTTATGATTACCGATGGCAAACCTAGCTGCTTGCGCATGCCGGATGGTACCTATTATAAGAACAGTGTTGGTCTAGACGATTATATTGTAGAAAAGTGCTATAATATGGCGCGGCAGGCGAGAAAAATGCATATTCCAATCACTACATTTATGATTGCGCAAGATCCATATCTAATGCAGTTCATTAGACAATTTACAGAAGCGAACAAAGGAAAGGCATTTTTTACGGGCCTAAAAGGTCTGGGCGAAATGATATTTGAAGACTATGAGTCCAATAGAAGAAAAAAGTTGAAATAAAATTGGTTATCAGTTGTTGGTTGTCTGTTTATAGTAATCGGACAACTGACAACCGACAACAAACAACCATTAAAGAAATATGAAATTGAATTATAAAGAAATTACTACACTAGGAGCGCTCAAAAAATCGGGTTACGAAACAAAAAGTATCAAGGATGAGTTGCGGGATAATCTTAGAGAACGGATAAAATCAGGAGAAGACACCTTTACAGGAGTGTGGGGCTATGAAAACTCCGTAATTCCTGAACTGGAACGGGCCATACTATCCAGACATAACATTAATTTATTAGGCCTTAGGGGACAAGCGAAAACACGTTTGGCTAGGCTAATGGTACACCTTTTAGACGAATGGGTACCCGTGGTAGAAGGTTCTGAAATAAATGACGACCCTTTGCGTCCTATGTCTCGCTTTGCCATGGAGCTTATAAAAGAAAAAGGCGATAAAACACCGATAGCTTGGTTACATAGAGACCAGCGTTTTTCAGAAAAGCTGGCTACACCAGATGTTACGGTGGCGGATTTAATAGGTGACGTTGACCCAATAAAAGCGGCAAACCTAAAATTATCCTACGCAGATGACCGGGTCATTCATTTTGGAATGATTCCCAGGGCCAACAGGTGTATTTTTGTAATTAATGAACTACCCGATCTACAAGCGCGTATACAGGTATCCCTTTTTAATATTTTAGAAGAAGGAGATATTCAGATAAGAGGATTTAAGCTGCGCTTACCATTGGACATTCAATTTGTGTTTACGGCAAATCCAGAGGATTATACCAATAGAGGAAGTATTGTAACTCCATTAAAAGATAGAATCGGTTCTCAAATCCTAACGCATTATCCCGATGATATAGAAACCGCAAGAAAAATTACCTCACAGGAATCCAATTTAGACGATAGACAGGCAAATGCGGTATACGTCCCAGATAGCGCTAAGGATTTATTGGAGCAGATAAGTTTTGAAGCTAGAGATAGTGAATATGTAGATGCCAAAAGTGGTGTAAGTGCACGTACGAGTATTACGGCATTCGAAAACTTATTGAGTACTGCGGAACGAAGAGCTTTATTGACGGGAGCGGATAGCACTATGATACGATTAAGTGATTTTCTAGGGGTTATTCCGGCTATAACGGGTAAGATTGAATTGGTTTATGAAGGAGAGCAGGAGGGAGCGGATGGCGTGGCAGCCATATTAATTGATGATGCAGTGAAATCGTTATTTCCCAAGTATTTTCCGGAAATTAATAAACTGGAACGCAAAGATGCGGAAACACCTTATGATGAGTTATTACATTGGTTCTTCCAGGGTGAGGGCTTTGAATTGCTAGATGATTTTACCGATGAGGAATACAAACGTACCTTGGATAGTATTCCAGAACTTAATCAGCTCATAAAAACACATCAACCTGACTTTCCTAAGAAAGACGCTTATTTTTTGAAAGAACTGGTGCTGTGGGGTTTGGTTTCCTTTAAAAAATTGAGCAAACAACGCTTTGAGGACGGCTATCAATTTAAAGATTTGTACGGTAGTTTTATCAGCGGACTATAAACTCAAAAAGCCTTCCGATTGTGGAAGGCTTTTTTCATAGCAATTATTTTCCCCTATAGCTGATAAGCAGGTAGGTTGAAAATAAAAGAACTTCCCTCTTTTGGTTTGCTCAATACGGTTATGGTAGTATCGTGTAGGTCCATTATTTTCTTAACAATGGCCAAACCGAGGCCATAGCCCTGTTTCTTGGCACTTTTATTTACCTGTTTATAGCGGTCGAAAATAAAGGGCTGTTCATTTACCGGAATTCCTGTTCCGGTATCGGTAATATTTATTTCAATATTTTTTCCTTTTTTAAGTAAGCTCAAGGTCACTTTTCCACCGATTTCCGTATATTTTATGGCATTCTCTATCAAATTTTGTAATGCTCGTTCCACCAGGCTTACATCGGCGAAAACCATACAATTAGCTTCCGGATTATCTAAATTCAACGTAATGGATTTCTGTTCAGCAAGAACCTTGAATTTTGCAATAAGGTCGTGAGAAAGTTCAGTTATAGAAAAAGGTTCTTTAATAGGTGCTACCTGTTCTGCTTCTAGTTTGGAATAATCGAATAATTGATTAATAAGCTTAGATAATTTGTCGATATTTTCATGCGTTATCTGAAGATATTCCTGTTTTTGTTCTTCACTTAGCGCATCTCGCTTTATTTGTAAGGTTTCCACATAGCCCTTTAAAATAGCCAAAGGTGTCCTTAAATCATGGGATACATTTGCAATGAGTTCCCTTCTCAGCGTATCAACGGATTTCATTTTATCCATATTATCTACGATAGTATCTGCCATTTCATTAAAAGAATGGGCAAATACTTCTATATCGGATGCTTCCGGATTTGCTATACGTATATCCAAATCCCCTTCTTGAAACTTTCTGACCGTTTGTGTAATTAACCTTAAATTTTTAGTCAAAAACCAAATACTCAATATGCCGATCAAGGCAGCAAAAAGCATAGTGAGCAGTGTGGCACCTATGCCCAGTTTTGTAAAATATTGGCCTAATAGATTATCGCTTATCAACTGAAACTCTTTTCCTGCTAATATGATATAAATAAAACCCTCTTTACCATCGATATGAAATGGTGCGGCCGAGAATATTTTAGATTCTTCCGGATTTAAGGGGTCATCACCCAAAACAAATTCAGTTCCACCTTTTTCTATGAATGCTTCTATGGGCGCTAATGAGACACTTTTTGAAGGCTCATTTTCATTATGCTCCAAGACTACCGAATATTGAATCTCTCCTGTTTTATCCAATAGATACACTTCAATACTCCGATTTACGGCCATCATATCATGCATCAAATCACCAAAGAGCTCTTTGTTAACGCTTCCATCTTCTAAAAACGGAGCGGTGTTTTGAAATTTTTCCTGTATCACATGTTCGGCAACATTGGCATTGACACGCTGCGTAATAGCCTGGTTGTGTTTATGGGTAAGATATCCCGTAATGAATATATAGGATGAGCCCATTAAAAGGATAAGTAGGATAAAAGCTATCCATAATTTCTTAACTAGTTTTGGCGTTAAGGTCTTTTCAGTAGTTCTCATGCGCTAATATCTTCATTGAACTTGTAGCCCACACCCCAGGTGGTCAATATATAATTTGGGTTGGCCATATCTGACTCTATTTTGGCCCTAAGTCTATTAATATGCGAGTTTACGGTGTGCTCATAGCCATCAAAATTATAACCCCATATCATATTCAATAGTTCTGTTCGTGTATAGTTCCTACCAGGGTTAGAGGCCATCAAAACGAGTAACTCAAACTCCTTTGGGGAAAGTTCAATTTTTTTATCCTCTAAAAGCACTTTACGCTTGTCTATGTCTATGAAGAGTCCTTCCGCAGATATGGCGGAAGAATCGGAAGTGTTTTCAGATGTGGCCATTGTACGCCGCATTACGGCCTTTATACGAGCTAATAATTCTCTAATACTAAATGGTTTGGTGATATAATCATCGGCTCCAATTTCAAGACCTAGCACCCTATCAATTTCTTCAGATTTGGCAGTCAACATGATGACGGGCGTATCCTTTTCCGACCGAAGCCTTTTGCAAATTTCAATTCCATCCAGTGTTGGTAACGTAAGGTCTAGAATAATTAAATCAAAATCAGTGTTTAAGGCTAATAACAAGCCTTCAGCACCGTCATTTGCCTTTGTCGTTTTAAAATTTAGGTCGCTTAGGTGAATATCCAAAAGTTTTACAATTTCCGGATCATCCTCTATAATTAGTATTTCTTTCATAATGGAACTTTACAAAGCAAAATAAAAAGTATCACACAAGTATCACGGTGTGAGAAGTGTTTTTGGAATAGCCCTATCTGTAGGGGTAACGTATTAAAAGTCAGGCTTCTCATAGATTCCTTACAAAAACAGTTCTATTTTATTAAAGCGTAGTAAACTACCTCGGGCCAAGACCGTGAAGCATTTCAAGGAAAATTTCATTTAATTTTGACCCAAGCGTAGGAGCATATAAATCTCGAATATCGATTCAACATAATAGGATGACGAAGCAATTGTTCTTAGCTCCAGTGATCTACGTGTTGGTTCATGTCATCAAAGAGGTAGCTGCCAATCAACTCTTTTCGATAACGAAAAAGTAATAGTGTAAGCCCGATAAGGGCCAGGTAGAGAAATAGAATCAAAAATCCAATAGGGAGAAAAGTACTTGGAAATAAAGAATTTTCATATTCAGCATAGGAGCTAATAATATAAATGGTATCAAAGGATTTAAAAATATATACGAATACGATAATATACAGCAAGTATTCTAGGTTTCGCATTTTTGGACTTCCAAACTGATTTTCCTTTATTTTAAACCAAAATTGACCCAGGTAGCTAAAATGTACTAGCGATAGCAAGGGAATTATATAGTTATCTATTTTTTGAAAATAGAACTTGTTGCTATAAAGCCCATAAAAGTTAGAAATGTCCAATAATAGTAGGACACATACGCACAAAACAAGGACAAGCTTCCAAGTATTGGTTACCTTAATCAAGTTCATTTTAAGTAGGTTTCGGGGTCTGGGAACCGCAATCTAAAATTCAAAACGTGATTACCCTAGCTTTTATTTTAATGAATTCGATGAACTACGCCTTGTATTAATAATATGCTGAAAATCAAACAATAGCTAAATCATAAAATTATGGATCAATGTTTTAGTTCAAATTTAAGTAAAACAGTATCCTTTTAAGATAGCCATCCTTTCTTTGTGGCCATATTAGCCAGTAGCACTAAAGCAATGCCAATGATAAGGACCATTATAGGCATGACCATGGCTCCGGGGCCATACACTTCAAAACTATTACTCATAAAGAAGGAATAGGTTTGCTGCGCCAAGATTCCTAAGAGGGAGATTATAAATACTGGTTTTGCCCATTTCTTCTTAAGTAACAGCGCAATACAACCTAGGGAACCTCCCCATACCGCAACGGCAAAAGCTCCGGTTACCCAAGCGGGTTGTGATTCGTAAAGTAGGCGCTCTGCCTGACTCATTTGTTCTAAGGTTTCTATACTCATATAGGCCTGTGAGATATAGGCCATTGCACCGGCCAGGTTCCAAAGTAGTGCTAGCGCGCTAACGATCCAAAACCACATAGGTGGCTTAGTTACCGAATTTGTCATAATATTTTGGTTTAGGTTAAATTGTTGGGTTAATTTACAAAAAAACAAATTAGCCATAGCAATGCTATTGACCGTTGCCCATAGGCCTATTCCGAAATGCACAACGGTATATGTAAACAACCATGAAACAAGAACGCTTTTATTACATTATACGCCTAGAATATTTAGGTTTTCGGTTTAGCGGATGGCAAAAGCAACCCGGACAACGGACTATAGAGGGAATGCTCCTGAAAACCTTGAAATTTATCCTTCCAGATTCAAAATATAAAATTCTCGGTGCAGGAAGGACAGATGCAAAGGTTTCTGCTCTTGATGCCGCATTTGAGCTCTTTATAGAGGATGAGCCGCTTCCGGAATTAGCGGAGTTCCTTACGCTATTCAATAGAAACCTTCCTCCGGATATTAGAGTTACATCGATTATACCTACGACCAAGGACTTTAATGTAATAAAGGACAGTAAACGCAAGGAATATATTTATCTATTTTCATTTGGAGCTAAGAACCATCCTTTCTGCGCGCCTTTTTTAGCCAATATCATTGATGATTTAGACATTGCTACCATGTCAAAAGCCGCAAGATTATTTGAAGGGGAACATGATTTCTCTGCTTACACCGCTAGATTGCAGCCTAACACAAGGGTGATGCGGCAAGTTGATTCCTGTAGTATCGTAACAAATACCTATGTGGAGGCCAGTTTTTTACCGGAACATAGCTACGCCCTAAAAACCATTGGTGACGGTTTTATGCGTTATCAAATTAGAATGATGATGGGCGCACTAATACAACTGGGAAAAGGAGAATTGACCACGGATGACATCAAAGAATCCCTAAAACCGGGTTACGATAAGAAACTTACTTTTGTCGCCCCAGGTTCCGGACTTTTATTAAATGGTCTAGATTTCAAGAATAGCCCTCGTCGCTTTTAGTATCTTTAACTAAATATCCAATTATGGCCCAAAAAAGAAAATTAGTGCTTCCTAAACGTAAAAAAAAAGTTTCTCGTGTTGCCGGTAAAATGGGCAAAGCTCCCGGTACGGTTAGCTATCTAGGCACAAAGGAGAAGGGAGAAAGCGTAGTACATGTTACGGAATACAATGCGGATTCTTTTAAAATGTCCGACCCTTTGGATATCAGGACCATAGTACAGTTAAAAGAATCGTTGGATACTTCTTGGATAAATGTGGTGGGTATAACGGATGAGCCGTTTATTGAGGAATTGGGAAATCGATTCAATTTAAACCCCTTACTGCTCGAGGATGCCATTAATACGGACCAGAGGCCTAAAATAGATGAATATGAGGATTATATTTTTGGGGTGTTCCGAATGTTGTACCTGAACAAAGAAGACGAAATCGTAGGAGAACATATTGCCATGGTTTTAATGGAAAAAACAGTTTTGGTATTTCAAGAAGTAGAGGAGGATGTCTTCGATGGGGTACGGAACAGAATACAATCAAAATTAGGAAGAATACGAAATAGAGGAGCAGACTACCTGTTCTTTGCCATGTTAGATGCTATCATCGATAATTACTTCTTAGTGCTGGAACAGATTAATCACAGGATAGAAGTTTTAGAGGACGAGGTCTATGCCAACCCTAAACCTGTGGTAGCGCAAAATATACAGCAGCTAAAAAAAGAGGTACTTAAGGTAAGACGGTGGATTTATCCGGTCCGTGAACTTATTAATCGCTTAATTGAATCGGAGCATCACCTCATAAAAAAGGATACCAAGTTATTTCTTAGAGATGCTTTGGACCACTCTTTGGAAATTAATGAAAGCCTACAGATTTATAGGGAAATGAGCATGAGTCTCATGGAAATGTACATGAGCAATATGAGTAATAAAATGAACGAGGTTATGAAAGTGCTCACCATAATGGCCTCCATCTTTATTCCTTTGACCTTTATTGCAGGTGTTTATGGGATGAATTTTGAACATATGCCGGAGTTACATTGGGAGAATGGCTATTACTATGTTTGGGGCCTTATGATCGTTCTGTTCTTAGCAATGTTAATCTATTTTAAGAAAAAAGACTGGCTTTAACATTCCTTATGTTAATTCTTCCCAACTGCTGTTAAAGACCGTTAAATCACTTGACATTTTTCAATATACCCTTATATTAAGAGTGTTGGATAATTAAATACAGCATTCTTTTAAAGGCATTCCGCCAGTATCGTCAATATTCTTTTGACCACCAAGAACTTCACTCCAACAATTACACATTTTGTTTAACTTTTAAAAAAATCAAATTCATGAACTATTTGAATATAGATGAAAAAAAATTATTACCAACTGTCAAAGAACTGAACACATTATTGGCAGATTATCATATGTACTACCAAAAATTAAGAAACTTCCATTGGAACATTCTAGGACATAATTTCTTCGATTTACACGAGAAATTTGAAGAATTCTATGGAGATGCAAGAATTAAGATAGATGAAATCGCCGAACGTATACTAACCTTAAGATATCATCCAATTAGTAATTATTCGGAATATCTGAAGGCGTCGTCCATCAAAGAAAGTGACACCAATTTAAGCGACGTGGAAATGGTAAACGAATTGCTGGAAGCACATAGTCTACTGTTAAAGCAGATGACGGTCGTAGTAAATAAGGCCGATGAAATCAATGATGAAGGTACTATTGACCTGATTGGAGCTTATATAAGAGAACTAGAGAAGAATAGTTGGATGTTAGATGCATGGAACAGAAAAAATTCTGAGCGACTAAAAGCAACTTCAGCATAGGAGTACATTCAATTAAAAACGATTAATTAACATATAAAACAAAAGTATAAATGAGAACTAGAAACATAAATATTATAATAGCAAGTTTAATGATGACCACCGGAGTGGCTTTGGCCCAGGATAATCCCACGGAAGCTTTGGAAACGGTACAGTCCAAGACCTATACCGTAAATAATGGGAAAGAAATGGTAAAACGCACCGTGGAGATTAGCACAATGCAAAATACTGCAGTACGACTGGATAAAGAAGATAGCACCAAAATAGACCAATCCCGAGTAATCGATGGCATTGCGAAAATTACCAAAACGGTAAAAATAGATAATGATGCGGATGACGCTTTTGATGAAAAGATTGTTTTTACCTACAATTCGGACATGCCAGAGGATTTTGTGCTGATATCGAATAAAAATGAGTTAGCCGTAGCGATAGACCAAGGGGAAAACCTGAAAATTGTCGAAAATATGAGTTTAAAGTCCAAGAATGAGTTTGCGGACAAACAGACCTACATTTTTACCGATAACAACGGGAAAGAGATTGAGTTTATGGTAGAAGAGTATACCAAGAACGCGATGAAGATGTCAGATTCGAAATAATCCGACCCACATATATTGTAAAAAAGACCCTTTTGGGGTCTTTTTTGTTTTCAACATAATGAAACATATTTCGTACATTGAGAAGGTATGTTCAGCACCATTGATTGGAAATATGTTTTAACGATAGTAGTAATCGTTTATCTCGTCATAAATATCCTCGTCTATTTTTTGCAGGATTTCTTGATGTTTAAGCCCGAAAAGCTGGCGAAGGACTTTCAATTCTATTATGAAAACCAAGAAATTGAGGAGTATAATATTGAAACTAGGGACGGTGCCATTATCAACGGACTCCGTTTTAAAACACAAAACCCCAAAGGTGTTGTCTTTTATCTTAAAGGAAATTCCAAGAGTATTAAGGGTTGGGGTAAATTTGCCGTTGATTTCACCAGACATGGTTACGATGTAATTATGGTGGATTACCGTGGTTTTGGAAAAAGTACGGGAAGAAGAACCCAAAAGGCCATTAAGCGCGATTTACAGGTGGTCTACAACAAAATCAAGGACAACGTAGCGGAGAAGTACATCATCTTATACGGCCGTTCTTTAGGCTCTGGTTTTGCCACGAAGTTGGCCTCCATGAATAGTCCACGTATGCTTATTCTGGATGCTCCGTACTATAGCTTAAGTAAAGTAGCGAAAAAGTACGTGCCCTTTATGCCCTTGTCATTACTCATAAAATTTCCCATGCCCACCTATAAATGGTTAAAATATGTAAAATGTCCTATCCATATCATACATGGTACAGATGATAGACTCATCCCGTATAAAACCAGTGTAAAACTCTCTAAAATTCAACCGAATTCTACTACCCTGCATTCCGTCATCGGTGGCGGACATAAAAACCTGAACACCTTTGAAGCCTATCATAAAATGTTGGCAGATATCATCACCTCCCGTCCAAAACCAGTAAATTTGGAAGGCTCTAGTATAAACGTGAAGCACTCCTCAAAGAAAACGAATGCGTAGACTTAAAAAAATCGGTATTGTACTCGTAATTTTATATGTATTGTTGCTTGGCTTTACCTATATCTTTCAAGAAAAACTCATCTTTATTCCCTCAAAAATGCCAGCAAATCATGTCTATGATTTTTGTCAGCCCTATGAGGAATTTTGGCTAACCGCTAAAGACGGTGCCAAATTGAATGCCGTTCATATCCAGAACAATTCGCAAAAAGGTGTGGTGCTTTATTTTCATGGGAACTCTGGGAATATCTCCCATTTAATCCATGTCGCTAATTTAGTGACGCGCTATGATTACGATGCCATTTTTGTGGATTATAGAACCTACGGCAAAAGTACCGGCGAAATGAGTGAAGCTGCCATAAAGAGTGATGCGCAACTTTTTTACGATTATACGAAACAGCGGTATGACGAAAGCAAGATTGTAGTGTATGGTCGTTCTTTTGGGACTGGCGTGGCTTCCGGGCTAGCTGCAGCGAATAGTCCCTGTAAGCTCATCTTGGAATCCCCTTTTTATAGCGCAGTGGCATTGGGAAAACACCGTTTTCCTATTTTCCCTATTGATTTATTGGCCAACTACCGTTTTCCCTCCAATGCCTATGTGCAACAGGTAAAATGTCCTGTTTCTATTATTCATGGTACAGCGGACCGTATTATCCCTTTTGAGCAAGCGCAGGACTTGTTTACCCAAGTTCCCGAAGGTCAGGGAACGTTTTATACTATAGAAGGGGGTAAACACAATTACCTCCAAGATTTTGAGGTTTTTAAGAACGCCATGGATGCTGCTTTGCAGTAGGGGTGGGGTTTCGTTATCGGTCTAGTATAAGAATAGTAGCGGGTTTTTACGCACTAACTTCTCGGTTAAACACAGACCTTTTTTTAATTTATTTACTTTCGTTTTAGCGATTAAACCGCTATTATTTTTATACATTGTTGTGCTTAGTGCTTTTCCGTTCTAATCATCCTTTTCCATTGCTCTATGAAATGCATAATATCCTTCCGCTCCCATTTCATCCATATATTCTTCTTCCACAAATTCCGCAAAACTGCGCAGTGAGCTTGAATCTTCAAATATTAAAACTTCATCCATATGGTCAGCTTTTAGTACTATATTTTCCATTTCTTCTGTTACATCGAAAAGACCATAACTTTCATTATTGAGAGCTGTTAAATAAAGCGAATATATTTCTTCATAATTTTCTAAATCAACAGCATTTAGCCATTCTAACCATTCAGATTCGTTATTTTGACCTGTTAAATAATTTATTATTTGAACTAACTTTTGTACAGAATTTCTATCAATATTTTGCTCGAATCCGTGAATCAAATTATTTCTTAAACTATTACTCTTTTGAAGTGTTTTGTAATCGTGTTGATTGATTAAACCAAGTGAAAACATATTTCTGATTACTGATAGTGTTGGGCTTTTATCTGTTTTTGATTTTTCGTCATTTAATTTTTTGCGTAATACAGATTCAATAGTTGCCCAAGAAAGTAAAAATGAAGCTTCGAAGGACTCAATCTCTATCAGTTTATTAATCTCTAATAATCTGTTATTAATTGCTAATTCACTTAAAACAGTAAATTCGTTAGTTTTAATTTGTTTCACTCTTGGATTAGTAAAAACTAATTCAAAACGCCAGTTCTTTCTGCTTTCAATTTCTTTTGCTAAAAATTCTAATTTTTTAAAATCAGTTTGATTATTTCTTGTTTTTACTTCTATAATGACATTAAAATCGTCTTTTTTCGCTAGAATATCAGGTTCAAAGTTTTTCAGAAAGTTTGGCAAATTAGTATGATTAGGGTAGATGATTACATCATATCCTTTTAAAGTATAGTCATTTGCTACTTCTTTAATTCTTCGTTCTATATTTTTGTAGTTGCTATTTTTTTCCATCAGTCTAATTCTTGAGTTATAATGTGACTGTCTATTTTAACGTGAATGAATTCTGAACCTTTACTAAATGCTTGTGCAATTACTAAAGAAACATTTCTTACGACATAGCTTCCATTAATTAATTTTTTTCTACTTCTTGTATCGGCAATTTGGTTATCATCTACATACACAATACCAATTAAAGCATCTTGAATTGGTTTAATAATATTATCAATATCAGGTGTTTGTCCTTCATAATAATAAGTAATCACTATCTCTAATTCATCCGTAATTAATGTAAATCCAGCATCTAGAACAGCTTGTGCCTCAGTAGCAACCCTTGTTTTATAAGCTCTCTTCCTAGTCTTATTTTTGGACTGGAAAGACAAAGGCGGACCTTCAAATGTAAATTCAATTGGTAACATTAATTATTTTGGTTATTTTTTTTCAGCATTAAGCACGACGGTTGTGTATAAGAACAGTAGGGCTGAAAATATGCTGTTGCCATTCGGTTGAACACAAGCCAAATTTAAAAATTTGGAGACCTTGCAAATGCGCCCAAACCTTCCGGTTTAGATACAAATTGCCCTATTGTTTTTATACGATGTTGGGCACAGTATTTTTTCGTTGATATATCCAATCTGCCTTTAATCCATTTTCATTAAATTCTTTTAATTCCATTTTATCAACTGGGCTGTTCATTTCAGGAACGATTAAATTATCTGAATAAATCATTATTTCTGTTCCTTTCGTTGCATTATTAGCGTGATAGTTTAATTGATAAGTACGCTGAAGGAATTTGGAATATAAATCGCTAATATTTTTATCATTGTCGTAGGAAACTAACCAATATCTATTTTTTAGCGTACTAATTATATCAGAAATTTGTTGATGGTCGGCGTGTTCGTAGAAATTAATGTAAAGGTCTTTCCCTTTTTTGTAGTAAGGTGGGTCGAAATAAAAGAGAGTTTGTTGAGGAAGTTTTTTGTTTAGCTTTTGTGTCAAATCTACAGCATCTTCGTTGTATAAATTTATTCGATTTTTATAACGACTTATTTTTTTAATTCTCTCAATTAAATTTTCTTTATTAAATCGAGCATCCATTTTCCATTTTCCATCTTGGTTTTTACCTCCAATAACACCTGCTTTTAAAATTCCAGACCTGTTTGTGCGATTAAGAAAAAATGTTGAAAATCCGACTTCCATTTCTGTGTAATTCTGAAAGTTTTGTTGGATTATTTTTTGTTTCTTCCAATTTTGAATATTCAATTCTGTCGTTTCAATTTTTTTTATAAACTCATCTGTGTTTTCGAGAATGGAATTCCAAAAAGAATAAATTCTAACGTCAAAGTCGTTAATGTGTACCTCACTCACAAACTCATTGAATAATAATGAAAGTGCTACACTCGCTCCGCCAGCGTATGGTTCCACATAGTGGCCGTCATTGATTAAATTGTAATCAATTAACAATTGAACGTAATATGATAATTTCGCTTTTCCTCCAGGATAGCGAAGTGGTGAATAATGTTTAGTGCTTAAATTAACTCCCATATTTTAACGAAAAAAATCTCTAAATTATCCCAATTCTTTTTTAGACTTTCAGGGTCTGGATGAAAGTCTTTATTATGAACATAGGCATTATATGTGTTGATTGAAAAAATACTATCTTTCATAGTGGACGCAGTATAAGCACCCTTTAATTTGTCTTTTGGAAGTATTTTTTTGGTTTCTAAATCTTTTGCAACACTTTTTAATTTGTGGCTCAATTTACTGCTATCATTTACAGATGCCAAAGGAAATGTCTCTAAATAAGTATCTAATGTTAATTCTATAAAAACTCGAAAAGTAATCGCACCAGAATTCTCAAAATCTGTCAAATCTAAATCTTTGAGTTCGTGATAAATTTTGTTAACTCTCGGTTGACTTATAGGAATAATTGTGCTTTTAGGAATAATAGTTTTTCTCTTTGATATGAGAGTAGTACTTTTTTTCTTGGCCTTTTTAGCTTTTTTAGGGTCAATCTTTTTTGGACGTGTTGTGCTTATTAATTCCCAATTACCAGCTAATTCCTGTGTTTTGTCTGGCAGGTCGGTCTTCTTGAACGTTTCTAAATAATTTAGTCTATCATCTTTGTAGTAGATATCCTTTACTGTAAAGTCTTTTCTTAATAAATCCCTAACAGCTTTTGATAAAGGTTTAGCAATTTCGCTTGGCTCAAATTTAGTACGAACTTTTCCATCTTTTATTTCAATTCCTGCAACTCGTCTAAAGTCTGGGTCGGTTACTAAACGTTGTAAAGATGAAGATTTAACGTCTTTTAATTTGGATTTTATGTCTTTCTCTACTGTACTTTCTTTATGCAAAAAGTCAATGACTTGCAAGGCATAACTTGACGTGCCTTTTACACGTTCGTCAAATCTTGCTTTTTGTTGTGCATCCCAACTTACCGTACCAATTCCGTCATTTTGTCCAGTATGTTTTAATTCAATCCAATGTTCAGCATCATCCTCACTCTCGAAAAGGACACAGTTTATTTTATCAATCGGTGACTTGTTATATTCTTCGGATAGTTTCCTAAACTTATTCAGTAGAGCTTTCTTGGTTTCTGGAATTAAGTCGGGATTTTCTAATAATTTTAGTGCTGTTGCTCGTCTGTTTCCCTCAAGAATATTAAACTGGTCTTCTTTTTTCTCGTGTTGAACTACAAAAATAGGGTCGCCCGGATTTAATCCTTCCTCAACAATATCGGTCGCGAGTTTGGTTAATTTATCGCCTTGGTCATCAATCATTGTTTTGATTGCCTCTCTTTGATTCCCAACCATTTCAAATCGAGGATTTTCGATATTAATGTTGAGAAGTGATAGGTCAATTAATTTTCTTGTGTATCCCATAGTTTAATGTTTGGTTATATTGTGCCCAACGATTAGATAAGTGGAGTTTCAACACTTCGGCAAGCTCAGCACAGGTTCCATTTATCGGTTGATAACGAAGTTCGCTAATCCGTAAAATGAAGTCAAGACTTCTTACAAAAGTTTGTAAGAAAGTTTTGAACAGCAAAAAACTGTTTATTTAAAAGGTACCGGATTTTAAAGTTTTAGAACAGCCATGAAGCCTGCTTTGGAGTAGGGATAGGGTTTCGTTATCGATTAGATAAGTGGAGTTTCAATTCCATTTATCGGTTGATAACGAAGTTCGTTTATCTCCAAAATGAAGTCAAGACTTCTTACAATAGTTTGTAAGAAAGTTTTGAACACAGCCGTTAGTACGTGTAAAACGGTTTTACATTAGCGCTTGTATTAGACACAATTACCTACAAGATTTTGAGGTCTTTAAGAACGCCATGGATGATGCTGTAGCCTTCCCTAAAAAGAATGGAAATACGTTGAAAGTTTAACGATAGTTTATTTTATTAGAGAAAAAAAAGAATTAAGACAGGGATGGTTTTTCGTTATCGGTTTGGGTATGGCACGTTGCCGTGATTCGTCCGAAGGACAATCCAGCCGAACCCAAAGTTAGCTATTTCCACGTGATTTCCGTTTAGGAAATCCGCAAGCATTGAATTTTAGCCTTTGTTGTGTGGCGTTTATTTTTTCGACCTATTTTTTTATATATCTTCAGAAGTCAAAGCTTCCAAAAAATCAATTTCTTCTAAAGGAATAGGGAAATTTTCTGGATATTTTGTGTGTATTAATCCTTCATCTGTAAGGTCGCCTTTGTAAATTTTATATGCTTGCAAAGGATAACCATCAATGCCACTAGGTTCAACTGCTAATAACTGGGTAAATGAGTTGTATGGTGTATAGAAATGAATCATATAACGACCTCCTTTTGAGATGTCCAAAAATGTTTTTTCATCAATTACAAACATAACATAAGCGGGAGAAACAATGTTTTTATGAAAGTTCATTCCAACACTACTCGCAATATCCCCTTCCTTTTGGTCTTCTCTTAATTCTCTTACATCAATGAAAGAACCGGAAACATTAGGAATAGCATTTTCTCCATTCAACGACAATATTGGGGTACCATGTATTCTATCTGGAATGCCAAACGTAACAACAGGAAAGGAATTCCCTCCGGTTAATACATTCACAATCTTATTGTTTAGTTCTGATATCTCTTCAGTTTTCTGAATAATAATCTCATTTTTTTTATTTATTTCTTTTTCGGCGGATAAGTCCCTTCTTGAGGACCAAAATGCTCCAACGAGAGCTAGAATACCTCCAAGGAGAATTAGTCCTTGAGGTCCCAAAATAAAATTTAAAGAATCCTTCATATATGTTTTTTAAATGGCTTACAATCTATAGATAAGTAGAGTTTTCATACTTCGGCAAGCTCAGCACAGGTTCCATGTATCAGTTGTTAACGAAGTTCGTTCATCTCCAAAATGAAGTCAAGACTTCTTACAATAGTTTGTAAGAAAGTTTTGAACAGTAAAAAACTGTTTATTTAAAAGGTAGCGGATTTTCACTCACTAACTTTTTAGTTAAACGCAGACCTTTTTTATATTTACTTACTTTCGTTTTAGCGATTAAACCGCTATTATTTTTATACATTGTTGCCCATAGTGCTTTATTCAAATATCGAATTCAGTTCTTTGCTAAGTCCTTCAAATCTTGCTTTTCTGCTACTAAGGTCAGTAGTCGCACGAATTCCTTTTCCATAAGTACTAACGTTATCAGATAATTCAACCTCAATTAATTCATCTTTGTTAGTCTTAACAAAATAGTCAATTTCGCTACCAAATTTTTGTAAAACCTCTTTACATTCACTTCTTTTGTCGCTACTTAGAGGAAGAGAATCTTTATGCTCTGCAAATACCGTAAATAAGGTGTAGAAATCAGATTTTTTCCTCCATCTTGATTTTTTTACTTCAGATATAATTGTGTTTATTTCTTTCAAAACCGTATCAAAAGTTTCAGTTAATTCTTTTTTCTCGTCAAATTCCTCCTCATAAATTTGATAGAAGTCTTCTAATCTTTGTTTTTTATTTTGATGACCGTGAAGAACAGCAATACTTAATTCACTTATATATTCTACATCTAACATTCTTCTGATATCGTTAGCTGTAAAAACATCTAATTCTTGCCAGACATCTTTGTCAGAAAGTTTGTTCATAGTTTTAATAAATGGACCCCAATAAGTCGCTTGTCTTAATTCTTGTTTGTTAAGAGCAACAGTATTTTTGTTTAATCTTTGGAATATTTCTCTCAATAAGGGGTCTGCTACATCAGGTAAGATTCTGATTATAAAATTATACTTGAATATATCTTGCTTTTGAGTTGGTGATAAGTCGTCAAAATACATATCTGCAAAATCAGGACTGTCTTTAGAATCCATGCAGAATTCACCACTTAGAAATTCTAAAATTGCTCTTATCCTTTGCTGTCCATCAACAATAATATATTTAGCCTTTCCTTTTTCGTCTACTGCTTCCTGCATATAAATTTCAGGAATAGGAAATTTATTCAGAATTGTATCGATGAGATAACTCTTTTGCCTATTTACCCAAACTGGGTTTCTTTGAAATGGTGGTTTGATATTTAACTCATTTCTTTCGTGAGCAGATTTAAACCAGCTTACATTTCTTTGCGTAGTACTTAAATAATTATCCATTTATTCTTCTAATAATTTTTGACGTAGCTTTTCGAGATTATTAGTTTGGTAATCTCTTAAAGACTTAAAGTCTTTGTAAATTCTAATATTTATTATTCTTCCGTTAACAGGATTTTCTTTTGACATTTGATTAAGTGCAATAGTCCATTCTTTTCCAAAAGGTAAAATTGGAAGTATTTTGTCAGTAGCAATTGTTCCATAATAAATAAGTCTATTTACATGGTCGTCTACTGAAATTTTTTGTCTTGGCGTTAATGAATAGTATTTTGCTCCTAAATTTCGAAGCGAATGCCACGCAATATCAAAATGATGGTCAGAAATTAAAGCTATATCTATATCTGATTCCTCATTAAATTCTTTAAAATCTTTATATGGATTTAAGCTAAAACCACAACCTGAACTTCCAGTAAAAACAATAGCAGAACTATCAACTTGAATTTTTTCACTCAGCATTTCTTTCCATTTTAAATAAGACTCAGAGTCTTCTTCAAAAGCAAAAGGCGTTCTTTCAAGTATCCATTTTGAAGCAAGAAAGGATATTGGTAAGTCAATCAAATCATATAAGAATTGTTCTTTCATTCTAGGTTTTCTTGCATTGTGGACAACGATTAGATAAGTGGAGTCTCCATACTTCGGCAAGCTCAGCACAGGTTCCATTTATCGGTTTATAACGAAGTTCGTTCATCTCCAAAATGAAGTCAAGACTTCTTACAATAGTTTGTAAGAAAGTTTTGAACAGAAAAATGCGGTTGTATGAAAAGTACATATTAACTGTAGAAGATGACGCGCATCATTACCTACAAGATTTTGAGGTCTTTAAGAACGCCATGGATGCTGCTTTGGAGTAGGGGTGGAGTTTCGTTATCGGTTAGTATATGAAGCGTAGACTGCCGATAGGCGGCTATGATTTCATATACATTGTTGTGCTCTCGTTATTTTTGTCTATGTTCCAATTCGGATTCTATAATTCCAAGTATTGAAATTATTTTTTCATCCAAATTCGAATAATAATTCTCGTTGGCAAAACGTGACGAAAACACAAAAGCTTCTAAATTGTTTTCAAATTGGACTGAATTTAGCAAATGTCTATTACCAGTATCAAACTTTGAATTATCTATACCAAAAAGATTTCCATAACTTTCAAAAGCTGCTTTTCTCGAATTCCCAGAATCCATCCACATATCGTGTAGGCTTCCCTAAAAATAGGACAGTTCATAATTCGAATTTACTAACTTTAAATTCAAACTGTCACGATGAAAAACAGCAAGTTTAGCGAGAGTCAAATTATCAAGGCTCTAAAAGAAAATCAACAAGGAAGATCCGTTGGCGATGTTTCAAGAGAATTAGGAATAGATAAAAGCACATTTTACTACTGGCGTAAGAAGTACGGTGGTATGGAGCAACAACAACTTAAGCGGTTGAAAGAATTAGAAGATGAGAATAATAGGTTAAAACAGATGTATGCAGATGTTAGCTTAGATAATAAGATGCTAAAGGATGTACTATCAAAAAAGTTCTAAGGCCTTCCGACAAGAGAGTTCGAGCAAAGTATCTCATCAAACAATATGTGATTCCCATTGTACGTGCCTGTAGTGTAGTAGGTTTAAGCAGGTCAATGTGGTATTACCAGAGTAAAAGAGACGATAGCGAGGTTATAGATAAACTGACCGAGTTAGCAGAAGCCTATCCTACCAGAGGTTTTGATGAGTATTACTACAAGATTCGTCGTGAAGGCCTAAAATGGAACAGAAAGCGTGTATTGCGAGTATATCGTGATATGAAGCTCAGCCTTAGGCGTAAACATAAGAAGCGTTTGATAAAGCGCATAAAGCAACCTTTAGAAACTCCATCAACTCTTAATGAATGTTGGAGTATGGATTTTATGAGCGATGCCCTTATAGATGGAAGAAAGCTGCGTGTTTTCAATATCATAGATGATTGTAACCGTGAAGCTATTGCAATCAATGCAGGACTCTCATACCCAGCTAGAGCAGTAGTGGAAACATTAGAAAACCTCAAAGAAGAAATAGGGACACCTAAATATGTTCGGTGCGACAATGGACCTGAATTTATATCAAGGACATTTATGAATTGGTGTACAAAAAACCATATAGAAATTAAATATACACAGCCCGGAAAACCAATGCAAAATGGTTACATAGAACGTTTCAATAGATTTTTCAGAGAAGATATACTAGATGCTTATTATTTTAATGACATCTATCAACTTCAAAAGATAAGCGACAACTGGAGAGAGGACTACAACTTTAATCATCCACATAAATCTCTGGGTAATAAATCACCCAAAGAATACATGCCCAGGTTTGATGAAGAATTTAAATTCTTCATCAAACCTGACATAAATAATAATTATTTATCGAATTTAGAGGTGTCCTAATAAAGGGAAGCCTACAATCGGTCAAAGCCATTCTATATTTAGTTAACTCTGTTTCTTGAAACCTAACTTTATACATTACACCACTCCAAGATGATAACAAGTTTTTTAATTCCTGATTTTGAAATATGTCTAATTTTCCAGAACTAATGATTTCTTCCAAAACACCACTACTGGGTAAATACATTATTTCGTTACTGACTGTGCGCAATAGTAGTTTTGAAAAATCTTTTTCCGTTAAATCGGGTTCGTCAGGACCTGTATGTTTTAAAAGTTCAATTGCGGCATCGGCATAACGGGTATTATTGCTAATTACCTTCTCGAGCATCTCTGCATTATAGCTAAATTCCTTTTGCAATGCAATGAGATAATTCTGTTCTTGCCTTAGTTGTTTGTTTAGTTCGTTCGTATTATTTATCTGTAATGCAATTAAAATTCCGATTACAACAAGGGCAATTTCGCCAATCGCATAGAGTAGATATTTGCTGAACTTATTTTCAGACAACATTTTTTGACGAATTTTTCTGAAGAATTTTATCATTGGTTAGTGGTTGGTCATAATGAAGCACAACGATTAGATAAGTGGAGTTTCAACACTTCGGCAAGCTCAGCACAGGTTCCATTTATCGGTTGCTAGTGCAATTTCAGTAATCTCCAAAATGAATTCAAGAGTTCTTACCAAAGTTTGTAAGAAAGTTTTGAACAGAAAAATGCGGTTGTATGAAAAGTACATATTAACTGTAGAAGATGACGCGCATCATTACCTACAAGATTTTGAGGTCTTTAAGAACGCCATGGATGCTGCTTTGGAGTAGGGGTGGAGTTTCGTTATCGGTATCGGCTCGTATGTTTGTTTCTTAGGTTGAAGATAAGATATTTAGGATAATCCATTAGCTTAAAGGGAAGTGTGGTTTCGTGTTTCGGCCAGATACTTAAAATGGATATCGTTGCTTAGGTCTACACACTTCCCAAGCTAATGTTTTAAAACATTAGCTTGGGAAGTGAACAAAAGCTAGAATAGAAGGGACAGAGAGGTCTCGGCTAGATACACTTAAAGTGATATCGTTTCATAGAAATCCCGCCCTTCTATAGTTTTCTTGGAATCCGGACAGTACCTAGACCCTATTTTACAGAGGTCGAATCAAATGCGAGCAAGGATGATAAAGAAGGTTATAGCTTAAAAAAATAATGTTATGGAAAAGCGCTTAAAACAATGTTTGGGTATTGATGTCTCTAAACTAAACTTATCATTATCCCTAGGTTTTCTAACGGATAAGCTTAATAAAGAGTTCATATCACATCCAGATGTGCCCAATGATCTGTCAGGTTATAAAGAGCTTTTGAAATGGTTAAGGAAATCGGTGGATGCTAGCGTTGAGCTTTTAGTGGTTATGGAAGCCACGGGAGTTTACCATCAGGGTATCGCCCATTATCTGCATTCCAAAGGTTATTCCGTTTGTGTAATGCAGTCGGGCAGGGTGAAGAGTTATGCCCGTAGTCTTGACCAACGCTCAAAGACAGATGCGCTGGATAGTAAAATGCTCGGTATGCTCGGTCTGGAAAGGTCTATTCGTTTATGGGAGCCACCCAGTGAAGAACTTCAACGCTTAAAAGCATTGAGCAGGGAACGTAGTTCTTTGTTAAAGGATAGGACAATAGAGAACAATCGTCAGGGAGCAATTTCGTCGAGTGTTTATAGGAATGCCAAAGCCCTTAAAAGGCATAAGAACAGGCTGAAACTTATCAATGGTCAAATAGGATCTATAGAAGAAGAAATGCAGGACCTGATATCCAAAAACAAAGTACTGCGGAACAAGATAGGCTTTATGATGAGTATACCTGGCATTTCATTTATATCCGCAGCTACCGTTATAGGAGAGACCTTGGGTTTTGCTTCTATCGTAAACGCGAAACAACTGACCAGCTACGCCGGTTACGATGTTGTCTTGCGAGAGTCGGGGAACTTCAAGGGCAAAACAAGGATCAGCAAAAAGGGTAACAGCCATATTCGTGCCGTTCTACATATGCCTTCGATGACCTGTGTGCGTTGTAATCCAACATTGAAACAATTCTATAACCGACTTAAGCCAAAGAAAGCAAAGCCACTGGTGGCCTTAATAGCGGTTCAGAGAAAGCTGTTGATATTAATGTACACCCTATGGAAAAACGAAGAATTCTATGATGCGGATTTTGAAACTAAAAAGCAGCAAAAGCGTGAAGCCCTTGCTGCGCAGGATAACAACTTGATTGCTCAACTTGTTTCCTAATATTTTAAAGAAAAAGCTTGCTTTTTAACACAGTACCTATGGCAAGTAGGGCAGGGGACACGAAACGACCTCTCCGCCAAGCCCGTAGCCAAAGCTTTTGCATTTTGTGACTATCTTTCTTTTCTGAGTTGCCAAATCAAAAGATTTGGTGGTCTTTGCAAATATACGCAAGCCTTCGGATTAAGCACTTTCAGCCCTATTTGCTATAGGTATTGTTAACTACTGGTGCGACACGTTTGAGTAAGCACGTCCTTCTGAGTTTCCGTTTTGTCTCCGCCCGAGTGAAGTCCTGCGTAACAGTTTCGTCCGAGTAAAGTCCATCTGCACAAACTTGCTTTTTTCAGTTCCGTCCGCAAACTTTCTCTTTTTCCATTAGAGTGAAAAGTCCAATTGTGATTTGGCACCCATTTAACAAAAATTTACGTCTAAGATATTAATTGACTTGATACCTTAGACTCATGAAATTAAACGTGACTATCCTCTACTTTATTCTTTTCATCAATTTTTATGGTACTTCTCAAGAATCTAAATCCTATAAAGTTGGTTTTAGAACCATACAATTAACCGATTCATCGAGAATCTACAAACCCAATGCTTCTGATACAGATAGATTACACTACCGTCCTTTAGACTTGGATATTTGGTATCCTTCGACGGCAAAAAATGGTGATAGATTGCTTTTCGAAGATTTATATAGATTGCATGAAGAACGGGCTAATAAATACCAAGATGACAACAATTATACAGGTATGTCGGATGAATTTGTTCTTTATTTGGCGGCTGGTTTTGGCGTTGAAGCTACTGACGGTAAACGTTTGTTGAAAGTCAAAACTGAAAGCTTTGAAAACATACCACCGGCAAACGGCAAATTTCCTTTAGTAATATATTTGGCAGGATATAACGGAATGGGCTGGGAAAGCTATCGCTTGTTAGAAAGGTTGGCGGAAAAAGGATTTGTGGTTTTATCTATTTCTTCGATTGGAACTTACCCAGGAGATATGACAAATGGTCTTCTAGATACGATGGAACAAGTTTACGATGGGGAATTTGCTTTAGAAGAGCTTAAAAAAATTGAAAGTCTTCACATCAATTTTGATAATATAGGAATACTTGGTTTGAGTTGGGGCGGAATGAGCGGAGCTATAATGTTGGATAAGCACCCTGAAATCAAGGCATTTGCCTCTTTAGACGGTTCGGATGTTTTTTATTATGGCGATACTGACGAAGATGATGTTTTTCTGTCTGAGATTTATGATGCTGACTTAATTCATCCAGAAAAAACTAATGCTGCTTATCTATATATAGAAAGTGGCGATAAACTAGATGAATTTACACCGACAGGAGAGTATCATTATTTCAAAAAAATTAATACTTCAAAAAACTACATGCGATTTACGAATAGTAAACATGACGATTTTGGGAGTATAGCTTGGGCACTCAAAACAACCGAAGCACAAGTTGAGCTGTATGAAGAAACAATGGAAACCACAGTATTATTTTTCCAAAAACATTTAAAACAATCCAACGGTTACGCAGAGTATTATACTAATCTTTTGCAAAAGAAAAATATAACAGAAAAGCCTTTTGAGTATAGTACAGAAAAACCTAAAGAACTTATTATCTCTGGGTTGGTTCAGGATTCGAAGACTAAAATAAAATTACCTTATGTGAATATCGGGATTTTGAACAAAGAAATAGGTACTGTAAGTGACAGGGAAGGTTCGTTCGATTTTCATCTTACGGAATCAAATGCAAAAGATACTATCAGAATATCAATGATTGGTTATAAACCCAAAATTTTGGTGGTAGATAACTTGCTAAACAAAAAAGGAGAAATTGAGGTTAATCTTGAGGAAGAAATTTCTGAGCTAAACGAAGTTGTGGTAACGGCTAGAAAGTGGAAGAAGAAAACTTTGGGTAACAAAACAAAATCAACGTTTATAGGACATATTTTTTACTATGAGCAACTTGGAAAAGAAATGGGTATCAAAATGAATGTTGGAAGAAAACCAACCTTTGTTGATGATTTTAATTTTCATATATCATATAATCGATTTAGCGCAAAATCGTTTTTTAGATTAAATATGTATAAAATTGTTAATGGAAAACCCTCTGAAAACATTCTTAAAAATAATATTATCATATCAGTTGAACCCAAGCAAACAGGCATGATTTCAACCAATTTAAAAGAATATGATATTGTTCTTACAGAGGATGTTATAGTTACTTTGGAATGGGTAGATAATGAAGGAGAGATTAAACCTACCGAAGGATTAATTGTATCTGTTGGTTTACTTACAGGTGGCACTTATGAAAGAGATTCAAAAGAATCTAGCATGAAAAAAAAGTTAAAGGGTATGGGGCTAGGTTTCACAATGAATGTGAGGTACTAATTGTTAATTCTAGTTTTTAACTATTTCAATAATAAATGTTTTATCGAGCACTTGTAGTTAACGATTAGATAAGTGGAGTTTCAACACTTCGGCAAGCTCAGCACAGGTTCCTTGTATCGGTTGATAACGTAATTTCGCTAATCCGTAAAATGAAGTCAAGACTTCTTACAAAAGTTTGTAAGAAAGTTTTGAACACAGCCATTAGTACGTGTAAAACGGTTTTACATTAGCGCTTGTATTAGACACAATTACCTCCAAGATTTTGAAGTTTTTAAAAAGGCTATGGATGCTGCTTTGGAGTAGGGGTGGGGTTTCGTTATCGGTCTTGTATAAGAATAGTAGTGCTATAAAAGAACGCAAACCATTCAGATGGACACAAGCCGAATTTTTATCCCGACGCTCCGGGATTCGTAATTAAGATAGAACAAGAAAAAAATTATACACGGCTTAGGCACAGTCTTTTTCACTTTTCAATCATAAAGCTAGTAATTCCGTTATACTGTTCCATTGCTTTTTCTTTGTCAAAATCTTCAGGCATATTTCCAATTGACTTTTTTACTGAACTGAAAATAAAAGGTAAATCACTTTTATTCAAGAAATTTGCTTTTGTCTTAATATCAGATATTGAATTAGCATACCATTCCTTTCGTTTTTCATCTACGTTAGATATTTGTTCTTCATTTAATTTTGGAAACCAGACTTTATTATTTAGACTATCTGGTAAAAGTGGATGCTTATATTGCCAAGATGAGTAAACTTCAAACTTTTCTTTTTCTTGGTCATCTTGAAAGTTTAAATAGAAAATTGCTTGTTCAGGGTCAAATCGTCCATTTTTCACAGCAGATTTTAAAGTAGGCTCTAAATCGATGACAGTTTTGTCATAACTTCTTCTTTGTGCGGTATGATGCAAAACAATATCGTGTGGTTGGTTTCTTAAATAATTACTATATCCTAATTCCACTTGAGATGGAAATCCGTTTAAGTTTGTTAATTCCAAAATCCGTTTTAAATTTAGCTTTCTATTTGAATTTATAGTGTCATCATGAGTTTCATACATTGGCCGAAATAATTGGTCTCTATTATAAATTTCATTGAATTCAATTCGTAAATCTTTATCATATTTCAATTCTTTTTTAGAGAGTAACTCCTTCCATTCTTGTTCAGTTATATACTTACTAACGAAAATGGATTTCACAAAATCTAATTCATCTGAATTGTCAATTATCTGTTGCAGAAAATTATTTCTTTTCTCAAAATTCTTTATTAATTGACTTAACAATGCAGAATTGAAAATATCTTTTCCAAATGGTTTTTCTATTAAACTGAACGCCATTTCATATTCACTTAATGATTTTTCAAAATCTTCATTGCAAATTGCGATTTCAGCGTTATTTATATGTTCAAAATATTCTTCAGAACGAATTTCTTTAGTTTTCGAGCACCCAAAAAACATTGCAAAAAGAAATAAGTATAATGTGTGTCTCATAGTTTTTTTCATATGCGTGGTAACCAATAATTAAGTGGAGTTTCAACACTTCGGCAAGCTCAGCACAGGTTCTTTTATCGATTGATAACAGAGTTTACTAATCCGTAGAATGAATTCAACTGGTCTCCCATTGGTAATAAGAAAATTTTAAGAATACTTTTCATAACCATACATCTCGCTTTATCTTTTTCTAATTATACTTGTAAATAAATTAATGAGGTAAATCATCTGACCGAAAACTATTGCGCTAATTGCTAAAATCTTAATCATATTTAGCCTATTATGATTATGGTAAAGTGGAAAAGCGGATTCGTTTTCCGTAAATGTATCGTACGGAATGACGAACAAAGTAAATAATCCGCCGAAGGTTAATATAATGTGTAGTAGGCTCAACCATTTTGAAAGCCTTTTATTTACCTTGAATAGGAGCCAATAACCTAAACCAATAAGGCCGCAAGATATGGAGCTTAGTAAAGCAATGTGAAAACATCCTATTACAAAATAGGTGTCCTCAATATTAATATCAAGTGTTTGCTCTTTTCTAAAAACCCCTATAGTTAAGACTATAGCAATAGCACCAAAGAAAATGTAATGTGGTTTTTGGATTATTTTTTTCATGTCTTAATCAAACAAATCCGATGACAAATACCTATCGCCTCTATCGCAAATAATGGAAACGATAACGCCATGGTCTAGCTGTGCTGCCAAACGCAGGGCTACGGTGGCTGCGCCACCACTGCTCATCCCTGAGAAAATACCTTCTTCCTGCGCCAGTCGTTTGGCCATAGTTCTTGCTTCTTCCTCGCTGACCTCCATTACCGTATCTACCTTGTCAGGATTAAAAATCTTGGGCAAATAGGCCTGGGGCCATTTGCGTATCCCGGGAATTTTAGAGTTATCCG
Source organism: Maribacter sp. R77961 (assembly GCF_044594925.1). Lineage (GTDB taxonomy): Bacteria > Bacteroidota > Bacteroidia > Flavobacteriales > Flavobacteriaceae > Maribacter. Next base: position 1,143,715 of record NZ_CP138991.1, on the reverse strand, counting down.
TGGGCTGCACACCCACAATCTGCACGGTATTTTTTTGCTCTTTTAGGTAAGTAGAGGTTCCCATTATCGTTCCCGTAGTACCCATGGAGGACACAAAATGCGTGACTTCCCCCTTGGTGTCGGACCAAATTTCCGGACCTGTGGTTTTATAGTGTGCTTTCCAATTGTCTTCGTTGGCGAATTGGTTCAACATAATAAAACCTTCCTTGTTCACCTTTTCCTCGGCATAGTCCCGCGCTCCTTCGATACCTACACTTGCTGAAGTTAACGTTACCTTCGCACCATAAGCACGCATGGTCTGTACGCGTTCTTTGGTGGAATTCTCGGGCATTACCAATTCAATATCCAAACCGTAAATTCCCGCAATCATAGCCAGTGCTATACCCGTATTACCGCTTGTAGCTTCAATTAATCGGTCCGTTGTTTTGATTTGTCCCGTTTCCAGTCCGTTTTTAATCATATTATAGGCCGCTCTGTCCTTAACGCTACCACCCGGATTATGACCTTCCATCTTAAAGTAGAGCTTTACATTGGGGTTGGTGTTCAGTACCCTGGATGCTACCAAAGGCGTATTTCCTATTAAATCTAAAATGCGGTTAGCCATTGCGTAAGGTTTTAATTTTTATTTCTGGGGTATGGAAAACGGTGGAATGTGGGGGTACCGATGCGGTAAGCCATGCATTTCCACCGATGATACTATTGGCACCGATAACGGTATCACCTCCCAATATCGTAGCATTGGCATAGATGGTTACATTATCTTCAATGGTGGGGTGCCGTTTCGTTTTCTGTAAATGTTTGGCCACATAAAGTCCGCCTAGGGTAACGCCTTGGTACACTTTCACCTCATTTTTGATAATGGCCGTCTCGCCTATAACGACACCCGTGCCATGGTCTATATGAAAGGATTTCCCGATTTGAGCACCTGGGTTAATGTCAACACCAGTTTGTCGGTGCGCATATTCCGTCATTAATCGTGGTACCAAGGGGAAACCTGTTTGGTAAAGCTCATGGGCCAGTCTGTAAATAGCAATCGCATAAAAACCGGGATAGGCCATATACACTTCTTCAATAGAAAGGGAGGCGGGGTCGCAGTTAACGGTGGCCTCTGCATCAAGATTTAGACTTTCTAAGATGGTAGGAAGTTTTGCCACGTAGTTTTCCCAAACTTTCTTGCAGGGTTTTTCACTTTCCCAACAGGCCAAATCCACTAAATTATCGAACTGTTTTTCTAAAATTCCTAAATTCTCCGAAACCGGAGTTTCAATATCGAACAGGGTGTAAAAAAGTAAGTCCGTAAAAGTTTCGGTATCACGCTTTAGTCTAAACCTGAGATTAGGCTGTTTCTTATGCGTGTTGATACGGGTAATAATATCTTGATGATTCATAGGTTGTTCGTTACTCGCTAACCGAGACTTGATATACTTCTGCGCCTACTTAAATCATACAATGGATTTACTTTTAGGCTTCTTAGGCTTGCGCGCCTATTTTTATAGCATCAAAATTAACCAATTATTACTATTGCCTTTAGCGCAAATGGTTAACTTTAGCTTAAAATAACAAGACCTAAGTCGTATGTTACATCCTACAATTACGAAACAAACCCTTCAATTTTTAACCAAGCTCAAAGAAAATAATAATCGGGAGTGGTTTGCCGAGAACAAGGAGCAATTTAAGCTGCGACAGACGGAAGCCAAGACGTTCTTTAACGAGGTGTTGGAAAAAATGAAAACGCACGATGAAATTGAAAAGTTAAAGGTATTCCGTATTTATAGGGATGTACGCTTTTCTAAAGACAAAACACCGTATAAATATAATTTCTCCGCTTCCTTTACTAGAGCAGGGAAGCAACGTAGAGGCGGCTATTACCTTCATGTACAGCCCCAAGGGAGTTTTATAGCTGCGGGATTCTGGGCACCAGAAAAAGAAGACCTATTTCGTATTAGAAAGGAATGGGAGATAGACCCATCTGAACTGCGGGACATTATGAAACAAAAATCGTTCAAGGATGTTTGGGGAGAACTCGCGGGAGATGAATTAAAGACCGCTCCAAAAGGCTTTGATAAGGAAGACCCCAATATTGACTTGATACGAAAAAAGCAATTTATATTTGTTCGGAATTTTACCGATAAGGAGGTATTAGCTCCAGACTTTTCAAATACTGTAAGTAATTCTTTTAAAGCGATACGACCTTATTTTGACCTGATGAGCGCTATATTGACTACGAATCTCAATGGCGAGTCGCTACTAGACTAAAGCTTCTTTTTCGAAATACTGAATTTGGTCCTGCAAACGTTTAATGACCATAGTTATAATACGTTTGTTCAAGGCCGATGAATTTTGAATGTAGGTTTCATACTCTTCAACCGTAAACTGACCTATGATAATGCCTTTCAGGGAATTCCGGTACTTGATATCTTTTTGTAAGGCATGGGTAATGTAATCCATACGTTTCTCCAATCGCAACTCATAAAAGGTGTTCTTATTTTTTATGATGTAATTCTGAAAGCAAGCAAGCAGCAAATCGTTCTGTAATTTAATGATAGGGCGGAGGGTTTCATTTTGAAAACGCTCATCTGCGCTCATATTCGGATGTATTCTCGCTGAAGGAATTTCCGGACGAATCTGTTTTAAACTTTGGGACCTGGTGCTCATGACAAACTTGTTTTTCTAAAGATAGCCAATAAGACTAGGTGCTTCTAGGGTATAGCTATTAGTTTTTAACGGGTTTATAAACAGTTGGTGTTGATCAAGAAAACTATGAATTATTGGCTATTTTTAAACAAAATTTACGCGCATATGAAATTTGGAAAAGTAGAACAACCAGAAGATATTGATTTTACACTACCTGCGGACCATGTAGATACTGCCGTAGTTCTAAATAAAATAGACCAGGCAGACCAATTTCTAATGCATGTAGGTTGCGCAAAGTGGAACAAGCAAGACCTAAAAAATTTTTACCCAAGGGGCACTAAAGATGAGTTGGCCTATTATTCTACCCAGTTTAATTCTATTGAGCTAAACGCTACTTTTTACCGCATATTCGCCGCTGAGACCTACGAAAAGTGGAATGCGAAAACACCATCTAATTTTACCTTTTTTCCAAAAATCGTACAGAACGTAAGTCACCTTAGAAGATTAAATGACCAAGCTTATCCCGTTTTGGACCAGTATTTAACGAATACGGCTAATCTGAGCGATAAGTTGGGTACAATGTTCTTGCAAATGCATAATAATTTCGCTCCTAAAGACTGGGATAGGGTAGTGCGCTTCGTAGAACGATGGCCCAAAGAATTCCGTTTGGCTATGGAGTTTAGGCATACCGACTGGTTCAATGACGAAAAGGTGGCTCAGGAACTATATCATCTGTTAGAGGAAAATGGAATAGCGAACATACTGGTCGATACCGCTGGAAGACGGGATATTATGCATATGCGGCTGACCAATGATGAAGCCTTTGTGAGGTATGTAGGCGCTAATCATAAGAGCGATTATACACGCTTGGATGATTGGGTATCCCGACTTGAAGAATGGAAGAAACAAGGCCTGAGAAAGGTGAATTTTTTCATTCATCAGAATATGGAATTGGAATCACCCTTACTCTCGGCCTATTTTATCAAGAAACTCAATGAACGGTTACAGACAGATCTTACGGTTCCTAAAACGCTGATTGACCCACCAAGCCTTTTTTAAATCATGTCTTTGTAGCCCATATGTTAATTTTTAATTAGTGAAATGGCGTAAACACGATGCCTTTGCTCATTATGAAATTACGCCGTAGGATATTTATATAATGCTCATTTTCACGAGGTCGAAGCTCCTAATTTGATAAATCGTATTGTTAAATACCGTTTAAATCAGGTTTCAATTGATTTTCAATTTAATTTTGCAGTACTAATAATTTTGTACTATGAAATTTCACACAAGAAAATTGGTTAAACCAGAGGATTTAAATTCTAACGGCACCTTGTTCGGTGGTAAGGTATTGGCCTGGATAGATGAAGAGGCAGCGCTGTACAGTATTGTTCAGTTGGAAAACGGTAAAATCGTAACGAAATATATGTCAGAAATCAATTTCATGAGTGCCGCCAAACAAGGCGATATCGTTGAAATAGGTATCGAGGTGGTGAAATTCGGTAAAACCTCACTGACACTAAATTGCGAGGTGCGCAATAAAATGAACCATGAAACTATCGTCACTGTAGACAATATTATCATGGTTAATTTAGGTGAGGACGGTAAACCGGCCGCACACGGCAAAACTAAGGTAGAGTTCGTTAGCGATAGACTGGCGGCTGCCGCAGAAGCCTAGTTTGCGGCCATGGTGTTGGCAACTGCTTGTACCTCGTCTAAAACACGAAGTAAATTGCCACCCCAAAGTTTTTCTATTTCCGCCTCCGTATACCCTCTTTTTACCAATTCGAGGGTTACATTGAAGGTTTCGGAAGCGTCCGACCATCCTTCTATTCCACCACCACCATCAAAATCGGAGCTTATTCCTACATGGTCGATACCAATAAGTTTTACCATGTAATCGATGTGGTCTACGAAGTCGGAAACATTAACGGCCTCTGGTACGTCTGTCATACCAGTTACCATATCTTTTCCCATTTGCATTACCTTCGGGTAATTTTCCATGAAAGCTTCCTTTTGGTCATCCGTTAAGTTTCGGAATTCAGAACGCTCGTACCAATCTATGGACAAAGAGTCCGCTATTTTTTCATAAAGTCCTTTCATGTATGCCGCACGCGCTTCATGTTTTTCTGTATTCAAATAAGAGCTAAAGGCAACAGTCTGTACAACACCTCCATTTTCTTTCATCAATTTCAACTGTTCATCATCCAAATTTCTACTATGACCACATAAGGCCCGTGCCGAAGAATGTGAGGCAATAATAGGTGCCTTTGATAAAGCTATCATCTGCTTCATGGATTCTTTAGAAGGATGAGATACATCTATCATCATACCTAGTCTATTCATCTCTTTTACAGCAGCTTCACCCAATTCACTTAAACCATTGTGTAACCATACAGAATCCTTTTCTCCAGTATTGGAATCACAGAACTGGCTATGCCCGTTATGCGAAAGAGAAATATAGCGGGCACCTAATTCATGGTACTTTTTAAACTCCGAAAGGTCTTCTCCTATGGGATATGCATTCTCTACACCGATCATAGCAACTTTCTTGCCTGCGGCATCAATACGGCGAACATCCTCGGAAGTCAACGCAAGTTCAATTTCTTCGGGAGCTAGCTCCTCACAGAGTCTATGAATGGCATCAAATTTGGCCATGGCATTCTCTTTTGCCTTGGCATAACCTTCTTCGGTAATTGTGTCCTGTCCCGTATAAACGATAAGCCAAGAAACGTCCAAACCTCCCTCCTTCATTTTAGGAAGATTTATTTGGGTGTTTAAGCGTTGGGTGTAATTGATACTATCCGTGAAATTCTTGACATTGATATCATTGTGCGTATCAATTGTTATGACCTTTTCATGGATTCTTTTTGCTATCTCTTCAGTTGATTCGACCTGCTTTTTTTCTTCGTTCGCACAGGAAAACAATAGTAAAACACAGAGCAAGTAGCTTAATTCTTTCATTTTTATATTTTTTACACCTACAAATAAAGCCTATTCACAACAAAAAAGGAAGTATAGAGAACATTTAATTGTCAACGGTAGGGGAAAGCGGGAATTTTAAGGATATCTGAAAATGAAATATTTATCCGAAAAGGAATCTTAACCTATGTCAATTTTGAAAACACAAGACTTACTAAGTCAATTATCTCAGTTAGAATCTTCCCTAAACGATTTTTCTTTTGAGGAGTTGAGTGCCGAGGAAGCTACTTTGCTAAAAGCGTCTTTCAATAAATTTAGAAACCGATTGGAAAATCGGATTTTAAATCCTAATGAAGCCGTTACCCCCGATAAATCGACTAAAAATATAGCTGATACTTCTCAAAAGGAAGTGAACGGTACCAAGCTTATTGCCCATATTAGCCATGAAATACGAACGCCGCTAAACGGTATCATTGGATTTGCCAATTTATTACGCGATGAGAAACTAAATCCTAGTCAGCTTAAAAAGGTGGATGCCATACAAAGCGCCTCGTACAATCTAAGGGACATTATTAACGAGGTCTTGGAATATTCTAAGCTTACTTCTGGTGTTGATAGCCTGGATACCATCGATTTTAATTTTCACGGTTTGGTGAACGATGTCATCTTTCTGTGTCAAACCTTAATCGTTGACAAGAGCGTTGATTTAAGGGTTTCTATGGATGCTAAGATACCTAAGACAATGATGGGCGACCCATCAAAACTATCCCAAGTCCTTTTAAATCTTTTAGGAAATGCGATAAAATTTGTAGAAAAAGGGCATATAGAATTAACCATTGGCATTCAAGAGAAAAAACGGCACGATTACGTGCTAGATTTCACGGTAGCGGACACAGGAATCGGTATTCCCGAGAAAAAACTTAAAACTATTTTCGAAAGTTACCAACAAGCGGATGCGGATACCTTTTCTAAATACGGCGGAACTGGTTTGGGACTAAGTATTGTAAAGGAGCTAATCGATAAACAAAACGGACAAATAGCTGTAGAAAGTGTGGAAGGAAAAGGAACAACATTTATGTTCAATATCCCTTTTAAAAGGGGCAGCGCTACTAATATTCGTGCAAAGAATGCCGGTACCATCACTATTGAAAAAGGAAAAGAATTACTTAGAGGTGCTAAAATTTTGGTTTTTGAGGATAACTTAATGAATCAGCACCTAATAAGTGAACAATTGAATAAATGGGGTTGCAAGGTTTACATAACTGCAGAAGCCCAAAAAGGAATGGCTATACTGGAGACCGATGCCATTGACCTTGTTCTTATGGATTTAAAAATGCCGGGAATGGACGGCTTTGAAATTTCTCAAAAAATAAGAGCAAATGAACAATTTAAACAAGTTCCTATCATAGCACTAAGCGCTGATTTTACCTCTCAAGACCAGGAACGTTGTATCAACTCAGGAATTAACGACTTTTTACTAAAACCTTATACCTTGGACGAACTTCTCATTAAAGTACTCAAAAACAAAAAGGAAAAATCCTTAACACCGGAAAGCAAAGTTTTGCTTAAAAAGGAAACGATATCCAAAGACACTGAAAATAGCTTTGATCTTCAGAACATCTTAAAGGAGTGTTTTGGAGAAGTAGCTATGCTTCGCGAATTGGTTAGATTATTCAAACAGAATGTCTATGAATTCATTGGAGCTACCAAAATTGGACTAGGAAAGAACGATTTTAAGGAGATTTCCCTAGCGGCACATAAATTAAAAGCGAGCCTCTCCATGTTTAAAGCGTTTCAGCTCAGAGACATTGTCGTAGGTATAGAGGAATGCTGTAAGGCAGAGCATGAAGACGAAACATCGAGATTATTCCAAGACTTTTTGCAAAACTATCCTAGTTACGAAAAACAGATAGATACCGCTTTAAATAATCTTAAATAGGAACCATGGTTAAGAAACGTGTTTTATTGGCCGATGATGATGAACTACTTGCTTCCTTGCTAGATTTTAGGCTAAAAAAAGGGGGGTACGAAGTACATCATTCTTCTAATGGTAAAGAAGTGAAAGAGTATTTGGAGACAGAAATGCCGGATATAATTGTTAGTGATATTATGATGCCCTATTTCTCGGGTATTGAACTAATTAATTATGTGCGTAAAGATTTAGACTCTAAAACTCCTATTATAATTATCTCCTCCGCAGGTAACGAGGAAAATGTACTGAGCGCTTTTGAGCTAGGTGCTAATGACTTTATTTCAAAACCCGTGAGCCCCTCAGAATTGATGGTGCGGCTCGCCAGAGAGCTAAACAAATCACAATAATTTGCTTAAACTCCCCCAAACACATAGTATCAATTCACTGCTTACAGCTCCTAAAATCCCAACGGATTTATTATGGGGGCTTACTGCGTTTTTTGGGGTTTTGGCATTTGTTTACATTGTATCCGTTTTTGTATTTAGAAATAAAATTTCCAAGGAGGCTAGACTGGTTCGAGAAAAGAAAAAGGAGCTTTCCCCAATTATCAGTGAATTTCTTTTCTACGACGAAAAAGGGGATAAGATTGAAAAAATCAATTACATAGGTCTTAAAGTAGAAATCCGCGAACTCATTAAAAATGATTTTGATAGAAAAGTGCTAACAGAAATAGTGATGGACCTACGTAAGGACGTTTCCGGTAACACACGTTTAGAACTTTTCCATATCTATCGCGATTTAGAACTTCACAAAGATGCATACAAGAAGCTTAAAAGCTGGCGATGGGAATTGGTTTCCAAAGGAATATTTGAGCTTACCCAGATGAACGTTACGGAATCGTACAGTTTAATTACAAGATTTATCAATGACAAGAGAGGAACTATAAGAAAACAGGCAGAAATCGCTACCGTTTCCCTGAAAGAGGATGGTATTTCCTATTTCCTGGATAACACCAAGTATAAGATTTCCGAATGGCAGCAATTAAAGCTTATGGATGTTGTTCGGAATAAGGAAAATTTCGTTCCACCTGCATTCCGTCTTTGGCTTACGTCTAAAAATAATTATGTGGTTCTTTTTTCACTGCGTCTCATTAAGTATTACAATCAAAATGATGCCCACGCTTCTTTAATAGAACTTGTAAAACACAAAAACAACCATATTAAAAGAGAGGCCATCCAGTGTATTACCGCATTTCATATTACAGCGGCCATACCCGTATTAAAAATGGTCTTTAGAAAATGTACGACGGATGTAAAAATGACCATCCTCGAAGCATTGGGAGAACTAGGTTCCAAAGAAGAATTAGATTTTTTAAGACAGGTTGAGTTAACAGATAAAGATTTTACGGTCAGGAATAAGGCGGTAAGGGCTATTAACACCATATGTCCAGAAGTAATTTTGCCGACCAAGGATATTACATCGGAATCTGAGTGGGAAAAAGAAGAAATAATCGAGGCATTAAATAATGATACGATAACACAAACTGTTCAGCGTACAATAAAAGAAACGCCTGTACCTACAGAAGATGAAGAAGTTACTGAAACCAATAGTGAAACCGAACTAAAAAAACCAATTATGGAAATTAATCCGGAAGACCTCGCATTCTTACCTGTAGTAACGGAAGAAATTAAAATACCATCGGAACAAGGACCAAATGATTCTATAGGGAATATTTTAGACTTTCCTGTTTCCTATGAAGAAATTGCTAAGGCCGAAACCTTGTCGGAACTTAATGTCGATTTTTTACCTATTGTTGAAGAAAAAATCACTGTCAAAGAAAATGATATTTCCGATTTGGATATCATTTTTCAGGAAATAGTGCCGATAACTAAGGTTGTTCTGTTAGAAGATATTCCTGTGGATTTTGAGGAAATAAAAATTGAATCAACCTATAATTCCAAAGTCGAAGTACATAAAGAAGAAGCGACTGCGAAACCAGAAATAGTTGATGTAAAGGCTTTAACCATAATTTTTGAAGAAATTAAAAATGAAATTTCCGAGCCTGCTGGTAATGGGCTAGAGATAGACTGGTCTACCGCTTTTCAACAAAAAACAAGCTCAGCGCAGGTGGATGAAGCGCATGAAATAGTTCAGAATGTGGTACAGGAAGACAATGCTTTACATATTCCTAAACCTATATTTTTTGGTCCGGAAACACTGGATACCATGGTTCTTCTTGAGAATATTTCCGAGCTAGGAGATCATAGGGAAATACCTTATTTAAAACTACTATTAGAAAAAGAACATGCTGTTCCGGTTAGGTTAAGAATTGAAGAACTTATAAGGTCATTTGCAGAAAATCGTACGGAAAATCACTTTAAGATTACCTCTTTAGAGCCTGGTTACAGCGTGTTTCATGAGCTTTTCAAGAACTGCGATGTAGAATCTAAATTAGTGCTACTAAACGAAGTTGCAGCTGTAGGCGATGAAAAAGAACTCCCACTATTACATTCTTTGCTAGAGGATGAGTCTCCAATCATAAGAAAAAATGCAGCGGCGACCTTAAAATCTTTAAATCAAAGACTTGTGGAGGAGGCAAAGAATGAAATTTCAGCACTTCCCGTTGATTCGGTTTTAGCTGATGAAACCATTTTGGACAACAATAGTACTTTATCGGAAGAAACCAAGGCATTACTTCTAGATATTCCTTTTGAACTGGAAAAATCGGGAGCAATACCTATAAAAAATGAAAAACCTAGCCCTGTTAGGGAATCCGGAAGTACGCTTTTTGACCATCTCTGCTCCGTATCAACTAAATTTTATAATAAACTAAATGGGTAGTGGTGCTTTAGACATATTATTAGAGTATATAAACATTGTTTTTTTAGTGTTTACGGTGGTGCTGTTCACCATGTTTACCGGCATGGGCTATCTATCTACAAGAAATTCCATCCATTACAGGAACAAGAACAGTTTTGGTGATATGTCCAAACTAATGGCATCTCCCTTAGCACCAAGTATTACTATTATTGCGCCCGCATACAATGAAGGGATGACTATTGTAGAGAACATACGCTCATTAATGTCGCTCCGTTATGTCAATTATGAGGTAATGGTTGTAAATGATGGAAGTAAGGACGATACCTTACAGAAAATGATAGACGCGTACGATTTGGTGAAAATAACGCAAGAAATTGACCCGGAGTGGAAATCAAAACCCATACGTGGCATCTACAAATCACCACATAAGGCTTTTAGCAAATTAACTGTTATTGACAAGGAAAATGGTGGTAAGTCAGATGCTTTAAATACGGGGATGGCTTTATCTACGAACCAATATGTAGGTTGTATCGATGTGGATTGTTTATTGCTTCCGGATGCCCTATTGCATGTGGTAAAATCATTTTATCAACGTTCTGAAAAACGTGTTATTGCAGTTGGAGGAGTGATTAGAGTAGCTAACTCTTGCGTAATACAGGGCGGACAACTAGAGGAAATACGACTACCGAGTAATTGGTTGGCAAGATTTCAACTTTTAGAATATACGCGATCTTTTATTTTAGGTAGAATGGCTTGGGGACGTATTGATAGTCTTTTGATTATCTCCGGCGCCTTTGGGTTTTTTGACCGTGAAATCGCCTTGGCCGTAAATGGTTATGATACCAATACGGTTGGGGAGGATATGGAAATCGTCTTTAAGATGCGGCGCTATATGCACGAGCGTAAACTACCTTATACGGTAGAATACATCCCTGATCCTTTATGTTGGACGGAAGTACCTGAAGATGGTAAAATTTTAATCAACCAAAGAGACCGCTGGGCTAGGGGAAACCTAGAGACGCTTTACAAGCATAAGGATATGTTTTTTAATCCCAAGTTCGGAAGATTGGGTATGTTAAGTTATCCGTATTGGTTTTTTTATGAATGGATGGCTCCCTTGTTGGAGTTTTTTGGCTTTTTCACCATTATCCTATTCTATTGGTTGGGAATCCTTAATTGGGACTTTTTTATTGCCATTACGGCTACCGTATACATCTTTTCGGTAATGTTCTCTTTTTATGCCATTCTATGGGATACCTATTCGTACAATGAGTATAAAAAAACCAAGGATATTCTAATCCTCATGTTCTGCGCTATCATAGAACCGATAACATTTCATCCCATTGTGGTTTGGGCTGCGATTAGGGGCAACTACAAGAAATTATTCAAGATAAAATCTGGTTGGGGTTCCCAAGTAAGAAAAGGATTTGCCAAAGCAACATAGTATGCATCAGTTAGATACGGACATACCTGTTAAAGAACAAAGAACATTAAAGGATTATATTCCTATGGTGATTACGTTCTTTGTAGGCCTAATCGTATTGTCTATCTATCAAAATACGATGCTATATTTTTCTGGTGTATTGGATAGTATCGTCAACAAGAGTCTGTTTATACAGCTACTGCATCACATTGGGTTTACCGCTGTAGTCGCACTTCTTTTAGCTTTTGCTTTTAATCTATTGGAAAATAAAAAACCCGATTTAGGCTTTAAAATTATAAAACTCATCTTGGCCATCCTATTGGTCATAGAGGCAGTATTGGTAACCTACTATATCTGTAATTACGAAGCACTAGGTGCTAATTTCATGACCATCAACGAGGCGAATGCCTCTCGTTTTTCTTGGATTCGTGCGCTTGGAGCAATTACCGTTACCATAATTGTATGTCATTATATCTACAAGTATATGGCACCGTTTTATACGGTTATCAGTAGAATGTATCCTTTTACCATAATCTTGTTCAGTCTGTTTTTAGCGACTTTATATTCCGACAGAAAACCGATTAACGAAAATAAGACCCAATATTTACTGGAACATGTTTCGCAGCAGGTGTTTAACTTCAATACGTACGAAGGGGAAGAGGAATACCCCTTATTGCAATCGGACAATTACAAAACGGAATTGGGGTCCTATTTTAATTTCAAAACTGACAAACCAACTATCAAATTAATTATCATAGAGGGTTTAGGAGCTCACCTAACCAATGAAACTAAAGATTTTAAGGCCTTTATGCCCGCATTGCAAGAACTACAGAAAAAATCTTTGGTTTGGACGAATTTCTTGAGTAACACTGGTGAAAGTCATGCTGCATTACCGACCATTATTGGTTCTTTGCCCTTTGGGAGTGAAGGTTTTACACATATCCCTCAATTTACCAACAGAAATACACTTTACAGTATTTTAGGTCGCAATGGCTATGATACTTCTTTTAATTACGGAGGTAATAGCGCATTACATTCCTATGACAGGTTTTTAGATGAGGAGAACGTAGGGTCCGTTTTAGACAAAAAGGCATTCGGAACCGACTATAAATTACAGGAAGAAGATGCTGCCGGTATTACTCTTGGTTATCCGGATAAAGTCCTATTTCGAAAGTATAAGGCACTTAAAAATTCAGGAACCGCTCCAAAACTAGATGTATTATTAACCTTAAGTTCAAAAGAACCGTATCAAATACCCAACGACGAAATGTATTTGGGGAAAATAGATAAGCTACTTAAGAATTATAATTTCACACCAAGGTCCAGAAGGCTCATTGAAAATAATAAAGCCCTGTTTGCAAGTTTTATATATACGGATGAAGCTTTGCGGGAATTTTTGGAAAAAGAATCGACGACGGCAAACTATCAGAATACCATTTATATCATAACGGGTACACATCAAAATGCTGGTTTGTCCCAATTGAACGCCTTGGAAAAATATAGAGTACCCCTTATTATGTATAGCCCATTACTTAAATCTCCGCAAAAATTTTCATCCATGGCTTCTCACGCGGATATTACTCCTAGCTTAATTGCTACCTTAAAGGAAATGTATCAGATTAAAGTTCCTAATGCCAATGCATGGTTGGGAAAAGACCTATTAGCGGCAAATACGGCACAAAAGGAAATTCCCTTGCTACGTAATGCACATAATATTACCGATTTTATTAGTCGTAATCATTTTTTAACAGATGGTGATGTGTATACCTTGAATAAGGAATTAAATCTTTTAGAAGCCAAGGATGAAGAAATTATTACCGATGTACGGAACAGTTTTGATTATTTCAAATCCGTGAATACTTATATCACGGAGAATAATAAACTTATACCCAAAGAGTTGTCCTTGGTTTACCATAAGAAACCCAAATTTAGTAAGGTAGATATGATTTGGATTCAAAGTGTATTCAATGGGAAAGATTTTGACAACGCCTATAAAACGGCTAGGAAAATAGCCATAAATAAAGAATATGACAGGTCTTTACTACTCTGTGAATATATTTTATCAAAAATTCCACGTCATGCAGATACGGAAATACTCATGGGGCGCGTTTACTCTTGGAAGCAGGATTATGAAAATGCCATAAAAACATTGACCAAGGTCGTTGAGAAATATCCGGCATATGAAGACGGATATCACGCCTTAGTGGACGCCCTTTATTGGTCGGACAATAATGGTGAAGTTTATAAAATAAAGGAACTGGCTCAAAAAAACAGTATAAATAGTGTGCTGTTGACAGAGAAAATTGAAAGGTCTATGAAACGCGTTCAGGCAAATAACCTTAAAAAAGAAGCCAAACGAATGGACCAAAGTACCGCGCTAGCACCAACAAAATAATGAATTTATTAAAACATCTTAGTTCTATAATCGCTATGCTATGTTGTGCACTCTTTTCTAGTGCTCAAGATTTAGCCTATAATGGCAATCCGGATACTTCCTATTTTACGGCAAGGGATTTGGCTTTTGCGGGAGAAAGAGATGCTGCAAGGGACACCCTAAAACAGGTACTGACCAAATACCCAGACTATACGGATGTTCGTTGCCTATTGGCAAAAACCTATAGTTGGGATAATGAATTTGACAAAGCACGTCTTCAATTTAATCGTATTACCAGTGGTGAGCGGGAAAATAAAGAAGCATGGATTGCTGCGATTAAAAACGAACAGTATGCTAAGAACTTGAATATTGCTTTAGGGATGACCAACAAGGCTTTATTGTTTTTAAAGGATGATACAGATATTTTGACCCTTAAGGCGGAGATTATGCAGCAGATCTCTGATAAACAGCTGCTTCAGAATGTGCTAAAGGCCACAAAAAATGAAGAAACCACTAATCAATCCATAACATTAGCTACCCAGAGTGAAGTATTCGATGCAGAATTGGATGCCATGTATTACGGTAGTTTGGAATATAAAAAGCAAACCAATTGGGGCGTATTGATTCCTCGATTAACTTTTAATCGTCGTTTTAATATCAATGGTATTCAGGCAGAGGTGGATGCCTATCCTAGATTTTCCAAGACTTTAAGCGGTTACTTGAATTATGGATTTTCAACTTCCCCGATATTTCCCAGACATCGAATAGGAGGGGAAGTACTCAAAGAATTACCTAAAGCCATGGAGTTATCCTTAGGTTTCAGGCATCTATCCTTTGAAAATGATGACGCCACCATTCTCACCGGTACGTTTGGTATATACCGTGGTAACTACTATGCGGTTTTGAGACCTTATGTAGTTCCGGATAGTAGAAAAGGTATCGGAGTTTCAGGCAATTTGTTGGTAAGACGCTATCTTAAAGATGGGAACAATTTCTTAGGGCTCAACCTAGTCTATGGCTTTGATACGGAACTGAATCAATTTATAGTCGATGGTGAATTATTGGCGGAAACGCTTTTGTATCTTGAAGCACAACGATTACGACTAGAATATCAATTTACCAATACAAAGGGTAATAATCTTTACAAAGCTAACCTTGGCGTAAACCGTCAAGAATTGGCATTTAGCTCAGGAGAGCTATTTCTTTCCATTACGGCGGGTATCTCGTACCAAGTAAAATTCCGATGAAATACCAATAAATCCGTTTAAAAACATTGTTATAATTATCGTAATTATTCGCGTTTTATGTAATTATTAACATACACCTATTATTTGGCTTAGTTTACAACAAAAACAAATGAGTACACCACATTTTGTTGTGGAAAGTGAACCTTCTAGATATATTTACAATGTAATTTATGAGTACCCAAATCAAAACATTAATAAACCCCTAACAAATGCTTTACGACACCTACGGTGAAGAATACTTAGTGTTTCTTCAAGATCTAAACGAAATCTTAAGTCTTAACGAATTAGCGGAATTGGACTATATGTAGTCTAATCCCATTGAACAACCCCAAAAACCTACGAACATGGCACATCAAAATCAAGATAATACGTCTTATCAGAATTTCATTCAAGATTTAAACAGCATACTTGTTAATATCAATATCAGTAAGCTTACATATTCCTAATTCCATAGTGTATAAAAAAAACGCCCGTATAAAACTACGGGCGTTTTTTTGTTTAAATATATAGTAAAGTACTATCTATCCTAAATAGGTCTTTAATAATTTGCTCCTAGAATTATGACGTAGTTTACGAATGGCCTTCTCACGAATTTGACGAACACGCTCTCTTGTTAAATCGAAAGTTTGTCCAATTTCTGCTAAGGTCATGGATTGTTGATCTCCAATACCGTAATACAATTTCACTACATCCGCTTCTCTTGGTGACAATGTCTCCAAAGCTCTATTAATCTCCGTGTTCAAAGATTGTTGTAGTAAATGATTATCTGGTTTTGGCGACTCTCCTGAACGTAATACATCGTATAAGTTAGAATCTTCTCCCTCACGTAAAGGCGCATCCATGGATACGTGCCTCCCTGAGTTTTTCAATGATTGCTTAACTTCTGTTACGGTCATTTCCAATTCCTTGGCAATCTCTTCCGCAGAAGGTGGTCGCTCATGCGTTTGTTCCAAGTAAGAGAAAGTCTTCTTGATCTTATTTATAGAGCCAATCTTGTTCAATGGTAAACGAACCACTCTAGATTGCTCGGCTAATGCTTGTAAAATGGATTGTCTAATCCACCATACGGCATAGGAAATAAATTTAAATCCACGAGTTTCATCAAAACGTTTCGCTGCTTTGACCAATCCTAAGTTTCCTTCGTTGATTAAATCCGGTAATTTTAATCCTTGATTCTGATATTGTTTTGCTACGGATACTACAAACCTTAGATTGGCAGTGGTCAACTTTTCCAAGGCAATCTGGTCGCCCTCACGTATCCTCTGGGCTAATTCTACTTCTTCATTTGCGGTAATCAAATCTATCTTACTGATATCTTGCAAGTATTTGTCCAATGATTTTGATTCGCGATTGGTTACCTGCTTGATAATCTTTAGTTGCCTCATATATGAAAGTGTGTTTAGGAGTTCTACAAGAATACATAATACATTATTATTCCCTCTTTTCCAAAGACTTCGCTACTTTCTTTTACATTACTTATAAGTTCACAAGAAAAATAGATGGCATTTAGGGTTTTGAAAGCACATAGCTTATTTTTGAAACAATACTTTACACCATGAGTAAAAGAGCCTTAAAAACGTACTTGTCCCAGTTGTCCAAAGCTGACCTGGAAGAACAGCTCTTAGACCTATACAACAGGTTTCCTGAGGTAAAGACCTATTATGATTTTGTTTTTAATCCCAAGGAGGAAAAATTGGTGCAAGAGGCAAAAGCAAAAATATCCAATGAGTATTTTCCATTGAAACGTAGAAGACCCAAGGCTAGACGTTCCGTAGCCCAAAAATTTATTAAACATTTTCTAAAATTAGGAATGGAACCACATTTAATAGCAGATGTGATGTGTTTTAATCTGGAAATCGCCCAAACTTTTGAAGAAGAACGCAATGTACCCGATGCTTTCTATAAAAGTATGCTCAATTCGTTCACGGAATTAATTCAATATATTTCGTTACATGGCTTGCTTCCAAATTTTAAGGAGCGTATCGTAAAAATATATACCATAACACAAGATAAAAACTGGCTTTACGAGGAAGGTTTCGCTAAGGCACTAGATATAGTAGATTAAATGGCAATAGTTATTATTAGACAGGATAAAAAAATTGACCTTTGGAAAAATGCACTCTTACGTGCAAATCCAGAACTTAAGGTATATAGTTATTTAGAGGAACACCCTAAGGAGGATATTGTAATGGCCTTGATCTGGAAACACCCAGAAGGGAGTTTAAGCGGGTATCCAAATTTAAAGTGTATCGCTTCTGCAGGTGCGGGAGTCGATTATATTTTTGAGGATGCTACCGCACCTAAGCACGTACCCATTACACGTGTGGTAGACCCTTATCTGGCCAGTGATATGTCAGAACATGTCTTGGCGGTAATTCTAGCACATTTAAAGAACCTGAATACGTATAAGCTGCAGCAGGTTAACAATATATGGAAGCCCAGAGATTATAAACGTATCAAAGATGTAACGGTAGGTATGTTAGGTCTGGGTGAATTGGGAGCCCTAACGGCCTTGGATTTGGTACGGACAGGTTTTGAGGTTCAGGGATGGTCTAGAAGCAAAAAAAATATAGGGGGCGTTAATACCTTTGCTGGCACAAATGAACTCAGTGGCTTCTTGAATACCACGGATATACTAGTGTGTTTGCTTCCTTTGACCCCAGAAACGAAAGGCTTCATCAATACGGAACTATTAGCGCAGCTACCTAAGGACGCTTACGTTATTAACGTTGCCCGTGGAGGACACGTGGTGGATGCAGACTTGCTAGAACAATTGGACAAGGAGCAAATCTCCGGAGCATGTTTAGATGTATACCATCAAGAACCCCTAGCGACCTCCCATCCGTTTTGGCAACATAAAAAGGTGCACATGACTCCACATTATGCTAGTGTATCTGACACCAATTCCGTAATTCCGCAAATCTTGGAAAATTATCAAAACCTACGGGAAGGCTATAAATTGTTAAACGAGGTAGACCGTAAAAAAGGATACTAATTTTAATTAAACCGAAATTTATATTTCCAATACCGATAAAAATCTTCTAATATTGTAAGGTTTTCCCTGATGAAACCAAGCGAACACTAAATTTAGATGATCAGCCTTTGAAGCTAGAAAAAGACACTACTGAAAAAACATTATACGATTACCAGGAAGAGGATTTAAATGCCATTTTCAAGCATTTGGAAGAAAGCCCTGATAACACGAACCTTTTATACCAACTACCTACTGGTGGAGGAAAAACCGTAGTCTTTTCTGAAATTGCAAAGCGATATATAGAGCGGAAAAAGAAAAAGGTGGTGGTGCTCACACACCGTATAGAACTTAGTGTTCAGACTTCAAAAATGCTTCATGGATTCGGCGTGAACAATAAGATTATCAACAGCGAGGTGAAAGAACTCGTTGATCAAGATGAATTCATGTGTTTTGTGGCCATGGTAGAGACCTTGAACAACCGACTACAGGAAGAAAAGGTAGAGATCAACAATATTGGTCTGGTCATTATTGATGAGGCACACTACAATTCTTTCCGAAAACTATTCAAGTACTTTGAAGATGCCGTTATTCTTGGGGTTACCGCAACTCCGTTGAGCAGTAATATAAAACTGCCCATGAAGGACAACTATAAAAAGTTGATTGTAGGGGAGTCCATAGAATCCTTGATCTCTAGAAAGTTCTTGGCCAAGGCCAATATGTACAATTATGATGTGAGCCTACAAAGCTTAAAACTCGGCATTAACGGTGACTATACCGTTAAGTCGTCCGATGAGCTTTATGGTAATCACAGCATGTTGGGCAAGCTATTGGCTGCTTATACGGAAATTGCTTTGGGAACCAAGACCCTGATATTCAATAATGGTATCAATACCTCAAGATATGTATACGAGACCTTTAAGAAAGCGGGCTATAATGTACGTCATCTAGACAACAAGAATACCGCCGCAGAACGAAAGGAAATTTTGCAGTGGTTCTCGGAAACCCCCGATGCTATCCTCAGTTCTGTAAGTATCTTAACTACAGGGTTCGATGAGCCTACGGTAGAAACTATCATATTGAACAGAGCAACACGTTCGCTTACCCTATATTTTCAAATGATTGGTCGTGGCTCCCGTTACTTAGCCAATAAGGAGGAGTTCACGGTAGTGGATATGGGAAACAATATTGCCCGTTTTGGTATGTGGAGCGCCCCTGTAGACTGGCAAGAGATATTTCATTTTCCAGATTTCTATTTAGAGAACATTAAGAACGATGAAGAAATTGAGCGGGAGTTTGTGTATGAAATGCCAAAGGCCCTACGTGAACAATTCGCGAAATCGGAGCACATAGAGTTTGATATTAAAGCGGAATATAAAAAGAGCTTTGCCAATGGAGAAAAATCCAAACTGGTACTCGAAAAAAGTATTGAGCAGCACGCACAAATTTGTGTGGAGAACGCCGAGGATGTCTTTGATGCCCGTATTCTGGCGAAACAGCTCAAGGAAGAAATCGCTTACCGCGTGCGTCAATATTCCTATTGTATCATGAACAATACCAAGAACTATAAGGAGTGGTTAGAGGAAGATTACGAACGTAAACTACGTTCTAAGATTTCTAAAAAGTTCGCCGCAAGGATGTAGTTGTATGAAGACTTAGGAAGGAAATGAGTCTAAACGAAATGCCTCAAAACTAATGACCAAAACACTTCTTGTTATCGGTTGCCACTGGCCAGAGCCCAATGCAACGGCAGCGGGAGTTCGGTTATTGCAGTTACTCTCTTTCTTTAAGGCACAAGCTTATCAGATTACTTTTGTTGCTGCCATGCCAGAAAATGTGCATGTAGGAGCCTTACAAGATTTGGGCATTCAGACCCGTTCAATTGCGCTGAACAGTAGTTCTTTTGATTTGTTTATAACGGAGCTGAATCCCGATGTGGTATTATTTGATCGTTTTATCACCGAAGAGCAATTTGGTTGGCGAGTTGCAGTAAATTGTCCCGATGCTTTACGCATATTGGATACTGAAGATTTACATTCACTGCGTCATGTACGCCAAGAGGCATTTAAAAAAGGAGAACCCTTTACGGTAAATGCTTGGTTGCAAGAGGATAAAACCAAGCGAGAAATTGCCAGTATTTACCGCTGCGATATTTCCTTACTCATTTCCAGCTACGAACTGGAATTTCTGCAGGATGAATTGCAAATAGATTCGTCTTTATTGCTGCACCTTCCTTTTATGGTAGCTGAAAAAGAGATTCCAATTTCTTTACCGAGCTTTGAGGAACGGACGGACTTTGTATTCATTGGTGGCGGAAAACATGCTCCCAACGTGGATGCGATAAAATATCTAAAACAAGATATTTGGTCCAAAATAAAAGCAACTTTACCAAAGGCAAAGTTGAATATTTATGGTGCTTATCTTCCGCAACAGATTAATGAAATGCATGATCCCGAGTCTGGATTCCTTATTCAGGGTAGGGCAATTACTGTAGAAGAAGTAATGCTTGCCCATCGTGTTTGTCTGGCACCGCTTCGTTTTGGTGCTGGTATCAAAGGAAAATTACTTCATGCCATGCAATTTGGTACGCCAAGTGTAACTACCGCTATTGGTGCAGAAGGGATGCATGAAAAACTAGAATGGAACGGCATCATAGCGAAGGATACTGCAGATTTTATTAAAGCTGCGATACATTTGTATCAAGACAGCGCGGTTTGGAACAGGGCACAGAAACAGGGTACTATAATTATTAAAGAGCTATACCGTGGCACTGTTTTGGAGAAAGCCTTGGCCGATAAATTACAAGGAACAGCACAAAATCTTACATCGCATCGAAGGAAGAATTTTATCGGGAGTATGCTACAACATCAAACCATGGCCAGTAGCAAGTATATGAGTAAATGGATCGAGGAAAAGAGTAAAAAGTAGTTTATAGCCTTGTTGATAATTTTCTCTTTGTAGATAGCTTGCAAAGTAAGGCCGTTATTCCGGCCAAACCTTTTTAAATTGTTCACAGACAATAAGCATATCTCCGGACGGTTTGTCACCCATTTCGCTTAAAAAGGATTCGAAAAAATCCCAGTGTGCCTTTTTCCATTTTTTTAGCGCTTCGTCTTCCGTTCCCATATCTTTAGCGGCATAGGCAGCAGAAATTTGATTAAAGGGTACCGTATCTATCTCTATGGTTTCTATTAGCGCAAGGGCATTACCATCAAAATCGGTTACGATTTGCATTTTGCCCGGTTGGGGTAAATCCATTTCATATTTCCGATAAAGGGAATAGAGCGAAGAACCGGCACGCTTCTTTCCTGCTAAAATAAGCTGTCCCAGCCTATTGGCATCGGCTTCGTTATTATGAAAGAAATCGGCATCGGGTATTACATCCGTACTGTGTTCGGGATACGTTGCTATATAGTCCTGCCACAGCGCTTCGGGAGTTTTGGGTGTATCTTCACTTTTACAATTGATGAACAGCATAAACAATAGCAGACTTAGATACTTCATGGTTTTTTGTAATTGAAGTTGGAATATCGGATTTCTTACTACAAAGTACGCTATTCTCTAATTACCGGGCACAATTACGAGCTATTGTCTTTACGAAGGGAATAATTTCTTTCGCATCACAATTCTTATGATACGCGGTAAGACTAGCGAACAAGAAACTGGTTCTTTGTAACTAGAAATTACTTATGGTCTTTATTACGTGCTTATTTTTCGGATTTGTTATTGCGGCTTCTGGCAGTCTTAGCCCTAGTTTTTTAAACCTGACCGTGGTTAAGTTCAGTCTAAAAAGCGGACGTAAATCGGCCTTGTACCTTGTGGGTGGTTTCGCTACAGTATTGTTCTTTCAAGCTAATATTGGAGCTTATTTGGCCAGTGTCCTCATGAAAAACTCGGAATATATCACCATCATCCAAATGATTGGAACAGGAATTCTTCTTTTATTATCGATTAATTTTTTCCGTTTGCATTTTAACTCCAAAGGAAAATTTAAGAAGGTTAACATTGAGAAGTCCAAAGCCTATTTCCACGGCATAGGAATGTCCTTACTCAATACCTTTGCCATACCCTTTTACTTTACGACCATTTCCTTTTTAATAGGATTGGATTATTTTGAATATTCCATTCTGAACAGCTTCTATTTTTCTATTGGTTCGACTATTGGTTCGTTCACCATCTATGCAGTATACGCAACGATAGCGCGTAAAATTGAACATAGACTGACAACAATCGCGACTAAAATGAATTTTATCATTGGCTGCCTAACGGGTGTCGTGGGAATTGGAAATCTTATCTACCTGCTGTGATTCATTTTTGCCATACTACACCCTTAGCTGTTTTTATTGTTATGATGTCAGTTCGATTTCTAGAAATACAGTAATGAAACATAGAGGTTAAACTATTATAAATCAAATAGAAAGGTAGTTTCATATCCTAATTTTTCGTATATTAAACCTATGGAATTACAAAGTGAAGTTATTTATCTTATGGTTACCGTGACTATCGTTGCAGCAGCGCTCGGTTTACTAGCCTACATGACCAAGGACAGTAGAAATTTTAGAAGTAGCCGTAACAGAAAAGCTAGAAAGCAACACCAGTAATATTGGTTCGGTCAAGGTTTGTTTAATCAGACCTTGGGCGATTTTGATAGAACTGTATCGCTTGCATATAATTTTGCGCGCCTTTCATCGTAAGGTCGTTGATAAACCCATCCAGTTCCGGATGGTTTTCTTTTGTCCACACAACCAATTCATTTACTCGTTCTCCCCAGATTTCCCAATTGGCCGTGGGACATTCCAAATTAGCAATACGGGCTATTTGTCCATTCTCAAATTCAAATCGATATTTACAGGTCATGGGACTGTTCTCTAAAAAAGCCAATCTAGGGGATTTTAAGCTTACCGTAGCAATGGTAGCACCCTTTTTATAGTTTATGTCCACGAGCTGATACTCCGTTTTAAAAACAGAATCCCATTTAAACTTCTCATAATAACTTTCACGTGAAAAAGGCATGGTATAATCGCCCTCCGTGGTAATTAAACTGTCGGAAAGCGTGCTTTTAATTTGTACATAATCCCCATTTGCAAAACCCTCATAATAGGTCGTAACCTGTTCTTGGGTTGCTTGTTTATTTTCGCCACAACCAAGGCTTATCAAAACCGGAATCAAAAAAAACATTTTCTTCATAAAGTTACTTCTAAAGGAATAGGCCGAAAACGAATTTTAAACGTCTTGGCTTCCGGCTAAAATAGGCCTTTCTGTGATTCCATAGCGTTCTATTGCCATAAAAAATAGTGCTCCGATAGCATACAGGACTACATCGATACCATCTGCGGTGTAGCGCGGGTTGTATAGTGGCAAATACCACTCAAAATACACGGCGTAACCTAGGGTTAGCGTAATGACCAGCGCTATGGGAATTTGTAAGGAAGGGTCTGATTTTAGCTGCCGAACGGCATATTGACAAATTTTAAGCACAATAGGCATACACAACACATCATTGCCATAATTTGTAATAAGTACTGGTAGTACAATACCAAATTTTTGGGAGACATATACGAGGAGCGCCAACACCCCAAAAGCGGGGAAATACCATCTTTTTATGAACCGTAAAAGCATAGTGTTTTTCATTAGGCAGCGATATAACCGAACAATAGTGCCAAAAACGACCCGATAGCAATGACCACCAACCAAATGGAATAGAAGAAACGCGCTACATACCGGATGATAAGATTCTCATGGTCCTTTACATTTTCCAGAAAAAGTGTTACGGCACTTTTCTTTTGAGGGTCTGCCTGCGCCTTTTGCCGCTTTACAACCTTTTCCTTGCGCTCCAGTTCCCGTTTTAGGGTAATGTTGACGATGTTACCGCAGTTGGGACAATAATCCTCGTTTAAGGAGATTTCTCCGCAATTGCTACATCTTCTATAAGTTTCATTGACCATCGTATTACAAAGATACTATAGTACGGAATTTTCACTAACGCGATAACGGGGGATTGTGACTGGAATGGGAATTCTATATGCTATTTGGTTGGGGTTTACGAGTGAAGTTAAAATTCACAGGAATAATAAGAAATCCTTATGAGTCTTTTAAATGGCGCGTGGCGTACAAATTAAAAGATTATTTTCGGATTGAGCATAAGCCAAATTTCCAAATATTCCTTAACTCTGATTAATCAACTACCTGTCTATGAGCTATACGCATCTTTATTGTCAATAGTTATTTTGAGCCTTTTTTCCTGTTCTCATCTGTATGCAACAATTGAAGATTACTCTTTTCATCTTTACCACCAGTTGCTAAAGAATCAATATGGTCAACTTCAATATCATCACCAACAAAAACTGGTGCTCCAGAAAAGGGGCTAATGTTACTTTGTTCTTTTATAAATTCAACTTTTTCCTCCTCTGTTAATTTTACTTTCCTTTCTTGTTTTTTGTATCTCTCCTTAAAATCATTTATCATTTTATCAAACACTACATAACCATTATTTAGTTCTTGATTTTCTAAAGGAATATCTTTCATATAGGAAAATATATCTATCAATTCAGATTTTATATTTATTCGATGGTATTTTACCATATCGAAATTAATCTCATTTAAAGTATACCAAAGAATATAAAAATCTTGCATTGTTCTTCTGAAAAATTTACTTTCTTTATTCGCTTTAAATACAGTATCCAATTCTTTTCTCAAAAAGTCTTTAATATCGATATCAACATCTTTATCAATAAGTACGAATTTTACTTTTTTGATAAACGACTTGATGTTTTTTATTGATTTTAAGTAGTTTTTATAATTATTTTCATTTTCACTAATCTCTTGAAATACACTGGTTATATTTGCTTTGTTTCCTATTCTTGCATTTATTCTATCAGTTTTTTGAAAAATATCTAATCCTTTGTAAGAGTTGGAATGATTTAAAGAATAATCTAAATATATAAGTGATGAAAGCAACTCCTCACTTTCCATTCTATCTCTATCTGCTTTTCTTGATAATTGTTTTAAATAAAACCAAGGCTTAAGTCTAGCTGTCAATTTTTTTATTTCATCAATTACTGAGTTGTCAACCCAACTATTCCACATTTCAAATGAATTTACTCTTATGGGATAAGGTTTATCATTAAGTCTTATAAATAAATCAATTGGGTCAAAATGAGGATTCTGATTTTCATCAATTTCTATTATGTATAGTTGAAAATCCAGTATTTTACCTTGCTGTTCTTCTGTGAGTTGATTAAATTTTTTGCTATCTAATTCTTTAAGTATTCTTAATTTTCTTAAACTAAAACTGTGGTTTTTAGAAACAGTTAGTTCGTTATTTTCTCCTAGATATTTTTCTCCAATAAACCCCAAAATTGTTAAGAGTCTTTGTTGTCCGTCTATTACTTCATTAATTCCATCAGATCTTTTAAAAACAAAAATTGGCGGTAATTTAATATCTAATAGTATACTCTCAATTATAGAAGAAGCTTTGGTGGGGTTGATTACCTCTTGTCTTTGGTAAGAAGGTCTAATCAAAAACCTTCTTCTTTGCATAGTTCTAACTATATCATCGATGGAACTTCTGGATGGCTCTGGCTTATTCAATCTTAAACTTTCAAGTTCGGATAGGGCGGTGGTTGTATCTTTAGGTTTTCTTAATTCCTTTAATTCTTCTTTCTTATCAGAATCTGCAACAAGGTAGAAATCAAGTTTTTTGTTATGCAATTCACTTAAAAATGATGTTGTTGCATTGAATCTTGCTAAAACTATTTTATTAAACTGGTAATCTTCTGTAGAATACTCTTTGATATTATCATTTATATACTTCGAGGTTTTACTAATGAAATCTTGGTCAAAGTTTGAAATTACATCTTCTTGTTCTAGAACACCTAAACCCCAAAGTATTGTTTCTAAAGCAAGCCTATTAATTTCTAAATCATTCTTTTCTGAATATTCCTTAATCTTTGAAATATATTTTAATTTATTTAAGAAATTTTCTGTAACTGATTTACAATTTGTTGTATTGTTAGAAAAAACCTCATACAATAAAGTTAATATTTCTGTTCTACCTCCTCCATTCGCATAAGATTTAATAGGGTACATTGGAAGTACTAAAAACCTTCTAACAAAAGACATAATGTCTTCAACTGGCGGATTATCCTTTTTATTTTTAGTTGGTTTAAAAAAGGTATTGTAGATATTTTTTCTTAATTCTAAATCGTTTGTCAATATTGCTTTAAACTCATTGGATAATGCATCCACATCATATTTTGCGTTATCAACTTCTGATTTTTTTAAAGGTGTAATACCGGTGTTATATCTAGAGAATATTTCTTTTTTAACTCGATCAGCCAAATAATCATCAAGAGGTGGCTCATTAACAAGTGTGAAATTTATAATTCTAATTTTTGCATCTAAAAAATTATCTAGTATTTCATTATCAGTTTTAGCTAGTTCGCTGAAAGTTTTTTTCCCTAATTGACGTAAAATTTTTAAACCTTTTGAACTCAATGAAAATTGATTATCCATAAATCTTAAGATTGTTTCAAATCTTTGTCTACCATCAATGATTTCAATATTCTTATTGTTATCAAAAAAAATTAATGGTGGCACTTCAGTCCCAATAAGAATACTTTCTATGAAATAGGTTGCTTTATTGTTGTCCCAAACATAATTTCTTTGGTAATAAGGTTTATAGTCGATTCGATTCTTTAATCTTGGGCTATATAAACTATCGATTGATTGAGAATAAGTTTCAATTTTCAAATGTTGCTTAAATATTTTTTCAAATAATTGTTCTTTATTTTCCATAGTTTATTCTAATTATTGCCAACGTTTAGATAAGTGAAGTTGTTATTTCATTTATCGGTTACTACTTAAACGAGTTCAGCACAGGTAACGAAGTTCGGTGTTTTAACATTTAATCAAAAGCCACTTAGTGCTAGGTTACCAAAAGTTTTTAACACTAAAAATAACACAAGGGGTAGGGTAGGCCTTACGGAAATCCGTAAGGTTGGTATTTATGTTTTAGGTACCAACGCGTGGAATGTTATGCTGGCTAACGCTCAGAAGGGTCCACACCCTTATATTTTTCAAGTGTTTCTTGAAATTTTTTCAAATCTACGGGCTTTAGGACTTTAGTGTCCGAAGGGGGGTATTTTTGTAATAAGGCTTTGGGGCGTGTGGGTCTTTTTTCAAAACCACCACCACAGTTGGGACATACGTTCTGTAAAATTTCCGTTACACAGGCTATGCAGAAGGTGCAGTCAAAGGTGCAAATCATAGCCGCTGTACTACCATTGGGAAGGGCTTTGTCACAGTTTTCGCAGTTGGGTCGTAGTTCCATTCTATACTCCGTTTTTAATTAAACGCTATTGCAAACCGTATTTTATCTATACAATGTCTTTTTGAAAAAGACAGACTTCGCCTTCTTGGTAATGTGCTGGTAAACCGGTAGTATCATCAAGCTTTTTAGCACCTAAAAACTGAAACCCCATCTTTTTATAATGTCCGATAAGTCCTTTGTTCAAGCCCACCGTATCCATACGTAGAAAGCTTAAACCCTTTGCCTTACCGTGTGCATTGGCCCAGTCTATAAGTTGTTTCACCAAGTTTCTGCCCCTAAAGTGGGGGTTGGTCGCAATCCGGTGTAGGTACAGTGAAGGTTCTAGGTCTTTAGCGCCCCAAATAAGGGCATCGGTCTGTGTGGTGGCCCATATACAGGCAATTTCACCCTCTAGTAACAATTTCCATTGTTGGTTTTCGTCAATCTCCGTTTGTACCAATTCCTTTGAAAACTCAGGCCAACTCACCTGATTTTTAGACTGCATATAGGCCGTGGCTATGCCATACAGTTCAAAGATTTTTGGAATATCCGCCGAGGTGCTATTTGTTATTTTCATCAGTCTTTGTATTAAAGCTAGAAGGTTATATTTCTTCGATGATGGAGCTTCCCTTGGATTTGTCCCCAGAGGTCCATTCCCAACGTTCATGTAGACGTATTTTTCCGTTCTCCATTAGTTCCGGGGTGGAATGGCAAATTCCTGTCATGAGTTCTCCTTTAGTGTTTACTTGGTGGTAGCGCATGTCTATGCTACCATCTGTTTGTACCAGACCGATAAGATGGCCTTTCATAATTTGTCCGCCCTCATAGTTTGCCGTGACAATAGCTCCTGTTTGGCGGTACTCAAATACCGTCGCAGCCGATGTTTCCCCGTTATCGGTATTTTGTATGGGGCGAAACCGTTTTTTATTGTAGTTCATAGGTACCTGTTAAAACTAATATTTCTGTTCCTTTTTTAGCTCCTAAGGTATGCCATACGTTTTTTTGGCACTGGCAATCTGGGCTTTCTCCGTGGTATCCGGATAAAGCAGATATTTGGGCGCTATAATGGATTTTACCTGTTCCACACGGATTTTGGTTATGGTTTGGAAGGGGAATTTACCTTCGGTCATTAAAAGTAATTTTGCTTGCATACCCTCAAATTCCGGGTCGGATGATGTAATAATGGTCGCCTTTCCCTTAAGTTGATAGCCTTTCTGTACCAGCACATCTATAAAACTTATGCAGACCTGGGAATTGATTTGTATGTTTTTTACCGTTTGCGGTGAGGCGATATTGGCGATAATAATACTATCCGTGCCGTAATAGGTGAATATCTCTTTTGGGGATACGTTGGGCATTTGCGTATCCGATACCGTAGCCAGCCAACAAAGCACGCTGCGGTCTATGTAATCTTTAATACTTGTAGTTAGTTCCATTGTTCACATAAATACGTTTGCCTAAGGTAACTACCCCAGGGCAAGCCCGCGAGGCATTAAAAGGAAAATTCCATTTACTTTCGAGGCAAGCGTTGGAGTATTTAAATCTCGATTATCGAGTAAACTATACTTTAACGCCAGTTATAGGCTCATGTTCAATCTTAAAATTACAGGAATTCGCAATAAAACACATGGTATTAGCTTCTTTGTGTAACGAATTCGCCTTTTGAACCATATCAGGATCCGTAATAATTACTTGCGGATGCAGGGTAACTGTGGTAAAACGACCGCTTCCTTTTTTGTCCTCTTCCATAACACCGATAGCATTATCCCGATATTCCATCACCGTAATCCCGTGCACCGAACACAAGTGTAAAAACCAAAGCATATGACAGGAAGAAATAGAAGAAAGAAAGAGTTCCTCTGGATTGTACCGGGATGAATCGCCCCTAAACGAAGGGTCGGACGACCCCATGATGTTATGGTTTTTTCCTGCTATGGAAATCTCATGAGCTCTTTGATAAGCCTTATAATTGGTAGTGCCTTCGCCGGTATTGCCCGTCCATTCCAACATGGTTTTATAGTGATGTTTCTTCATGAGTGCTGTTTTTTAAGGTTTTCAGAGATACGTTCTCCAAAGGATCTGTTTTCTAGATTCTTCTCTAGCCGCTCCAAGTGCTGCATAATTTCGGTATTTCCTTGGAGTAGTTCTAGTGTTACAGTTTTTCCTATTTCCCATATATGCGTGAACAAGGGCATTTTGTCAGTTGCTTTTTGGGTAAGATAAAAGATGGTCTTTCGTTTATCTAAGGGGTCTTTTTCCCTTTCGAGATACCCTTTGGCCATCATTTTCGAGGTCATTTTCATCACAGATTGATGGGTGAACTGTAAGCTTGATGCAATTTCCATAACCGAGACACCAGGTTTGTCCTGAACGATCCATAACACCAAATACCAGTTGGGTTCCGTATCTAATTGAAGCTCATGGTACATGGCCCGTAGGCTGTGGGACATTTTATCACTAATACGCTTTAATCGGGTATCTAGATTGGCATAGCCCAATAACTTTACTAAATCGTTCTCCATAGTAACTTATCTGTTATAAAGATATTAAATACGCAGTTAACTGCATAAAATGATTTGCTGTAATCTTTTTAATTGGCACCGCCAAAGGGTATAATACTCCAAGGCTTGCTTCCAAATTAAATATACATTTCTTACGAATGCCTCGCGGGTTTACCCCGGGGTAGTTTATTAAATAGGAGTAAATTTAGACTATTACATATGTTGATGTTACCATAGCAAAATCCATAAAATAGGAATGGCCCGTCATAGACGGGCCAAACCATTACGTAATAATTGAGTGTAGTTACGGGCTAAATTAGCAAATTCTTAAAATGGTAGTATTTTATTTCAATTGGTAAAATTTGGCTTTATACTCGTTGTACTTTCCCCGCTATACTCCCTAACTTTCTTAGATTGCACGTAGGTAACCAAAAGAATAACAATACAAACTACTGCAGATGCCCCATTGGCACTTTCTACAGCCAAGTGCGCAAAGCAGCCCAAAATAAAGTTTAGGAAAAAAGCCGCATAAACCCATTCAACCAAATATTGGTCTTTATTAACTAGTAATAGGATTAAGCCTAAAGATTGGGCGACACCTAGTAAATGTATGAGATAAACGGGATAGCCCAGATTCTCAAAAGTGGTGACCACCGTTTCATAATTAATAATCGAATTCACTATAGATCCGATAATAGCAATGGAAAAAACAGCAAGACAAATTCTAAAAATAATTTTGTTCGATTTCATGATTTCTTAGGTTAAGTTTTTTGCTAAGGTAGGGGAGGACCGTTACATCGTTATGCCACACAGCGACGGTTTACCACTTACTGTAGACCAATGGAAGTTTGTTAGTGCTGAAGATTTTTGCCTCTGTAAAAAAATAACTTGTTTCAAGGTTAGCATGCACCGTTAATTCTAAAGGAATATCAGCCAGATGCAGTCCTTTATAAACAGAGGGAACAAACTTCAAAACAAAAAACCCTTATTTTTAAGGTATTAATTAGCACCCATGGATAAAATAGAACAGTACACCCAAATTATCATTGATAACGCTATTTCCTATGCTCCCAGAGTTTTCGCAGCCATTCTTTTGCTGTGGATAGGTTTTAAACTACTAAAAAAAGTAGATGCACTTTTGGGTAAGTCTTTGACGAAATTGAGTATTTCGGATACCATGCGGCCCTTTATTGTTTCCTTGGTGGCGACCACCTTAAAAATTGTCTTACTACTGATAGCCGTTTCTATTTTAGGCGTGGAACTATCAGGATTAGTCACCATTGTTGCCGCTATGGGTTTTGCTATAGGACTGTCCTTACAAGGTAGTTTGGGGAATTTTGCTTCAGGTATCCTTATCCTGTTCCTAAAACCTTATAAGGCCCATGATTGGATTCAAGTAGATGATAGCTTTGGAAAGGTGGAGGAAATAGGGATTTTCAATACCATATTAATAACTCCCGGGAATAAGACCTTAATCGTTCCCAATGCAAAAATAACCGATGGCGTAGTGACCAATTTTTCTAAAAAAGGCTTGGTTCGGTTGGAGCTAAATGCCCATATGCCCTATGAAGAAAGCTTTCCCAAAGTGCAACAGCTTATTCAAGAAGCACTCAAAAAAAACCCCTTGGTACTAGATGAACCTGCTCCGGAAATAGGAATCGAGAATTTTGATAGCCATAATGTTATCTTGGCCATACGCCCTTACGTACGACCGGATGATTATTGGGAAGCTACGTTTGAATCCCATAGAACCGTTAAACAGGTGTTCCATGAGAACAATATAAGAGTGGCCTATTCCGAAGGTATTGAATTGGGCTCTGTTGGTGGATAATCTACATAAACTTTAGTTTTAATGAATACGATTTTGCTTCTGGCCAGGGTCAATTTTTTAGATCAGGTAAATTTCCTATTTCCTGGTGTAGCTGTATTCACTTCGCTTTAGCCAATTGTTCTGTGCTTTGAACTGAACCTCTTTACGTATCATAAATATCTCCGGACCTATGCGGTAGGTATAACGTATCAAAGCTTTTTTACCAGCATCCTTACTTTCGTGTTCCGTTTGTAGTTCAACACCGTTGTTTTTGGATTTTGTTCTTGTTGTTACCTGATGCTTGTTTAAAAAGGAACCATCTTTAGACATTTTAATCTTATCGGAACTGTTCGCTTTTGGCTCGTTAGGATAGCTATTGTTCAATATCATGGTATAGGCGTTCTTGCCTTGTTCCACCCTCAGGTTGGCGGGCATTGTAAAAGGTTTATTACTTTGATAATCGATATAGGTAATGCTGCCTTCCCAATTTCCAATGGCCATTTCTAAATCTTCCACTGTAACATTTTGACCAAAGCAGGTTACTGAAAGTGTAAAGACGATAATAGGAAATAGATTTTTCACGTTTTTATTTCTTTCTCCAAAGATGCCCTGTTTTGCTAGTTGTTACAGTTAGATTTCAATAATACGGTAATTAATTGAGCTAGTTATTTCATCGCGGGCTAAATACAATGCTGGTAGCCTACAAGCCCTCATTAGAATAGCGACTAATTCTTTGCTTTAATCCCACGGAGAGTATTATTTTTATAAATCAATTAAAAGTACGTTTTTAGGATATTTCCTCCATAACTTTCTTAACACCCTCCGTCGTATAAAGTTTGGCTAGCATATTTTTATATGTGGTAGTAAAGCGTTCATTTTTAGCAAGTGTACCGAAGAGTGATTCCTGCTCAATAAAAGCCAATGTATTATTGGGTGTTTCTTTGGCGGCGTCATGCAATTTACCTTTCATAGCATCTAAAATTTCTAAAGGCGCTCCGCTTTGGTCTTTCTGTTTGTCACTGTAATAACACCAAGCGGCGATGACTAAAGTGGCTAATTTGATGTTTCCGCCTATTGCTAGATTTTCATGTATCGTAGGAATTAAAAACTTAGGTAGTTTGGCTGCACTTTCCGAACAAATACGGCTGACGCTATCTTTGATGTTCGGGTTTGCAAAACGTTCTAGGAGGCTGGTTTTATACTCCTCCAAATCAATACCGGCAATAGGTCCCAACACTGGAGTGACCTCTTGGTCCAGAAAGGCGCGTATATATTTTGCAAATACATGGTCCTCTACACAGGCGTTAATGGTGGGGTAACCATGCAGTGCGCCTAATAAGCCTAAAACGGAATGCCCAGCATTAAGCAATCGCAATTTCATCTTCTCATAGGGTCCTACATCGGCTACAAATTGTACGCCTACTTTTTCTAAAGCGGGTCTGCCATTAGAGAATTTATCTTCTACCACCCATTGTATAAAAGGTTCACAAGTTACAGGCCAGGCATCTCGTACATCAAAATTTTGGGCTAAGATTTCTATATCCGAAGGGGTGGTAACTGGTGTAATGCGATCTACCATACTATTGGGAAAACGTACTTCCTCAGCTATCCATTGAGCTAGTTCAGGGTTTTGAACTTCCGCAAAAGCGAGCAGCATCTTGCGCGCCATGTCTCCATTATGTTCAATATTATCACAGGACATGATTGTAAAAGCAGGCAGACTTGCATCGCGCCGTCTTTTTAGGGCGGCACAGAGAAATCCGTACACAGTTATAGGATCGCTGGGATGACGCAGTTCGTGTTGTATGTCCGGGTTCTCAAAATTAAATGCTCCCGTTGTAGGATTAAAATTATATCCCCCCTCGGTAATGGTCAGCGATACTATTTTAGTATTGGCATGTGCCATTTGGGAGATGACAGGTTCAGGGTCGCTCGTTCCCATTTTAAAATCGACTATAGAACCAATAATCTCGGGTGTTATTTTTCCGTCAGGATGTTTGACCATAAGCGCATACAAATGGTCTTGTTCTTTGAAAATATCATGGAGTTTGGCATCTGCTTCGCGTAAACCGATTCCACATAGTGAGGAGGTCTCGCCGTCATTTTTTAAAAGGTGTAGATAATAGGCGAGGTGTGACCTGTGGAATCCGCCAACTCCTATATGTACGATGTCCGCTGTTGCTGAATTCCGATTATAATTGGGTACCGGAATATGACTGCCTAGTGCTTCTAAATTATTCTGATTGAGTTGAATTGGTCTTTCCATACTTATGCCACTATTTTAAGCTTGATAATCGAGAATTTAGCTTTACCGAAATCTGTCTCGAAATTAAAATGTTTTCCTCAAAATATTTTTTAGTTCTGTTCCGAAGTAGTTCGCTTTCCGCGTTTTAGTGCCCAGTAAGCGAGTACGAAATAAACGAGCGTACAAACAAATGCATAGGTATAAAAGAGTTCGCGATTTTCGATATAATTGGCTTCCGAAGCACTCCCAAATAAAACATTACATGCCAGAACTAGGGTAGCTATCAAAGCTGAAATAGCGATAAATTTTAACCCTTTTGTCAATATAGACGTATCCTTTATATGCACAGTCTCATGCTTTGCCTGTTCTGCTTGAAAACGCACAATGGTTTCCTGCCGAACCTCTTCTTCCTTTGCTTCCTCTTCGTATTTCTCTTTCGCTCCGTATTTAGAAGCTAGTAGGGTATACACGGCGATAGTGAAAAACCAAGTAGGGATAAACAAGTAATAAAAGGAAATCACATCTAAGAAATTTAAACCAAAACCAAATACCAAGCCTAAGCCCCATGCGGCGACGGCAGGCATGCTAAAGCTTAGTTTACGGTAGGAAGACCAGTAGCGTGTATAGCCAATCCGTGGAAAAATTTGATGTTCTGCAAATACAATAGCTCCTACAGGAACAACCAGCAACCCCGCATAAGTGAGTAGTGGTAGTATTTGTGAGAACACAAAAGGGAAGCAGGCGATACCTACCGTCACCATACCCACTATGATAGTCGTTTTCTTTCTAGAATGATTAAAGAAAATAGCTTGTGCGGCCAAACCTGCTCTATATAAATTCGTAATGGCAGTCGTCCATCCTGCTACAATAACAATGACAAAACCAGACCATCCAAGGGCATAATAAGCTACATCACCCGGGTCAAGTTCTACGATAGATTTTCCTAATATAACCGCCGCACCGGCACCCATGATTCCGGCAGCTATCCATGCCACATAGTGACCGAACATCATCCCCGTACTGGTAGCATAACCGTAGTTTTTCTTTTTTGCAAAACGAAGTAGGGCCATATCTATTAGTCCAAAATGGGTAATGGTATTGGCCGCCCATCCAAAACCGATAACCTCTACCAGACCTATTCCCGGTTTGCCATCGCTATTGATACCTGTCCATATACTTTGGTCGCCAAGGGTCATAAAATCGCCCCATCCAGCAGGTAAGGTTTTATCCAACACATCCAAAGAGAGGGCGGGAAGGAGTACCATGGCACCGCTTGTGAACATTACAAACAGCCAAGGCGCACAGATGCCCGAAAATTCGGAAACAGCATTAAAACCGTAGAGCGCAATGGAAACTACAACGATGCCCACCGCTAAAACGATAACTATAAACCAGGCATTGGTAGGATACCAATTGAGCTGTGCGGGAATATCAAAAGCAAAACGAACCGCCGTTGACGAAACCGTTATCATAGCGGCCGAAATCACCGAAAAGATAACGACGTTGGCCCAATTGTAAAGCTTGGTCATTGAATCACCAGCAATCTTATTCAAATAGGTGTAGAGGCTTAGACGCGTATCGACAGCAATAGGGGATGTGATAAAACGCCAGCTCAATACTGCCAAAATATTACCAATCAATAAGCCAAGGATAATATCCATGGTTTTTGCGCCTAGGGCAACAAAAGTAGCCCCAATAACGAATTCCGTGGCTGCGACATGTTCTGCAGCGTATAAACCGGCAAAATGGGTCCAATCGTGTAATTTGTGTTTGGCTACAGGCAACTGTTCTTCATCCAAAGTTTTAAGCGCTTCGAAATCTGATGTTTTCATATTCATATAAGGGTTGGTTTAGGCTTCGCCAAGATAATCATTTTTAGATATAGAAATTAGTTGTGAGAAATTGGTAAAGGACAAGTACAAGAGAGAATAGCATTCAATTCCTTGTGCTAATCCCATAGAGAGTATTATTTTTATAGCTCAATTAAAAGTATTTAGAATGATGCAATCACCTGACTGGAAAACTGCCTTGGAATTTGACGATATTACCTATAAAAAGAGTAATGGTGTGGCACGTATTGCCTTTAATCGCCCCAACGTGCGTAATGCCTTTAGGCCACATACCACTAGTGAATTAATAAAAGCATTCTACGATGCACAGGAAGATACCTCGATCGGGGTAGTATTGCTCTCGGCCGAAGGTCCATCCACCAAAGACGGCATTTGGTCTTTTTGTAGTGGTGGCGACCAAAAGGCTAGGGGAGAACAGGGTTATGTAGGTGCGGACGGACAACATCGGCTAAATATTTTGGAAGTGCAGCGCATGATTCGGTTTATGCCCAAGGCAGTTATTGCCGTAGTACCCGGCTGGGCCGTTGGTGGCGGACATAGTCTACACGTCGTTTGCGATATGACCTTGGCCAGTAAGGAACATGCGATATTCAAACAAACCGATGCGGATGTCACCAGTTTTGATGGTGGTTACGGGTCGGCCTATTTGGCAAAAATGGTAGGGCAGAAGAAAGCCCGGGAAATCTTTTTTTTAGGCAGAAACTACTCCGCTCAAGAAGCTTTTGAAATGGGTATGGTAAATGCCGTAGTTCCTCATGAAGAACTGGAAGCTACTGCTTATCAATGGGCACAGGAAGTATTGGAAAAATCACCAACCTCTATAAAGATGCTAAAATTTGCAATGAACCTTACCGATGACGGTATGGTCGGGCAACAAGTGTTTGCAGGTGAAGCCACACGGTTAGCTTATATGACCGAGGAAGCAAAAGAAGGTAGGAACGCTTTCTTAGAAAAACGAAAGCCTGATTTTGGTAAAAACAAATGGATTCCCTAATACAGGGAATCCATTGTCCAATCGAAAATACGATTTACTTATTGTGCATTAGCCCCGACATTACCTTGAGCAATAAGAACTTCCAATTGTTCAGAACTTAGGTGCACATTAATATATCCATCAATATTTAACATATCGGAATAATTTAATGTTGTGCCATCACTTAACATGGTCACATTGGTTGCACTTAAACCATTAGCACCTATTACAGGACTTAAAGATACTATAATCGGACCAGGTCCTGGAGCTGCACCCATGTGAATATGGGCTGGGTGTATACCTCCTTCCGTTGTACCGGATAGAGCAATTTCAACTAGTGTTTCGTTATTCACACGTTGCGAAAAAGTGGCGGTTCCAGAAATTTGGGGGTCTGAAACACTGCCCAAATCATAGGTAATACTTTCACCGGTAAGCTCGTTCTGGCCAATATCACCCTGCGCTACCAATAAATCCAGTCGTTCGGCACTTAAGTGTACATTAATGTATCCATCAAAGTCCAACAGTTCGTTGTAGGTGATGGCGGTACCATCGTCCAATGTCTCTACACTGTTCTCACTGATACCGTCCTCAACGTTGTTGAAGGTATAAAGAATGGGTCCGCCCTCGGCAGCACTGTTCATATGTATGTGGGATGGATGGCTCTCGCCTGTATTATCGTTCTCAAGGGCAATGGTTACCAAGGCAGTACCATTAACACGCTCTTGGAACAAAGCGGTTCCCGATACCCCTTCGATATCCCTTGTGAACAGCTCATAAGACTTTGAGTTTCCGTTAAGTTCATTGGAACCGATATCACCCTGCGCTACCAATAAATCCAGTCGTTCGGCACTTAAGTGTACATTAATGTATCCATCAAAGTCCAACAGTTCGTTGTAGGTGATGGCGGTACCATCGTCCAATGTCTCTACACTGTTCTCACTGATACCGTCCTCAACGTTGTTGAAGGTATAAAGAATGGGTCCGCCCTCGGCAGCACTGTTCATATGTATGTGGGATGGATGGCTCTCACCTGTATTATCGTTCTCAAGGGCAATGGTTACCAAGGCAGTACCATTAACACGCTCTTGGAACAAAGCGGTTCCCGATACCCCTTCGATATCCCTTGTGAACAGCTCATAAGACTTTGAGTTTCCGTTAAGTTCATTGGAACCGATATCACCCTGCGCTACCAATAAATCCAGTCGTTCGGCACTTAAGTGTACATTAATGTATCCATCAAAGTCCAACAGTTCGTTGTAGGTGATGGCGGTACCATCGTCCAATGTCTCTACACTGTTCTCACTGATACCGTCCTCAACGTTGTTGAAGGTATAAAGAATGGGTCCGCCCTCGGCAGCACTGTTCATATGTATGTGGGATGGATGGCTCTCACCTGTATTATCGTTCTCAAGGGCAATGGTTACCAAGGCAGTACCATTGACACGCTCTTGGAACAAAGCGGTTCCCGATACCCCTTCGATATCCCTTGTGAACAGCTCATAAGACTTTGAGTTTCCGTTAAGTTCATTGGAACCGATATCACCCTGCGCTACCAATAAATCCAGTCGTTCGGCACTTAAGTGTACATTAATGTATCCATCAAAGTCCAACAGTTCATTGTAGGTGATGGCGGTACCATCGTCCAATGTCTCTACACTTGTACGTGAGATTCCGTCTTCAACATTGGTTAAAGAAGCAGCAATAGCTCCACCTTCGGCAGCACTGTTAAAGTGGATGTGCGATGGGTGACTCTCACCCGTATTATCATTTATAAGCGCTATTGTAACCAAGGCAGTTCCGTTAACACGTTCAGCAAATAGGGCGGTTCCTTTAATTCCTTCAATATCCCTTTCACATAAGAGGTATTCTTTTGTTACTCCTGTGAGTTCATTGGTGCCAATATCACCTTGTGCAATGAGAACATCCAAACGTTCTAGACTTAAGTGAGTGTTGATATACCCATCAAATTGTAGGAGTTGTTCAAAAGAAATTGCGGTACCGTCATCCAAAGTAGAAACTATGGTTTCACTAATACCCGTTTCCCCATCTACATCATTCAAAGTAACAGCTATGGCCCCGCCCTCGGCAGCACTATTGAAATGAATATGTGAAGGATGGGAGTTGCCCGAAGTGGTGCCACTTAATTTAAGCGTTACCAATGTAGATCCATCTTCATTTTCAATCATATTGGCTACTCCAGAAATGGACGGATTTGAACGTGCCCCTAAACTATATACATTATTATCACCATCAAAAGGAGGTGTATCATCGACCTGTTCTTGATCTGGGTCGGGGTCGACTGTATCAACTAAAACAGTATCATCATCATTTTCACATCCGGTAAAAACAAGTAATGACATTGCAAACAAAAAGTAAATAATTTTTTTCATAATATTTCAGATTTAATTTTCAACAAAAGTAGAGGCCTAAGAAAGTGGAGAGAAATTATTTATTGTCAACGAGGAATTTTCAATCTTGAACAGGAATTTTCAAGTGCCAAAGTGAATCGCCATCCTTTAAAATGGCTTTATTGATAATGGAGTAAATTTTCTTATTTCATTCAGAGAAAATAAAGTTCTAGCTGCGAAAACTCTGATTGGCTTAATCTTATAAAAGTTTAATTTTTCAGCAAACGTCTTTTTTAATGAAAGAAAGATGAGAACCTATCATCTGCAATTAATAATTTCATACAGTGTATAAACAATGTACTATCAGAAAAACCTATAGCTGGGTGAATAAAAGATACTCCACTTTTTACGAAAATAGCTTACAAACTAAAAAGAGTCCAATCAATGAAGATCAGACTCTTTTACGAGAACACTATATGAAAATGAAAAATTATAATTCGT
Organism: Maribacter sp. R77961; assembly: GCF_044594925.1. Lineage (GTDB taxonomy): Bacteria > Bacteroidota > Bacteroidia > Flavobacteriales > Flavobacteriaceae > Maribacter. The sequence continues at coordinate 1,103,874 of NZ_CP138991.1, read as the reverse complement.
TTTTAATAACACTGTAAATGTAAAGGGAGACCTTGAACTATTGAAACTATTGTTGTGAGTTGCACCAAACCTGTGGTGTAGCGCTCCTATTTTGTGGTTAAATAAGAAAATACTTACATTTTTTAATTTTTAACCTGGTTTATTGCCGCTACCAAAGGGTACCATAGCCCGAGGTAGTTTACTTTATCGCCTTGCAGACTTCACTGAGAAAGGTATTTACATCAAATTGATCCTCGTTAGCTAGTCCTGTGCGTACTACAACTAGGTCTTTAGAGGGTATGATATAGACACGTTGCCCCTGAAATCCGTTAGCGGAATACATATCTCGTGGCACATCTGGGTATTTACCTCCCGCATTCAACCAAAAATGTGCTCCATAAACACCGTCCGAGTTTTTTGTGGGTTTCGCTACATAATCCGACCAGGAAGGGGAAAAGAGCTGCTCTCCGTTCCAATTACCTTTATTTAAATAGAGCAGTCCAAACTTGGCCCAATCCCTAGTTGTTGCCCAGGCATAGGAGGAACCCACATAATTACCGGACATATCAGTTTCTAAGAGCATGGAGTGCATTCCCATCTTATCAATGAAATCGGTGTACGGAAAATCTAAATACGCCTGATACGTGCCAAAATGCTTCCTTAAGATACCCGAAAGTAGGTTTGTAGTCCCAGAAGAATAGTTCCAGACTTCCGTAGGAGCGGCAATGGCTTGTTTTAGTCCTTGTGGTTTGGTCATATCGGCCTCAAGGAATAACATTTTATTGACGTCGGATATACTTGTATAATCTTCATCCCACTCCAATCCACTCTGCATACGAAGCAAATGATTTAGGGTGATGGAATGTTTTGGATTCTTCATTCGTATTTCGTCCGCAAAGGGTTTAAAATCTAAACTTATTTTATTTTGATACTCCAGAATACCATAGACCGTTGCCAAAACGCTTTTGGTCATAGACCAACCCAATACCGGTGTTTCTTCGGAAAAACCTTCGATATAACGTTCCGTTAATAGTTCATTTTTATAAGAGACTAGCACTGTTCTTGTCTTTTGATTTTCGTAATCGGCAAAAGCAAAATCTACGGCCTTGTTCATTTGGGAATAGTCCACATTAGAAAAAACAGTATCCTTTATGCCCTTATTGCCATACGGAAAAGGCAAATCATTTTCTATACGGGTTCTTTTAGGTTTTAAAAGTGTCTGCGTTCTGTCATAGGATTCGTCGATTAAAACACAACCCAAACCATCCCTGCAAACCGTCTCCCGCTCCATAAGTCCAAAAACGGAACTGGTCACATCGTTACCAATAACCTTTTCCATTTCGGCCAATTTAATCAAAGGCATATTATTGTCGGTCTCATTGATATCGGAATACATACGACCGCTGATAAAATGCGTGGAAGCCATATTCTTAGAGGCAAAGCCCGAAATAATGTTCAATTTTGGATAATTTGCCCAAACTAAAATTCCAATACCTAGGAGCACTACAGCTGTAACAATTCTTCTTTTTTTCAATTTCATTCTTTTCTTGATTGTCGTAAATTTATCAAAAAGCAATACATGTCAAATATCGGGTTAATCATAGAAGAACGTAGCAGGGATATCGGAGATTTTTTAGTAGGCAGGCTCATTCCTTTTCGAAAAAAACGAATGATTGGTCCGTTTATCTTTATAGACCATATGGGACCTACAACACTGGGACCTCATACCTATATGGATGTGGACCAGCATCCGCATATTGGTTTGTCTACGCTTACCTTTATGTTAGAGGGAGAAATTATGCATGCGGATAGTCTAGGTACAAAACAGCGCATACAACCTGGTTCGGTTAATTGGATGGTGGCCGGTAGTGGGGTTTCACATACGGAACGCACGCCAGATGATTTGAGAAACGGAACGGTTTTCAAAGCTCATGGCTATCAGATATGGGTTGCTTTACCCAAAGAACTGGAGGATATTTCGCCCGAGTTCCATCATATTCCGGCATCGGCCTTACCTAAATGGACTGATGGCTCCGCAAGCTTTACCTTGGTCGCAGGAGAAGGCTATGGGAGAAAATCACCCGTTCCCGTACATTCGCCCTTATTTATGATTTCAATTAAAACTGCGGATACCTACCATTTGACCACCATTGGCCAGCTGAAGGGAGAAATAGGTATTTGTATCGTGAGTGGTAGTATTGAAGCTTGTGGAGAAACCGTTACAGCAGGTAATATTGTGGTTAGTAAAGTAGCCGATACCTGTACTACAGTTATTCATAAGGACACGCACTTACTGTTATTTGGTGGTGAACCATTACCAGAAGAACGCCATATCTATTGGAATTTCGTTTCCCATGACAAGGAAAAAATAGCACGTGCAAAGCAAGCTTGGAAAGACAAAACTTTCCCTATGATGGATGCTGACGATAGCTATGTTCCGCTACCGGGCCTATAGCTTTTCCCAAGTCTTATCAGGCCCTAACTTGAAAGTTCCCAAATGTTCAAAATTACATTCGTGTGGTAAAATTAAGGATAGAAAGGTACTCTCGTCTTTGGAACGATACAAATGGTATACCTTACCTACGATGGGTTCAAAATTGAATTTTGCATTATAGACCAGGTTGTTATATTCAAACTCCTGCATCATTCTCTTGTATTCTGCCTGAATGGACTCGTATTTAGCCTTGAATTGATTGTTGGCGCTTACGATGTTCGTATTTTTCCAAGAGGTAACATCTGGTGGTGTAATTTTAGGAGCGGATACACTACTAGAATAGGGTAGCAGCTTCCCGTTATAGCTTTGCGTGTCTTCATCAAAGACCACATAATCCGGCTTTTTCTCTTTTTTCATAGCGATACAAAACTACAGAAAAGTGGGGATATTACCCTGTCAATTCAAGGATATGTAGTTTTCTACAAGAATATATGCTAGGTAGTAAAAGACATGTCTTCTATTTCATATGAGTTGCCGTAGTCTTTGCTAAGTATACGAAACAAAATGTTACAGATAAAACGGATGAACTATTCATTAAAGAAGCTTGGGCCAAGCATTAAGGGGTGAGCCAACATTAATTTCAAGGCAAACCTTAGCGTATTATATTCTCGATTATTGAGTAAATCTCGATTATCGAGTAAATGGTGTTATCTTAGAAACCGATAAAAAGTAAATCAAAGCTTGAAAAATACGCTGTTCATACTTGTTTGTTGTATGCTTTGTAGTTGTAAAGAGGAGGTGAAAGACGTTGTTATTTACGATTGGGTTCCTTTGAAAGTTACTGCAACGGCCTATAATTCCACGCCTGGTCAAACGTCGTACGAGCATCCAGAAATAACGGCTTGGGGAGATTCCATTACACCTGGAGTAAAATGGATAGCGGTGTCTAGAGACTTATTACGGAAGGGCTTAGGGCATAATACTATGGTTAAAATCGATACTTTTAAAGGAATTTACTTGGTAAAGGATAAAATGAACAAACGCTGGACCAACCGAATTGACATTTACATGGGGGAAGATGTCACAAAAGCAAGAGCATGGGGAAAGCGCAAGATAAATATCGAATATGCCGTAAAAAGGGATACCACAAGAAATTTGGCTGAAGAATGAAATTTTACTTACCATTACTTGCATTAGGGATATTGTTCGTTTCCTGCGGGACAACGAAATCTATTATAGATAAGCCAATTATTTTTAATAAGGAACGGGAAATACTAACATTGGAATACCTATCAAAACGTTACGGACTTGAAAAGGATACTCCAGAAATTATTCCTAAAATGATCGTGCTGCATTGGACGGTCATCCCCACCTTGGAAAAATCTTTTGCCGCCTTCAATAATCCTAGCTTACCCAATTGGCGTCCAGATATAAAAGACGTTAGTGGCTTAAATGTCTCTTCGCAATTTATGGTAGACCGAGACGGAACCATATACCGACTAATGCCGGAAACAACGATGGCCAGACACGTTATTGGTTTGAACCATTGTGCTATTGGTGTAGAAAATGTTGGTGGTGACAAAGACCAACCACTGACCAAAGCACAGTTAAAGTCTAATATTTGGTTAGTGCGCTATCTAGCGGATAAATATCCTATCGAATACCTTATTGGACATTATGAGTATACCCTTTTTGAGAATCACCCCTTATGGTTGGAAAAGGATGATGGATACCGCACCAAAAAAACAGACCCTGGAACAGCCTTTATGAAAAAGGTTAGAAAAAATGTAATCGACTTAAAATTTAAAGAACTCCCAAAATGAAGCACCTAGTTCTCATATTCCTTGCACTTGTTTCCGTAACTCCCATAATGGCCCAAGATGCAAACATTACCACACAGCTTTACGATACCTATGAAAGCTATAAAGAACCTTCCTTGGATAAACGGCGCATCAAATACCAAGATATACAAGTCCTACTCGCCGCCCTAGCAAAGAATGCAAAGTTTAGCGTAAATAAAGTAGGTAGCTCTATAGGTGGTAAAAGCTTAAACTTAATTAGTATTGGAACTGGTGCTACCGATGTTTTTTTATGGTCACAGATGCACGGGAACGAGCCTACCGCTACACAAGCAATTTTTGATATTCTTAATTTTTTGGACAGTCCCGATTTTGCAGAAGAGAAGCAGGCGATTTTAAGCAACCTAACCGTACATTTTTTACCCATGTTAAATCCTGATGGCGCGGAATTATTTCAACGAAGAAATTTATTAGGTGTTGATATCAATAGAGATGCCTTACGGCTGCAATCCCCAGAATCACAAACCTTGAAAAGAGTTCGGGATAGCCTTGAGGCCGATTTTGGTTTTAACCTGCATGACCAGAGCACCTATTACAATGCCGAACGAACCGATAAACCTGCTACTATTTCTTATTTGGCACCTGCTTATAACTATGAAAAAGATATCAATGAAGTTCGCGGAAATGCTATGAAAATTATCGTCTTTATGAACAGTATTCTACAGAAATACGCACCGGGACAAGTAGGCCGTTATAACGATGATTTTGAGCCACGTGCCTTTGGAGATAATATTCAAAAATGGGGGACAAGTACTATTCTCATTGAATCTGGCGGCTATCCTGAGGATACCGAGAAGCAGGAAATCAGAAAATTGAACTATGTTTCCATCCTTTCCGCCATCTATACCATTGCCAAAGAAAATTATAAGGACATTCCTATTTCCGAATATGAGAAAATTCCAGAAAACGACCGTAAACTGTTCGATTTGAAAATAAAGGAAGTCACCTATAAATTGATGGGGAAATCGTATAAGATAGATTTAGGTATTAATCAAGTAGAAGTGGATTACGAAGACCATAAAGACTTTTGGTATAGTAGCCGTATTTGGGACCAGGGCGATCTGTCTACCTATTATGGTTACGAGACTTTTGATGCTACTGGATTTACGATAAGAGAAGCGCAAGTTTATCCCAAACTGATCTCCACTATGGAGGCCCTAAAAACACTAGATGCTAAAACTATTTTGCAGCAAGGTTTTGGATATGTACGATTAAAAAACATCCCTAGTAAAGCATTAAATGCCCCGTTTCCGTTTCATATCATTGGAGAAAAACATGAAACACCTAAGCTTCAGTTAAAACCGGGCATTAACCCTAGTTTTTTTCTTGAAAAGGATGGAAAATTAACGCATGCTGTGATCAATGGGTTTCTAATTGACTTAGCAGCAGAAAACATAGCTATTCCAAACGCGATGCTATTTAGATAAGCTATTAATATCCGAACTGTACATTGATATGTGGGCCATATTTTAATAGGAGTACCAGCATAACCACTAATGTGGTGACAATGGTTGAAAATAAAATCAAGACTAGACTTTTATATCCGTTGGACAACACTCCAAGGGCGCTTTTCTGTATAATTTCGTTGATGACATCCATAATTTTTCTTTTTTAAATTCAATAGCATTTGTTTTTCTAGGATGTGATTCGTTGTGTACTATTTGGGGTTGTTCTAGTAAGGAAACAATTATTAATCCAAAAACCCTACTGTTTATTGATATAAAACAAAAAAAGGGAGGCAATAGCCTCCCTGATCATATTTATGTTTTTCTATTAAACCTATAGACTGGCCGTGTCCAATAAAGCAAAGAATTTATCCAAGTTTGGAAGGATAACTATTTTGGTTCTTCTGTTCTTAGCCATATTTTCTTTGGAATCGTTGGCTACTAAAGGGATGTAGCTACTTCTTCCCGCTGCAATCAATTGCGTTGGGTCTACATCATATTTGGTCTGTAACTCCCTTACTATGGACGTCGCTCTTTTTACACTAAGATCCCAGTTATCCGTAACCATTGGTGTATTTATAGTTCTAGAATCGGTATGGCCCTCTACCATGACTTCCATACTTGGCTCAGATTTAATCACCTCTGCCAATTTGTTCAAGATTTTTTCCGCTTTGTTACTTACTCTATAACTGGCAGTATTGAATAATAACTCATCTGAAATATTGATCATAACTACAGTTTTGTCAATACTTACTTCTACGTCCTCATCGTTATCAGAAATAGATTGCTTTAATTTATAAGAAACCGCCAAGTTCATAGAATCTTGCAAGGTTTTAGCTGCTGCCAATTTTGATGCATCCACTTTTTCTAAAGTCTTACGCATATTCGCTTTGGTATTGTTACTCATAACAGCGACATCGTCTACGGATGTGTATTGACTGTCATTCATTTCCTTTAGCGAGTTTATTTTAGAGTTGTACTCCGCAACACGTGCTTCAATCTTAGAAAATTTTGTTTCCAAATCTTCTTTTTCAACCTGTGTCTTGGTCAACATGCTTTGTGTTTGTGCTAGGTTATCTTCCAAAGCAACATATTTCTTTTTTGAAACACATGAAGTTAAAAGTGCAATAGAAAGTATTCCAACTACTGATAATCTTTTCATTTTAATTATTCTTTAAATTAATATTAGTGTTATCAGTAACATTTACGGGGAAAATCGATAAACGGATGTTTTTCTTTTGATGATCCATAGAAACCCAAAGCTTTAATAACCACTAAGGGATTGGCATTCAATCTTTTATTCCGTTAAATAAAATTCATAAAAAAAGACGCTGATTAGCGTCTTTTATATCGTAATAGGATTTGTTCTTACTGGCAGCCACCTTCAAATCCTTTTGCATCGAACTTGGTCTGTACCGCTCCTTCTCTTGACCCGGTATTTACTTGAATGGCTAAATTATTAACACCACTACCATCTCTTTTGGGGCTACAATATTCAAACAGATAAAAACTGTTGGCACGTTCGGATATCTTTTCAGAAATATCGTTAAAGGTTTCTTCTAATTCTTCTTTATTCGTTGCAAAGACAGAAGCTGTTTTACCGATTTCCGTTAATACTTCTGTATCTATTTCACTACCCAAACCAATACTAAAAAATGAAATATTGGAATCTGCATCCGTTACCTTTTTCAAAGCGGCATCCTTCGTAAATCGAGAGGCTTGGTCGGTACCATCCGTGAAAATAACAACAGAGGCCGCCCCAATTTTTCCACCAGTAGTGGTTTCTCTTATTAGGTTAGAAGCAATATCGGTAGATTTTATGACCGCACCGTATAAATCCGTAGAGGGGTCGGCGCTAATATCATCCGTTATACCATCAATTGCAGTGATTAAATCCTGTCTTGAAGGTGTCAGCTCGTTCAATAAATGCAACTTGTCCTCACCATCGAACCAATAAATTGCCATTTGGAAAGATTCTTGGGCCGTTGCAGGCATTACATTATTGATAAAACTTGTACTTGCAATTTTTAACTCTTCCAGACTACTGTCCAGAACACTATTACTTAAATCGAGTACCAAAAGTGTGTTATTACTGAATATCTGGGCATTTGGAGAGATTCGCGCAAAAGATTCCGATGTAGAAATAGTATTGAAACAATCATCGTTTCTTCCTTGTTCATAAATTGTAAACTGATCGGCATTTAAGCCTGGTACGGGATTTCCGTTGGTATCGGAAACTCTAAAGAAAATAGATACTTTTCCAGGCAAAGTGGTAAACTCTTCTTGAATGGACAAAACCAATTCACCTTCTTCTAGTCCTAAGCAATCGTCAACAGGAACTCCTTTACCAAGACCGTCACCAAAATTCAAATTTAGATTTACATCGTCATCGGCATTTCCACATGAAACAAATAGCGCTAGGAAAAAAGCAAATCCAAAGGTCTTCAAAAATAATTTCATAAACATATATTTTGGGTTCAACAAGCAGAACGGTCTTTCTGGTTAGAAATTATGGGTGATTTCAAAAAATATGTTAAACATTGTTAAAGTAGCAGAATTAGGCTCTAGAAACCTATAGGAAATAGGTAATTTTCAGTTCTGTACCAACCTCAATTCCAGCAGAAGGATATCCATGACTCACGAATTAAAGAAAATAGTTAAGCAGCACCTCCTTTACAAAGAAAAAGCCCTGCAATGCGTACTTGCTACCGTGGTCGCTTTGGACGGCTCATCTTACCGAAGACCCGGTGTGCGAATGCTTATTTGTGAAAACGGGGAACTAACTGGGGCCGTGAGTGGCGGTTGTGTTGAAAAGGAAGTCGTTTTTCAAGCCAGTTCTGTATTTAAAACTGGTAGTCCTAAAATGATGACCTATGACGGCAGGTTTAGACTAGGCTGTGAAGGTATTCTTTATATCTTATTGGAACCATTTAAACCTAATAATGCACTGCTAAATGCTTTTGACAATGCAATTGAGGAAAGGAGAATGTTCACCTTGCTATCGCAGTATGCTAAGGAATATGGCGAATATCATAATTTAGGTTCTACATTTATTATTGCTGGAAATGAGCATCATCTTCAGCCAAATTATCTAAAAGAAGCTACATTAGAACTATTTGAACAAGTCATGCACCCCTGTCATAAATTAGTGATCGTAGGAGGCGAGCATGATGCAGTACAACTTTCTCAGTTGGCCCTGCAAATGGGTTGGGAAGTAACGGTATGCACTGTTCCTACGGAAGAAAAGACCAAAGCCGATTTTCCAGGTATTGATATTTTATGGAATACGGACCCTTTTGAAATACCCGCGGCACAAATAGATGAACAGACCGCAGTGGTTTTGATGACCCATAGTTATGTAAAGGATTTAAAATATCTGTTTGCCCTTAGAAATAGCAGCCCCATGTATTTTGGGCTTTTAGGGCCTTCAAAAAGAAGAGAAAAGTTATTTGGTGAGTATATTGATCTATATCCTGATGAGGATTATGACTTTTTCGAGACCATTCATGGGCCTGCCGGACTCAACATAGGAGCGGAAACTCCCCAAGAAATTGCTATAGCCATACTTTCTGAAATTTTGGCCGTTACAAGAAATCAAGAACCAATGCTGTTGAAGGACAAACAAAAAGGTATTCATAATTGAAAGATGAACCTAAAATAGCGATATTGTTAATGGCAGCGGGTAGTGCTAGTCGTATGAAGACTATAAAACAGTTACTCCCTTGGAAAGGTTCCAACCTATTGCAGCACACCCTTAAAACCTTACGGAAAGTTCAAAAAGAACATTTATATGTAGTACTTGGTGCTAATTATGAGCTTATTTTAAAAGAAATAGACTTTGTATCCATTCCTGTAACCACCATTCAGAATAAGCATTGGAAAAAAGGCCTCGGTAATAGCATTTCTTGTGGTGTTGCCCATATACTGGATAAGAATGAAGATTATGAAGGCATTCTAGTCTGTTTAGCAGATCAGCCTTTACTGGACAGTACTTATTATCGTCAGTTGATACGCGAATTTAAATTACACCATAACCCTATAGTCGCCACTAAATATGGAAAAAAAGCAGGCGTTCCAGCTATTTTTAGGCGTAACGTTTTACCGGAATTAAGACTTTTAGATTCGGATAACGGCGCTAAGAACATATTGGACAGAGATAAAAAGGCAATTCATATCTTTGATGCAGGGAGCAAAATTGTTGATATAGACACTCCTGATGTGTATCAAAAGCTTTACGAACAGTATAATTAACACAAATGACTAAAAACACTTTTTCAAAAAATACGAACCTTTTCGTTATAGTCTTTATGTCTGCAGTTTTCGCTTCTGTGGGACAAGAGATGAGTTTTGAAGAGTATAATCCTAAATCTACCTTGATTGTGCCGGGTAAAGAGATAAAGCAAGCTAAATTTCCTTTTATCGATGTGCATAGCCATCAACGTGATATGTCCGTTGGCAAATTAACTTCCTTGTTGAAGGATATGGAATCTTTAAACGAAGGTATCATGGTAAACCTTAGTGGTGGTTCTGGTGCAAGCCTAAAGGCTAAAATAGATAACATTAACGAAAGTTTTCCAAACCGATTCGTTGTATTCGCCAATGTTGATTTTTCTAATGTTGATGGGGCCGATTGGGGGAGAGAGCCGCACTACAACTAGAACAGGATATTAAAAACGGTGCTAAGGGACTTAAAATTTTTAAAAGTTTGGGTCTACGTTACAAAGATGCAAAGGGCGAACGATTGGCAATAGATGATACGCGTTTGGACCCCATATGGGCCAAATGTGCGGAAATGGGTGTGCCCGTACTTATTCATGCGGCAGATCCTAAATCTTTCTGGGATGACATGAACAGCGATAATGAGCGCTGGTTAGAACTAAAAACGCATCCCCGGAGAAAACGTTCCGAAACGAACCCTGCTCCTTGGGAACAAATAATTCAAGAACAGCACAACGTTTTTAAAAGACATCCAAAAACAAAATTCATAAATGCACATATGGGTTGGTACGCAAATAATCTGAAAAAACTAGGTAAATTGCTCGATGCCATCCCCAATATGAATGTGGGTATTGCCGCCGTAATTGCGGAGCTTGGAAGACAACCACAAAACGCACGCGCTTTTTTTATAAAATATCAGGATAGAATTCTTTTTGGAAAGGATAGTTGGAGACCCGAGGAGTTTCCTACCTATTTCAGAGTGCTGGAAAGTAATGACGAGTATTTTCCCTACTATAAAAAGTATCATGCTTTCTGGGCTATGTACGGTTTAAACTTACCGGACGAAGTACTTAAAAAAGTATATTATAAGAATGCATTGAATTTGATACCTGGACTAGATAAGTCGCTTTTCGAGAACTAACTCTTATGACTCGACTCTTTTTCTTTGGAGCCATTGACAAGACCTTCTATATCTTGAAAAATACCACAGGATAGTTCTTGCTTAACCAGCGACTTGGATTTTTTCTTCTTGGTCAATGCCTCAATTTCCTTGTTTAAAAACTGCATACGATTATTTTATGCTTAAAACGGTCTATATTTCAGCTTGTTGTATCAGCAAGCATGAAAATTTTATGCTTTTCTGTGATTTTTTTAATGTGATGTATACCAATAAGAAAACCAACGAAGCCAAATGGCTAAAGAAATAGCATTTTCGAAATTAATACGTGAGCATCAGGGACTAATTTATAAGGTAGCTTCAATTTATACAAATACGAAGCAAGACCAAGAGGACCTCTTCCAAGAAATAGTCTACCAACTATGGAAGTATTTTGATTCGTTCAGAAATGAATCGAAAATCACTACTTGGATGTATCGTGTAGGAATGAACACCGCAATTACCTATTTAAAAAAATCGAAACGGAAAAATTTAAACTCCATTCCCATATCCGAGGCGATCATTGGTAGCAGTGAAGTTTCAGATGAAGTTTACGAAGAGCGTTTAAAACAGTTATACCAGCACATACAACACTTAAACTCCTTAGAAAAAGGACTAATGTTATTGTTACTAGAGGGGAAAAGTTATAAGGAGATGGCAGAAATAACCGGGTTAAGCGATTCTAACATCGGTACAAAAATCTCTCGGATTAAATCGAAACTAAGAACTAACATGACAAAATCATAACTCATGGAACTAGAAGAATTACAAGCAGCTTGGACTCAGATGAGCAACGAACTAGAAAAACAAAAAGAACTTACGAATACACTTATTATGGATATGACAAAAGAAAAGTATAATGCCAAATTTAGAACTATAACCAATTATGAAAAAGCGGGTACCTTGGTGTGTGTCGCGTCCGCTGTATTCATAGCGTTGAATATTCAAAAGTTAGATACTTGGTATTTATTGGCGTGTGGATTGTTTGCCGTTTTATTTAGCGTGATTATGCCCATTCTTGTACTTGGTGCCCTTAAGAAGATACGACAGTTAGACATTGTTTATCTAAACTATAAAGAGGCGCTTCTGAAATACACCAAAGCAAAAACAAACTTGCTTAAAATACAACGCTATGGTAGTTACGCCTCTATACTATATATAGCTGCTTTTTTACCAGCTGTAGCTAAGATTTTTAATGGTAGAAATCTTTTTTTGGAGCCTTCGAATTTATTTTGGAAACTTGCCGTAATGTCTGTTTTTATGGTGTTTTTCACCTATTGGGGTTATGGTCATTACAAGCGCATAACCAATGCTGCGGAACAACTGATCAAAGACCTGGAATAACTTGGGGCAACTTATTCCGTAAGCTTTTTTTGAATGTAATTCAAAATCAGCATCCAATTCATTTTAAGTAGGAGGGAAGCGGTAGGGACATTGTCATCCGCAATGGCAGAAATTATGGCATCGTGTTGATTGTCAGATTTATTGTAAAAAGAATCATCTGTCATAAATGCCCTTTCATAAAAGAATATGCGTGTTTTCAAATCGCTTAAAATCTGCAAAGCCAAGTCGTTTTCGTACCCTTTGGTCAGCAACCTATGAAACTCTAAGTCTGCCTGTATGCGAGACAGTGCATCCTTTGCTTCTTCAAAAACCTGCTGCTGTAGCTTAAGGGCTTCAATATCCTGCGTGTCGAATTCTGTGTTTTCAATGGCCATGACCTCTAAACTGGCTACGAGATTATACAAGTCTTCGGCCTCCTTTACATCTAACTCAGCTATAATGAAACCTCTATTGGGTACGGCCTTAATAATATTGGCCTGCTGTAATTGGGTCAATGCTTCACGAATCGGAGTAACGCTGACATTCAATTCTCTTGATAGTGCTGCTAAATTTAGGGTTTTACCTATTTGAAGCTTGCCTTTTACCATTTGGTTTAGGAGATGATCCCTTACTTGTGCCCTTAAATTTACTTTCCTTAACATATAATCGTATATCGTATACGATTTAAACTAGAAATAGTATATTTTATTGTTAAGCGTCTAAACTAGTTTAGAAGAAGATATTAAACCAAAAAAAATCTTCTAAAATTAATCGCGTTCTAAGGTATCAGCAGTGCTGGATTGCTAAAATCAACCCAAGAAATAATCCCCGGAGCAAGCCCCGAGGCATTGTTAACGAATTCATTTGCAAACTTTGATGTTATAGGCGAGGCAAGCCTTGAGGTATTAACCCAATAGAGAATAAAAAAGGATATGATTGATTAAGTCATATCCTTTATGGCTTAACTGCCACTTCATCAGGAAGTAAATTCCCTTCTCCGTTCCCAACGTATTCGCTTACTACCTGAATTACTTGTAAAAAAAGCGAATTTTTTTGATGTCGTTGGGGATAAGCTTCTGTAATGTTTCATAACCCCGATTTTTATTGATTGATGATGTTCTTTGATTAGTACATATGGTTCCTGACCTCTGCCCATTGTACGCGTTTACTGTTCCTGAAATTAGAAAAGAAAGAATGTCTTCTAGATTCCGTCGGTGATTGTCTGTTAAAAGTTCTCATGATGTTCGTTTTTTGATGATTGATGAAAATTGATTGATGATGTTTTGATTAGTGCATATGGTTCCTGACCTCTGCCCATTGTACGCGTTTACTGTTCCTGAAATTAGAAAAGAAAGAATGTCTTCTAGATTCCGTCGGTGATTGTCTGTTAAAAGTTCTCATGATGTTCGTTTTTTGATGATTGATGAAAATTGATTGATGATGTTCTTTGATTAGTGCATATGGTTCCTGACCTCTGCCCATTGTACGCGTTTACTGTTCCTGAAATTAGAAAAGAAAGAATGTCTTCTAGATTCCGTCGGTGATTGTCTGTTGAAAGTTCTCATGATGTTCGTTTTTTGATGATTGATTAAAATTGATTGATGATTGTTATTGTTTTGCTTATGTCTAATAGACGAGCATAAATTACTTTTGTTACAGTACTATGTTATAAAAGGTACTATTTTTAATAATATTTAACACTTTTACTTCTTTAAAAAAGATATAAATAACTGATTTTTAATTATTTAAATATATTCTTGTGAATTACAAAAAAGTGGTTTTGATTTAGTTAGGAAGTTTTCTTAGGTAGATTATCGTTTTCTTTTGAAAGGAAATATCTTGTTTTGGTCGGTAAATGAACCTCGATTTTTTTAGTGAATAATTTATGATGCTAATTCTCCTATCCTTATAATTAGGTGTGTCATAAATTAGAGGAAGTTTATGAAATGTAGTAAGCAATAACAGATTACTTCTCTAGAATCAATATCTAGAATAGTAGGCTCAAGACATGAAATAGTGAAGTATATAAGGCTATAATGTTTTTAAATATTCTAACACGGCCATTCTTTCAGCATTGGTTAATTCATCACCAAAGATATGCCCGCCATTGCCATAACCTTTTAGGTTGGTATTGTATGTATTCTTATCTGATTGACCATTTTCTACAGTATAATTCCAACCAACTTTTGAAGTGTCATAATCCGCATTATCAAAAGAACGTTTCCAAAACTCAGGTCTCGCTTTACTATTCAGCATATCCAATAAGGTGGGAACCGAACCATTATGTAGGTAAGGCGCTGTGGCCCAAACACCATCCAGTGGAGGTGCAATATAGCCGCCTTCTGGAACTATTTCCAAAGGACTACCAAATGTACCGAACCATCCATTATTGAACCAATCCAAGAAATAAGTGTTTAATTCAGAAGGGGTATTGTAATGATTAGAAAGCTCTGGGTCTGTCTGAATACTTTCCAAAGCGACTAGGAAATTTGGATACGATTCTTGCGCTCCGTAAGTACCATGACAGGAGGAACAGGTATTTTCAAAAATTACTTTTCCTTGCCCTGCCAAATTGGTATCTATCTCAAAGGGATATTCCGGAGCCTCTAAACTATAAATATAAGCCAGAATATCTTCTACCTTCTCATCTACCTCAATAGCTTTTTCAGTACCATCAATGGTTAAGAGGCTTGCTCCAATAAACGACTTACAAAAATCCATTCTGCCCATACCGGTATAGAACATGGCGTTTTTCTTTTTTAACAGCCACCAAGCGGGTACATCGGTGGGCAATACTTCGTCATTGAGTTCAATCAAGGGCTCTTCTTGCCACTCCAAAGTATTCTTATCTCTATGCGATATCAAGACCTCCGTAATTTTGTTCGCTGGATTTACACCCCTACTTTTTGTTAATGTCTTTGGACCTATGGCCAATATACTCTTTGAAAATTGGGCGTAGGAAATCGCTTCAGGACTATCCGAACCATATATGGAGTTAATTGCAGCCGTTAGTAGCGGCACATTATCTGCCCTATTACCAGTGTAATCGCCATCATGCTGTCCTAATCCAATAACATAAGAATCATTTATAAAAGAAGAATGGCAATTTAGACAATTTGGAGCTACTGCCCTAACACCATTTTTCGTAGTAAAGGCGGTATTATCATAAGAAATTACGGCATTATCACCAGTTCTATTTAGAACATTGGAATTATCCTCTCCATTCCCAAAAACCCATGCATCATAGGGAATACCCGAGCTCATATAATCGCCTGTGAACATGTAGGTTTCACCTGCGGAAGCATTTCCAGGTCGTTGTGCGGATTCTGGTATTGCAGTTGTTCTTATAATTATGGGTTGGGGTTCTTCTATTACTTCTGGCTCCTCTATAATTTCTAATTCTTCCGCTAAATTTTCACTAGAGCAGGAAGCTAGTAATAACACACTTATTAAAAAGAATTGAATATGAAATTTATGTTTCATTTTTGAATTAAAAAAGTATAATCCTTAAAGGTAATTAATGCTATTTTATAATAAGGCATAAACGGTTAGATGGTCATTTTTGTCGACAAATGGCCCTTGTCAAATACTTGCTTTCTATCTTACTTGAAAATTAAAATACAAATCTTATCTTTGTAGGGATTCTGATAGTTTAGTAATTAGATGTTACTTCCTTAAAAAAGAGCAAGATTTAGTACCTCATATTGCTGTATATTTTTATTCAAGTTCCTTTATAATGCTATAGTTCAGATATAACAATTATAATATTTTAAAATTATCAATGGCAAAATCGCAACAGACATTTAATAAAACTGAAAAAGAAAAAAAACGTTTAAAAAAACGTGAAGAGAAGCGAAAGAAAATGCTTGCTCGGAAAGCAGAGGCTAAAGAGAACGGAACTTCCGGTATTCCTTTGGCTTATGTAGATTTTAATGGAAATTTGGTAGATACCCCACCAGACCCTTCAATGAAAGTTGAAATAGAGGCAGAGGATATTGTTTTGGGTATACCTAAGAAAGTTCCCGGTGAAGAGGAAGCTTTTGACCCTATTCGTAAAGGAAAAGTTTCATTTTTTGATTCTTCAAAAGGTTTTGGTTTTATAATCGATGCTGAAAACAATGAGAAGTACTTCGTTCACGTAAGTGGTCTTATTGATGAAATCTTTGAGAATGATAACGTTTCTTATGAACTTGAAAAAGGGATGAAAGGAATGAATGCTGTTCGGGTTAAGAAAATCTAACCGCTCTACACACTTTTAGTATCTAATTTGACGGTAGCCAAACGTAACACGGGTTTAATTGTATTGGCGTTTTTTGCTATTTACGTTATTTGGGGTTCTACCTATTTGCTTAATAAAATTGCTGTAACGGAACTGCCTGCTTTTATGTTAGCAGGTATGCGATTCGTTATGGCCGGATTATTAATATTTATCATTTCCAAAGTCTTAGGACTTCCATTAAAAATCACAAAAAAACAGTTTGTAAATACCCTAAAAGCAGGTTTTTTATTCCTGACCTTTGGTAACGGCGTTGTGGTTTGGGCCCTACAGTTTGTAGATAGTGGTTTTGCCGCATTGGAAGTTTCAGCCCAGCCTTTGGTGGTGTTGCTCTTGATGCGCATACTACAGGGAAAAAGGATTCAGCCCATGTCAATTGTCGGTGTTCTGTTAGGAATAATCGGTATCTATCTTTTGGTAAGTCAAAAACAAATAATAAGCCAAGAAGGTGCCTTACTGGGAATGGTTTTGATTTTCGCTTGTATGTTGAGCTGGGCCTATGGTAGTTTATTTGTGGGAAAGGCCGACTTACCCCCAAACTATTTTGTAAATACAGGTTATCAAATGATTACTGGTGGTATTTCTATGTTTCTGATAAGTTCAGTAATTGGAGAGCAATGGATTTCTCCTACAGAATGGAGTCTTCCCGTATTATGGTCAATGCTATTGCTTATCGTGTTTGGTAGTATTGTCGCTTTTACAGCTTTTAATTACCTACTACAGGTGGTTTCGCCAGAGAAGGTAGCTACTTCTTCCTACGTTAATCCTATTATAGCCATGCTACTTGGCTGGTATTTTTTGAATGAAGAAATTACCGCACAGTCGGTAATCGCCGCCATTGTTTTATTAACGGGGGTCTACTTTATCAATACCAAAAAGAAGCTCACCCTATTTTCTCGTTTCTCCTCTAAACAGGTGTCTGGCGATTAAATCTAAAGTAAGATTCTGCAAAGTTCGCTGCATTTTTAAGACTGTTTTAGTTCCCATGTTCCCATAATAAATCTTAAAAACTTAATACAATAGGCAGTACATCTCCAACCTTCATTTCCTCAATTCCAATACTTCCTATGCGCACTCTTACAAGACGTATAGTTGGGAAACCCACTGCTGCCGTCATTTTGCGGACTTGCCTAAATTTCCCTTCTGTTAAGGTAATGCTGATCCATGAAGTTGGTCTATGAACCCCAATCCTTAATTTTTTATCAGCTTTGGGCAACATTGGTGGTGTACCTAATACCCTTACTGCACAAGGCTTTGTCCTATAACTTTCACCAAATAATCCAATGGACACGCCATTACTTATTTGCGCTATCGCTTCTTTGGTTATAGCACCATCCAATTGGGCGTAATACTCTTTTTCTATATCGGAATGATTAATATGGTTACTTAATTTTCCATCTGTTGTCATTAATAGTAAACCCTCGGACTTTTCGTCTAAACGACCAATAGGCATAATTTCTGACGGAAAATTATAGAGCTCTCCAAGGAATTTTTTCTTTCGAACTTGTCTTTCTTCTCCGGATCTTAGCTGACTTAACATTCCCACTGGTTTATATAATTTGAAATGTGTGGATATACTCATTTTAGTTAAAGAAAAAAGAAGAAATCTGTAGCGATCGTTTCATTGGTCGGAAAGATACCCTTTTTAACCTAATGATTAGTAAAACCCTATGAAACATCGTACCTTTGCAGGCTCCCGAAAAAAGATAGTATGCAAGAGACGGTAATCGAATTACAGGACAAAAAGACGGATAAAGAGTTATACAGCTACCAACAAGGTGCTATCCAACAAATATTTGAAAAATTCGATAATGAACGGGAAGATTATCATCTATTATATCAGCTACCAACTGGTGGTGGTAAAACGGTTATCTTTTCAGAAATCGTAAGGCAATACCTTAAAAATCACGCTAAAAAAGTATTGGTGATGACCCACAGGGTAGAGCTTTGTAACCAAACCTCTAACATGTTGACCGAATTCGGTGTCACCAACAAAGTCGTGAACAGTAAGGCCAATCTGGATGATCAAGAGGAGTATACCTGTTTCGTTGCCATGGTCGAAACCTTAAATAATAGATTAAATGATGATAAGCTCGATATTTCTGATGTTGGTCTTGTTATCATTGATGAGGCCCACTATAATTCTTTTACCAAGTTATTCAAGTTCTTTGAAAACTCTTTTATTTTAGGTGTCACCGCTACACCATTAAGTTCTAATAAAGATTTGCCCATGAACGGCAATTATGATGAACTAATCGCAGGAGAATCTATTGAAAATTTAATAGCGAACGACTTTTTGGCAAGAGCGGAAACCTATCAATATGATATGGGACTAACCTCGTTAGAAGTAGGTTCTAATGGTGATTATACCGTAAAATCATCATCGGACCTCTATACGAGCGCTTCAATGTTGAACAAGCTCTTAGAAGCCTATACCAAGCACTCCAAAGGAAAGAAAACCTTGATATTCAACAATGGTATAGAGACTTCCGTTCAGGTATACTACACTTTTAAAAATGCCGGCCTGCCTATAATGCACTTGGATAATACCGCTACAAAAAAGCAGCGAAAGCAAATACTCCAATGGTTTAAGGAAACCCCGGATGCCATTCTTACTTCCGTAAGTATATTAACTACGGGATTTGATGAGCCTACGATAGATACTATTATCTTGAATAGGGCCACCAAATCTTTGACCTTATATTATCAGATGATAGGAAGAGGTTCTCGTGTACTCAACAATAAGTCAAAATTCACTGTAATCGACCTCGGTAATAATATGTATCGCTTTGGTCCCTGGGGTGCTGATTTGGATTGGAATGCTATCTTTAAATCGCCGAACTTCTACATGGACCGTATTAAGGACGATGAAGAGATAGAAGGTACTTTTAAACATGACCTTTCGGAGGAAATTAAAGAAGAATTCGCAAAATCGGAAAACACCTATTTTGATATTAAGGCCACTTATAAAGATGCAACCTTCTCCGGTGAAAGTTCTAAAGTAGTTTTAGAGAAATCTATTGCCCAGCACGCCTATATCTGCATTGAAAACAGTGAAGATGTCTACGATGCCATTGCTTTAGCAAAACTGCTTAAAGAAGACATAGATAACAGAATTCAGGTTTATGGTAAATGCATCAGCAAGAGTACTTATAATTTTATAAGTTGGCTAAAACTAGATTACCAGAAAAAACTGAATGCCTACTTGCGTGAGAATTTCGATAGGGTATTCGAAGATATCAATGGCTTTCCTCCAGAGGACTAAAAAACCGAATTCTTTCCTAGAATCGTTTTAGTTACGGATAGAAAACTTCTTTTTATCTGTTAGAATTTGTACATCCTATACTATTCATTTCCTATTTTTACAAGTATGGAAAAGGACTTGAAAATTGCTATAATTGGTGCTGGTGTAAGTGGATTAATCGCCGCCCAGGTATTAGAAAACAATGGTTTTGAACCTATTATCTATGAGAAGACGGATAGAGTAGGTGGTCGTGTAAAGACCGACCTAATGGATGGTTATCAACTAGACCATGGTTTTCAAGTTTTGCTAGATGCCTATCCAATGGCAAATAAATACTTAGATTATAAAGATTTAGAACTTCAAAAATTTCTACCAGGAGCCGCTATTTATGCAAAAGGAAAAAAAGTCGTTATTGGAGATCCTTTAAGAAAGCTGTCTTTACTTTTTCCTACGCTAACTTCGGGGATAGGCAGTTTATCCGATAAATATCATATCCTTAAATTAAATACTGAACTCAAAAAGAAATCTATTGAAGCTATTTTCAAGGATACGGAGATTACCACCATGGCCTATCTGAAAAATAGGGGGTTTAGCGATGAAATCATTTCCTCCTTTTTTAACCCTTTTTTTACAGGAATATTCTTAGAGGAAGAATTGCGTACCTCTTCCAGAATGTTTCAATTTGTTTATAAGATGTTCGGTATGGGTAATGCAACATTACCAAAAGCTGGTATTGGCGCTATTCCGCAACAGTTGGCCCAAAACCTGAAGAGAACTAAAATTATCTTTAATACGACCTTGGAAAGCTGCGAAGATGGCAAACTCCTATTTAAAGATGGTAGTACTAAAAGAATAGACTACACTATTATAGCCACCGAAAGTTCTGCACTAGTGAAAAACATGCGTAACCAAAAGGTACAATGGAAATCTTGTCAAACCTTATATTTTACGGTCCCAAAGAATAAGGATTCAAGACCGCTCATCGGATTGGTTCCTAAAAAAGACTCGTTTATAAATAATATCTTTTTTCATAACACGCTAAGCACCAAAAACTCCGGCCCGGACGAACTCCTATCGGTTACTGTGGTAAAAGACCATAATTTTACAGAGTCAGAATTAATAACACAGGTTAAAACTGAATTACAAACAGCATGCGATATAAAGAATGCCAACTATCTTAAAACATATAACATCCCCAAAGCGCTTCCAGATTTAACTAATATTGCTGCCAGTATATCCCCTACGGAAACGAGATTAACAGATACTCTTTTTTTAGCAGGAGATTATCTTGTAAATGGTTCTTTAAATGCTGCCATGCTTAGTGGTGAAAACGCGGCTTTAGGGTTGCTAGAGGTGGCGAAAGGAAAAAGCCTTTAAAAGAAATTGATATTAGACTTATATTTGACAAAGAACACGGTCTTAAAGCGTATATCTGAGACTTATGAATAGAAGAACATTTACAAAGCATACGGCTACAGGTCTTGCAATTGCATTGCTTCCTAAACCTCTCTTTTCTATGGACGATAAGAAAAACTATAAATTAGGTTTACAGGCTTTTAGTATTAGAGATGCACTAAAAAAAGACCTTATCGGAAGTCTTAAAACGGTAAAGTCCCTTGGATATGAAGATCTTGAATTATATGGTTTTGACGCAGAAAACACGAGGTATTACGGTCATGAAGCCCGGGAGTTTAATAACTTATTAGGCGATTTAGGTTTGAGTTCTTCTAGCTGTCACTATGGATTTTCTGACTATTTAGAGGCATCAACAGATGATTTGAACAAATACATAGATGCCTGTATTAAAGGTGCTGACACGCTTGAGCATAGTTATATTACTTGGCCATGGATGGCACCCAAGCAGCGAACGGAAAAAACTTTTAAAAAACTTCCGGAGCTTTTAAACCATATTGGAGAACGAATCACTAAAGCCGGACTTGGTTTTGCCTATCACAACCATGATTTTGAATTCGCAACCTACGATGGTAAAACAGGTTACGAACGTATTATAACAGAGACGGATGCATCCCTGGTAAAACTACAGTTAGACCTTTATTGGGCGGTACATTCTTCTGAGAAGACGCCTCAAGAATTAATCGCCATGGCGCCAGAGCGTTTTGTTATGTGGCATATTAAGGATATGGACAAAATTACCCGGGATTATAGTGAACTGGGTAACGGTTCAATTGATTATAAACAACTACTCCCAAAACTCGATAAAAGTGCTTTAGATTTCTATTATCTGGAACAAGGGGGTAATTTTGCAATAAACGATATGCAGAGTATTACCGATAGCGCTATTTATTTTAAAGAAAAATTACAACGATACTTATGAAAAATATGAAATTCAACATACCTGCCCTAGTACTACTAACTATTTTATTACTTGGACAATCTTGTAAGGAGAAATCATCGAATGAAGCGGAGAGCAAACCCCTTGTTCAATATGATGAGCCATCGTCATTACTCCCTATCGATAAATTAAGACTCCCGGATGGTTTCAAGATAGAGGTCTACGCGGACAGTATTGATGGTGCACGTTCCATGGCTATGGGCGATAATGGTACCCTTTTCGTAGGTACAAGAAATGAAAATACGGTTTATGCTATTCAGGATAGGGATCATGATTTTGTAGCCGACAGAACTATAGTACTCGACACTACTATGGAAGTCCCTAATGGCATCGCCTTTAAGGATGGGAGTCTATATGTTGCAGAAGTGAGTCGTTTATTAAAATTTCCGAATATTGAATCTCATCTAGATAGCTTGCCTGAACCTGAAATTATTTATGATGACTACCCGGATAAATTCCACCACGGCTGGAAGTATATTGCCTTTGGACCTGACGACAAACTATATGTACCGGTAGGTGCACCCTGCAATATTTGTGATTCTACAGTGGTCGATGAGCGTTATGCTACCATTACAAGAATGAATCCAGACGGCACCGACAGAGAAATCTACGCTAAAGGTGTTCGTAATAGTGTTGGGTTTACATGGCATCCGAATACTAAAGAGCTATGGTTTACTGATAATGGCAGAGATATGCTCGGAAATGATATCCCGCCTTGTGAGTTGAACAGGGTAACAGAAGTTGGTCAACATTTTGGCTATCCGTATTGTCACGGTGGTGTTGTGAAAGACCCTGAATTCGGTAACCAAAAGCCTTGTTCGGATTTTATTGCACCAGTACAGGCCTTGGGAGCACATGTAGCACCGCTTGGCGTCAAATTTTATACCGGGAAAATGTTTCCGGAGAAGTATAAGGACTATGCCTTTATCGCTGAACATGGCTCATGGAACAGATCCGAAAAAGTAGGCTATAAAATTGCTATGGTTAAACTTGAGAACAACAAGGCAGTAGCTTATGAAACTTTTTTGGACGGATGGTTAGATGAGGCCTCTCAAGAGCGTTTTGGTAGACCTGTAGATATGTTGTTTTTAGAAGATGGCTCTATGCTTATTTCAGATGATTACGGAGATGCCATCTATAGGGTCAGCTACGAAAAGCCTTTGGTTGCCCAAGTGAATTAAACCATAACATATCTGTATTAAAAAATACCCTCTAATTTTATCCGGATACATAAATCCTATGCTATTCATTTTAGTCACTTGAAATTAATCGATGAAAATCAAATTATATTGGAAAATGAAATAAAACTTCCAATTGGAAAGTCCTATCGAAAAGCGATTCTCGATAAAATCTAACCGTTTATAAATGAGGTATAATTTTTCTCGATAACCCTGCTTCATCTAAATTTTATTTAGTTTTTTTGCCGCATGGAACGGTTTAATTATTTGCAACTTTTTGTTGTTTTACTCTTTCTGGGTCTTTTTTGGCTACCGTCAGCATTATTTTCTCAAGAAAATCGGCAATACAATGGAGCTTTTAAAGTAGGCGATTATCAGGGTAAAGCTGATTTCGATTATTTCGTAAAGAATAATGATACCATTCTAAATGGCGCCTTTCTAATGCAACGCTCTAGCCTTGAGGCCTTATTGGAAAAAGAAGACAACTCCTTTTTATTCAGGGGAAATTTCAAAAACAATTATCCTACCGGTCCTTGGGTTTTTCAATTCGGAGAATTTAAATCAGATAAACAATCCGAGGTCATAGATTATGCCTACCGAGTAGCCATTAGTGGAACACAAGAAGAGGCCAAGGGAAACATCGCTCAAGGAAAACCGGATGGTAAATGGTCTTATGAGGTGAACAAAATTGTTGATTCCGAAGTGGAGGAAATCATATTTAAAAGTACAATTGAGTTTGATAAGGGTATTCCACAAAGTAATTTTAGTATTGAGAATAGCACCAGAACCTTAGTAGGTAGATTTTTAAGAAATGGATTGGCTCACGATGAATGGGCACTGTATGATTCGGAAGAATTTGGTGCATCTGAAAGTTGGATATTCGATGATGGGGTGCTAAAGACCATTCAACTTCAAGTCAACGGAAAGCCTAGAACTATTGCTATATTCGGTGCAATTACTACACCTACTAAAACCGTTAATCTTGACAAAAGATATCTAGAAGCACTACAGTTACAGAAAGCTATTGGAGATACGACTAATATCTTTCGGGAGCGAATGACCAATTTGCTAGATGAGAATACCGGGTATTACAAAAAGATTGATACGGTACTTTCCAATTTGGGAGAAGCAGCGTTTTTGCCGGAGTTCAAAGTAAAGCTTCCTTTCTATCCCTTGAATAAAACAGAAAAAACCCAGTTAGACAGTATTAGTAAGCTGTATAGATCCGCTGAGATTATCAGTAATTCCTTTTTGGATAATTCTCAGCTGAATATTCTAAAACTATCGGATAAAGAGGCGCTGTACCTATATTCCGTAGTAGAAGCCATTACCGAAACTTTTCTTCTTCCTCTCAATAGACTTAACACCAATTATGAGAATGAAATTTTGGAGTACGTACCAAGAGCGCACTTGATACGAACATCATGGTTAAACGGACCACCTGCTACCACTATTAAATTAAACGATTCATCCTTAGAAAAAACTTCTTTCAGATTACCGGGAGCACCTGATTTCGAAGGCAATACCAACACAATGTCGGCTGTACTTCAATGGAGTGAATATGCTAAAAACAGCTTGGAACATGTAGCG
Organism: Maribacter sp. R77961; assembly: GCF_044594925.1. Taxonomy (GTDB): domain Bacteria; phylum Bacteroidota; class Bacteroidia; order Flavobacteriales; family Flavobacteriaceae; genus Maribacter. The sequence goes on along the minus strand of NZ_CP138991.1, from coordinate 1,078,819 downwards.
GATATTTTAAATGAAAAGCTAACCAAGGATAAACGAGAGCAGGAATTAATCGCAATAGAAAATCTTCTAATCACTCAAAATGAGGCATTAAATGCCACTATTGACACCTTAAGTAACCTTCAGAACGCAGCTGGAAAAAGGGCTCTGAACAGTATCCGCGAGGTTTCTGATTCTGGGTTAAGCAGGTATGCCGCAGAAAAGAACGTAAAACTTAAATTAAGCAGCGCCAAAGCACTTTCGTCATGTATGAGGCATTTGCAAACCTTAGCCCTAATTGTAGGTAATTTACCAGAGCAATCTAAAAAAATAGAAAGTGAATATTTAGACCGTATCTGGAATCCTTTTATGGCCACCCTTATGAACGAAGAGGTCAAGAAAAGAATTACCACGGCGTATAGAAAGGTATTAATCCCTTATTTTTTGGAAGAGGTGCAAGTGAATCTAAATTGTAATAATGCCTACGAACTAGGTGAATTGATGGAAAGAACATACCAACAAATGTTACTGTTAAGAAAGGAAGAGACATCAAAGTTAGAACGAAAACTTAAAAGAACCTCGGACCCCAAAGCTGTTTTGGACTTACTTATGAATCATCCAATTGGCAAAGACAATTAATCAATGAAGTATTTGAATAATAGATGTGGTTCTTTATTGGTAGTCTTCCTACTAGGATCTTGCTTATTTTCAAATGGGCAAGAAGAAGAAAAAGAGGTCTTACCCTTAGAATCTAAATACAAGGAGCCCGTAACAAAAACATGGGTAAACACGTATGGGAATATTAGGATATCTAAACGTTTGTTCTGGATCGCGCAAACACATTTTAGGTTTCAGGAGACAGAAGCTACTCCCTTTGCGGGACAAGTAGCGCAAGTTTACAATAGACACGCTATCGGTTATATTTATAATAAAAAAATCAATGCTGCCCTGGGTGGGGTTTTACGGTTGAATTTTAATACCGACGAAACCTCCGAAGACCGAAATCTGGTGCCGGAGTGGCGTATTTGGCATCAGTACCAGTTTGCTATGCCTTTGTATAGCGCAATGATCTATCATCGACTGCGGATAGAACATCGTTGGACACAAGGTTTTGAGGAGAACAGCGCGTATGTCTTCCGAAATCGGTACCGATACATGTTCAGAGCTAAAATTCCGTTGAACAGTCATAAACTAGAGCCCAAAACGATTTACGTATCCCCAGAAGCAGAACTCATTATGCAAAGCGGAAAAGTTGTGGTTGCTAGTCCTATGGAAGATCTACGTCTAACCACTACATTGGGATACATTGCTACGCCAAGACTTACTTTTGCTGCGGGACTCATGTATTCCCAAGGACAGCAATTGAGTAATGGAGGTATTTATAAACAAAACTGGACCCTAAGATTCCATATGTACTTCTCTCCTGATTTTAGAAAAGTTAGGGATAAATTGCCTTCCATACATCTAAACGATTAAGACATCCGTAGATTAAAGAGTAGATTTAAGGAACCATGAAAAAAAGAATAGCCCTACCGTATAGTTTACTGATATTAGCTACAGGAGTTGCCGTGTTCTTTATGTTTAAAACCGACGGGTTACAACGAGAATTGAACGAGAGCGAAAAGGCTAAAATAGCCTTGGATAATCAAACGGCTATGCAGAAAGAACTTTTACGCATAGATTCCATGGTGGTTGAAGGAAAATACAATGAGGCGATTGCTTCTTATGGCAATAGCCAGCAGACTATTGATGATGGTAACAAGGTAATACCACTGAGAATTGCTTTGGCCAGAAAATTACAAAAACTTAAAGCTGAAAATACGGCGGATTTATCATTTAATCCCGCACTTAAAGATTCTATTGATTCTGAAAAAGCAACACCTCAAGAAATTAGACGCTACGATTCCATTAATTTTGCGCTTGAAAAAGCTAAAGTGCAACTCAAAGGCATGCAGGCCCAATTACGTAGAAAATCTTTTGGTGAATATTTAACCTTCAATAGTAAGAAAGGTAATGTAATGCACTACGTTGGGCAAGTAAAAAATGGAATGGCCTATGGCACTGGTATCGCATTATTGGATACCGGAAGCAGATACGAAGGTGAATGGCGGGGTAATAAACGACATGGCGAAGGTATTTTCTATTGGTCAGATGGTCAACGCTACGAAGGAACCTATGAGGATGACACCCGTAATGGTCTAGGGACCTACTATTGGCCTAACGGTGAAAAATACACAGGCCAATGGAAACAGGACAAACGTAATGGCCAAGGTACCTTCTACGGTAAAGATGGTAAAGTCGTAAAAGGTATTTGGAAGAACGATAAATTAAAAGAACAGGCTAAAGGCTAATCGCTAATTTTAAGTACTCTTTGCAAACCGTTTTAGGCATAGTTCCTTGCTGGAGTATAATGAGAATTATTTATCCAGATACTGTTCTTGCGCGCTCCATAAAGTAGTTTTCAAAACGTTTCAATTTTGGATGTAATTTGTCTGAATAGATAACATATTGACATTTTAGAATACTCTGGGTAATTGATAGAATGGCGTTATTATCCGATTTTTGGAGTAAAAATTCAGCATCATCAATACTAAAAATCTTTAGTTGTGATGTACTTACCCCATTTAACAAGAATAGTTTGTTCATCGATTTAGGGGTGGTTATCAGAATATCTATCCCCTCAAAAATTTCTGACTTCTGCACATCTATATGTAATTCCTCGTAACCTACATACACCCGCAGATTGGTATACTTTGTATAATTCAAAAAGGCATCGTACAAGGCTAATGCTCTTTCTTTATTCGCTACCAAAACTATTGCTCTAGGGGCATTACCTACTGCTTCGCATTTAAGCTTTTGTAAGGTAGTAAGAATAAGGGTCGTTGTTTTTCCATTTCCTATCGCTGAAGCACAAAAAACGTTCGCACCACTTTTAACTGCAGGTATAGCATTCTTTTGAAATGGAGTAGGAGTGTCTATTTCTAAACGCTCCAAAGCATCTTTAATTTCTGAATGTAATTTTTTAAATGGCATATGTTTGTAATATATAGTAGTTTCGTGTTACTATATCCGAAAACAAATATATACCTTAAAGACAAGTTCTTAGACAGGTACTAAGAAATTACTCGATGATCGAGATGTAGAATGCTCCTACGCTTGCCTCGAAATGGACGTTGGCTTTCCTTCAAATGCTTCCAGGAATTGCCCCGAGCTAATTTACTTTTACGTACCGACTAACTATATTTTCATGTTTGAAGATTAATAATGGATTTAACCCTATTCCGGGTTGGTATAGTCTTTCTTTTTTGATAGTTTTAAATTCATTTTTTACCCTATGAAAAAGATATTACTTACACTGTTATTACTAGGTTCTGGCATTCTGATTACTGCCCAAGACCGACTAACCGGCAAAACATTTACTACACGTTCTGAAGTATTGGCGCAAAACGGTATGGCTGCTACAAGTCAACCGTTGGCGACACAGGTAGCTTTAGATATTCTTAAAAAGGGAGGTAGCGCAATGGATGCGGCTATTGCCGCCAATGCCATGCTAGGCCTTGTAGAACCTGCAAGTTGCGGAATTGGTGGTGATATTTTTGCCATAGTATGGGACGCCGAACAACAAAAGCTTTTTGGCTTCAATGGAAGTGGAAGAGCACCAGAATCACTTGATATTGATTATTTCATGGAACGAAATATGAAATATGTTCCTTTCTACGGTCCCTTGCCCGTATCGGTTCCAGGGTGCGTAGACGGTTGGTTCGCCATGCACCAAAAATTTGGAAAACTACCAATGAAAACTTTGTTGCAACCTGCAATTGACTATGGTAGAAATGGTTTTCCGGTATCCGAGGTTATCGCCTATGAAATGATTTCCAACTATCAAAACCTAAAAGATCAACCTGGTTTTTCAGAAACCTATATGCCCAATGGTACTATTCCGAAAAAAGGCGAATTATTTAAGAACCCTGACCTAGCAAACACCTATGAACTCATTGCAACTAAAGGTCGTGATGAATTCTACAAAGGAAGTATTGCCAAGACCATTGATTCCTATATGAAAAAACATGGTGGATTTTTATCGAGCAAAGACTTGGCCAAACATACTTCCAATTGGATAGCACCTGTATCGGTTAATTATCGTGGTTATGATATCTGGGAATTACCGCCGAATGGTCAAGGAACAGCTGCTTTACAAATGTTGAATATTCTAAAAGGTTATGATATTTCAGCGATGGGCTTTGGAAGTGAAGCATATTTACATGTCTTAACGGAAGCCAAAAAATTAGCCTATGAAGACCGTGCCAAGTTCTATGCAGACCCAGATTTTAATACAATTCCGTTAACGCAATTATTGTCAGACGAATATGCGGCAGAACAAAGGGCACTTATCAATTCAGAAGAAGCTGCCCGTTTCTATCCAGCGGGTGATTTTGAGATTGAAACCGGAAATACAACTTATTTAACCGTTGCCGATAAAGACGGGAATATGGTATCGCTTATACAAAGTATTTATTCGGAATTTGCCTCTGGGATGGTTCCCGATGGTTTGGGTTTTGTATTACAAAATCGTGGTCAAATGTTCAATGTACAAGATAAGACTCACGCGAATGCACTAGCGCCGGGGAAACGACCTTTCCATACTATAATCCCGGCATTCATTACAAAAGATGGGCAACCCTACATGAGTTTTGGTCTTATGGGTGGTTCCGTGCAACCGCAAGGTCATGCCCAAATAGTTGTGAATATGATAGACTTTGGTATGAATGCACAGGAAGCCGGTGATGCCCCTCGAATGCGCCATCGTGGTAGTTCGCAGCCAACGGGCTCTGTAATGACAGACGGTGGCACCCTTAACCTGGAGAGCGGGTTTGACTATGAGACTATACGTGAGCTACGTAAAAAAGGGCATAGAATTTCCTTTGCCGTAGGTATATACGGTGGATACCAAGCCATTCGATTTGATACAAAAAATAAAGTTTATTCCGGTGCCTCCGAGTCCAGAAAAGATGGTCAGGCAGCTGGATATTAGGTTCGCTCAATGTCTATTCGATAAGATTTAAAGCCTTAATTTCTAGGAATATAGAATCAAAAATACACCGCACATAATACCAACAAGCGGTATTAGTTTTTTCCGCTTGTTCTGCTCTTTGAATACTAGTCCGCCAACCACGACAGCGATCAAAATTTGACTGCGCTTTATGGCAGATAGTAACATTATCAGGGCCTCCGGGTCTTGTAACGCTTTAAAGTAAAAATAATCCGCGGCTACCAATAACACTCCTACAAAAGGTATGGACCAACGCCATTTAAAGGCTTTTCGCTTTTCTGAATAGGGAAACCATGTAATGGAAAGGATAACCAGTAAGATGAGTATCGTATAAAAACAGAACCAAAATTGTAATGTAGGCGGATTCAAATCTAAACCTTGGATTAAGAACTTATCGTATAATCCGCTTGAAGCACCTAAGAAAGTAGCCCCGATAATGGCAAAAATCCATTTGTTCTTTGCAAAGTGAATGCCTTCTTTCTTGCCTATTCTGGAATAAAGTAATACCGAAAATATAATTAGAAAAAAACCGACCCATTGCCAAGGATTTGGTTTTTCTTGGTAAATGGTGATAGCCCCTATAAAGGTAAAAAATGGTCCTGCAGAACGGATAGGGGTTACAATGGTAATGGGAAGATGCTTCAATGCTTGATATGCCAATACCCATGAAGCGGCCATTATGGCCGATTTAATTAGTATATATCCATGTATTTTCCATGGAATATCCGTTATGTAAAGCTGCAATTTCTGGAGCGTGGCTTCAAAGAAGAACGAACCGACGTAAAAAGGAAGCAGTATTAAAAACCCGGATGTTATAGTTCCTAGGAGTACCGGAAAGGCTTCATTTCCTTGTACGGCATGTTTTTTACATAAATTATGTAAGCCTAAAAATAAGGCAGCTAAAAGACCTAGGCACATCCACATAATGCGCGCGAAGATATTGCAATTTTCGAAGTCGATTCCCAAGATTCACGTACAAAGAAATCTAAATTACCGTTAAAAGTTTCGAATCATACAAAGATTTCTGTATTATTGTTTAATAATATTATATTTTAATTAAACAAAAATAAAAGAGCTAAAACACACCACATGCACTACCTAACTATCGCACTACAAATTATCGTTTCTCTAAGTATTCTTAATGTATGGCTTATACAAAATAAAAAAGCTACGCAATGGCGCGGTGGGGATGCCAATACAATAATGGACGAATTTAAAGTGTATGGTCTTCCGGAGTGGTCTTGTTATCTTATCGGAACCTTAAAAGTTATTTTAGCTCTATTATTGTTGGCCAGTATTTGGTTTTCAATATTAAAACAACCGGCTGCATTAGGATTGGCTTTCTTACTGTTAGGTTCTGTAATAATGCATTTGAAGATTAATGATCCGTTCAAAAAATCTATTCCAGCACTTTTATTTTTACTAATGTGTTTGTTTATTGCCTTTCCTTTACCTCTATAAGCTTATAGCTGGGGAAGCAATTTAAAAAAAATATAGGCATTGAGTATCGCGTAACTTAATGATGGCAAAGCTTGAATAACAGAATCCTTGATCTTCAATCTTACCATAAAACCCAATACCATGAGGATTGAAAGTCCTGCAGCGGCAGCTATCTGCAAAATCGTTGAATAATATAGGCCTAATAATAAGCCCAAACCTCCGAGTAGTTGCAAAGCACCCACAATATTTCGATAGGATGCTAACCCATATCTTGTAAACTCTTTCTTCATCTGCACGGTTGTAAAACAGGCAATACCAAATAAAAGGAAGGAGCAGGCTGAAAAGAGTGTTAGATATAGTATCATTTTCATAAAAGACTTCTCTTAAAGGATACCAAATTAAACAATTGAGAATGAACTATAATATTTTTTGTTTAATCTTTTGTTAAATAAATCAAACAATAAAGAATAGCTTGTATATTTGAAAGAATCAAAATCTAAAAATTTTATGAAAAGTTTGAAAGTGCTTAGTATGTTAGCTTTTTCCATGGTATTGTTTGCGTCTTGCGGGGAAAAGAAAAAAGAAATGAAAGAGGAAGTTAAGGAAGAGGTAATGGAAGTCCAGGCGGAAGTAGTTGAGGAAACCACACCTAATATTGTTGGTGTTGCTGCAGGTAATGATTCCTTTACTACGCTGGTTGCTGCAGTAAAAGCAGCTGGTCTTGTTGATACCCTTAGTGGTGATGGCCCATTTACAGTATTTGCACCTACTAATGATGCGTTTGCAAAACTACCCGAAGGTACGGTCGAAGGGCTGCTGAAACCAGAAAGTAAAGATGCTTTAACGGGAATATTAACGTATCATGTTGTTGCCGGGAAATTTGAGGCGGCGGCGGTAATTGAAGCTATCAATAGCAACGATGGGGCCTTTACGGTAGAAACTGTTCAGGGTGGAACTATTACGCTAAGTCTAAATGAAGGTAATGTAACATTAACTGATGCTAAAGGAGGTACTTCCACAGTAGTTATTGCGGATGTTGCTGCATCTAACGGTGTAATCCACGCTCTGGATACTGTGGTAATGCCATAGGCAAAATAAATTATGAGAAAGAAGATTAAGGCCGCTGCACAATTGCAGTGGCTTTTTTTGTCTTTACACTTTTTTAGTAACGACTTAGCCCACTAGTTAATTGAAAGCTATTTTTTTATATTTACAACTAAGCCTATTACAAATATAAAAATGAAGATTAAAAACATTTTACGCTATCACATTATATTGCTCTTATGCCTTATTTCATGTAAGCCCAGCCCTGAAAAACAGGAAAGCCAAACCTATTCCGGCGCTATTGAAAGGAAAACTGTAGTTATGGCCTATTATGTGCCCGAGGCGGACTACCAACCCGAAACTATTCCAGTAGAGAAACTAACCCATATCATATTCTCCTTTACCAATGTCATAGATGGTGAAATGAAATTCCGTAACCCAGCGGATGCGGGTCCAAAATTGGAAGCGCTGGTACAACAAAAAAAGCGCAATCCAGATTTAAAGGTTATGATTGCCTGTGGTGGATGGGGAGCCGATGGTTTTTCCGATATGGCGCTAACCCAAGAAGGTCGTACCAAATTCATTGCCAACGCTTCAGCTTTTATTGCAAAATATAAGTTGGATGGTTTGGATATGGATTGGGAATATCCGGGCATATCGGGTGCCGGTACTATGGCCAGAGATGTAGATACCAAAAATTTTACCGCATTGATGAAGGGACTTCGAGAAATGCTGGACACTTTTGACACTCCTAAAACCCTAACTTTTGCATCTGCTGGTTGGAAAAGATATTATGACTTTATAGAAATCAATGAAGTCATGAAATATGCCGATTATACCAATGTAATGACTTATGACCTGGTTTCTGGTGTATCAGAATATACGGGTCACCATACCGCTTTAGGCGAAATAAAAAATGAAGATATTAAAGGGACTCCGTTCCAAAGTAATTTAGATAGCTTGTACAAAAAAGGTCGTACCCCGGACCCACATCCACGATCAACTGAAAAAATAGTGGATTTCTTAATAGCGCAAAACGTAGACCCAAAACAAATCGTTATCGGTGCCGCTTTTTATGGAAGGGTTTGGAAAGGGGTTGCACCTGATAATAATGGACTGTATCAGCGGAGCGGCGGTATGCATATTGGTTGGTATGCCTATCATGAGATTAGGGACAATTATGAGCCGGACAGTACTTTCGTTCGCTATTGGGACGAACAGGTAAAAGCGCCATTCATGTATAATGCTACGGATAGTTTACTAGTATCCTATGACGATACCGTTTCCGTTGCCGCAAAAACTGGTTACGCCATTGAAAAAGGGCTAGGGGGTATTATGTTCTGGGAGTTGGGCAATGACACCAAGGAAGACGGTAGCCTTTTAGATGCTATTCATAAGACCGTTACAGAATAATTGTACTTTAGTTGTAAATCAGATATTGGTCTCATCAATATGGCAACAAATCTATTTTTCGCTAATACGGTAAAGAAACTTCTTAGGGCTACTTATTCGATTCAGTTTTAAAGCAATTCGCACTGTAGAGATGGTAATGTTTGCGTGTGCAATGATTGTAACTCCTTTATAAAATTTTAAATATAATGGCTACCTTACTTTTTCTTGCGCAAGGAAACTTTATAGTCATCTATGGTTCCTTGTACCTTAAGATTTAAAAACTTGATTTTACCGTTAGGATCCGCCACTATTATTTCGTCAACTTGGTCTTGCTCGGTAACGGAATCCTTTTTACTCACAAATAATTTTTGCCAAGTGGCCTTTCGTACTGTTTTCCAAGGTATACGTAAGTAATACTCAATATTTTGATTGCTATCGTGCGTTCCGGACAGTTCCATATGGCCTAGGGTAGATTCAATGGTCATCGTTGGTATCGTAATTTCCCCCTTATCTATGGTCATACTATTTTGTAGCGTGTCGAACCTAATATTGCGAAGGTTTTTATCTCCCATATAATCCGATAATGCTAACATAGGGTCATAATTTTTCAGCTTTCCGTTGCGTACTTTTACGTCCATTTCAATAGAAGACTGATCCAAATCTGGTATCATATCTGGATATATCCTTATTTTACCGCCAATACGAGCCGTAAGTTTTCCTTGTAAATTTTCTGAAACAAGGTGGTCTTGCCCAAAATTTTCAAATTTAAAAAGTAATTTATCGATGTCCACATTGGTCATCAACAAATCTGGCTGCATATAAATATGTTCGGGGTCACTTCCATTAAAATAGCCATTTAAGCGAATGTTTCCTCCAGCAGCATTCATAGTAAGCGTATCGATATACATATAATGGTCGGGTGTTGTTCTCAAAGCTGCCTTAATATTTTGTAGGGCTATCCTATGGTATATTAAATGGGCAATATCCGCTTTAAAACGCATATCGGTAAAAGGCAATTCATAGATATTAAAAGCTTTTGCATGTGCCGCAACATCTTCAGTAGGGGAGTCCACCGCTACTAATGACTTTGAAGGACTTGGATTAAAATTGAACAGGGCATCATAATCAATATAATCTGCCTTAAGCTCTAGGTAGTTCTCTTGGGTCATTTTGGACTGGTCTTCGCCTAAATAGTAATTCAGATTAAAATTAAAACGGGTAGAACCAATTTCACCATGAAAATTATTGATAGTAATATGATCGTCTTTGTAAAGGATGTTTCCCTTAAAGTCATGAAAACGTTCCGGATGTATTTCCATCTTAGTGTTTAGCTTATCCAAGGCAATAGCCACGGAACTCAGCGAAGAATCGACATAGTGCATCTTTGAAGTAAAATGTAAGGCTAAATCGTCAAAAATTTCATGTTGGTATTCTTCCGGAACGTAATTTTCCCCTTTGTAAGAAAAAATATCTTCGAGCCGTAACTTTTCCGAAGTAAGATTAAAATCCAGTGCTACGTCTCCATGACGCCCGGCCCGCATCCAGAAAGCATAATCTTGCACCAATCCGTCAAAATAGAAATCACTATCGTCAATATGACCCTTAAAATCTACTAATTCTAAATCCTTATCATTAATCAGAACATCGGCATGAAAATTATGCAAACGATGCGGATAGTGCTTTGGTTCCGCATATAGGCTATCAATAAAAAACTCACCTATAGGTAAGTATTCAGATTCTGTAAAGTCTTTGGCAGAGCCTATAAATGAAAGTCCAAGACTTAGATTTTCAACTTGTTCGTCAAACCCGGTCCGGGTAGTATCCTGCATTGAAAAACCTGTCAATTCTGCAATATCCAAATAATTGGAGGTAATATCTAAATGGGTTTCTACGGGCGTATTCGTATGATGCACAATAGACGGTAGATCTGACAGGAAACCACGTATAGAAACATCTGAATTACCCATCAGCAAATCAAATTTTTTAAGGGTGGCCTCTTTACCGTTCATGAATAGATTTACATTTAAACTGTCAATGGGAGCTGGAAGATTTTCTGCTTCCAAGTGTAAATTCTCAATTGTTAATGCTGCATGGTAGGCCTGATTTAATTGCTGCAATGCCATTTTAGGATTTTCGATATCAACAATATCATGAAAATTCATTTTTAGTTTTATATTTCCTGATGCGTTCTGTACTTCCTGCAGTTCAAAGAACGCTGCGATGAAATCTAGATTAAAATCGGCATCTATTTGCATATCAACTTCCGGAGATTCAAAATTCTTCACAAAGATGCTCCCTAGAAACCCTCCTTTTTCCAAAGAGGCTTTCATATTGGTCAATGAAAATTCCATGGTGCTGGCAGCTCTTTTTTTACCGTTACTAAAATGGCCATTAAAGCCCATTTTATCTATTTTTTTATCACTGCTCGTATGCTCCAAAAAGGCCTTTCCCGCACCAAATTCGGCGTAGATAGCGGGTCTGTTTCCTTTATTCGCCGGACCTTTGATCGTAGCATTGAAGTAAATCTCCCCAGCGTTCTTGTATTTATCCAAAAAGGGAATCACATCTTCTGGAGCAAATGCAATAAGCATATCAAAATTGGGCTTGGTCCCTTTTATGGCAAGGTCAAGGTCTACATCGTTTTTGGTATCTATAGCTCCCGATAGCTCAAAATCACCGTTCTCCATAACAATTCCAGAAGGCGCTATGTCCAGTATTCCTGTAGCTTCATTGAAAACAAGGTCTGTGTGTATTTCAAAATGTTTTTTACGGATATAGGTCGTGTCGCCATCTTTGATGACATTCAGCTCTAATTCGGTATCAATATGACCGGCAATGATACTATCCATGATACGAAAGCCTCCTTTACCCGTATAAATGAACTTTTCAACATCGGTATTAGTAGCCTCGTCGAGCGTATGAATATCTAGGTTTTTTAATCCAATCGCATTCAAGTGAATATTGGTGCTGGCCGTCCCATCTGCAGTGGTGGTAGCTAAAGAATTTTGAATATTAGAGGTATTATCTTCATGAATAACGATATTAAAAACACCGTCTTCTATCAATACCGAATGTATGTCATAGTTTCCGCTTACAATATCCCAAAAATTGAAGCCTACATAAATATCCTTTACATCCATTATCAAGGGTGCATTCACCGCTTTGGTCTCGAATACTTTTACATCATAAATTTTTATGGAGAGGTCCGGAAAATTCCCAAAAAGCGATAGGTTACTCTTACCAACCGTAATTAGGCCTTTATGCTCTTGGTTTATAAGGTCAATTTCTCCGTTAATAATTTCAGATTGCTGGTTTTGCACATAGAGCAATAGTATTCCTATGCACAATACGGGCACCAAGATGGTGAGAAATATGAACCGTTTCCAGTGTTTTTTGAGCGTCAACGTATGTTCTTTTGATTTAGCAGCACTACGGCCTTATTAAACTAACGAATTTGCACATGATAGTATTGTTTACCAAAAAAAGTAATCGACTTGGCTACCACGTAAGCCAAAATCTCATCTGGGAATTGGGCAATGACACCAAGGAAAAAAGTAGCCTTTTAGATGCTATTTATAAAGCGACCAATGAATGATAGATTTGAGCCATTTAGAAATTCAACACCATAAACTCATGAAATAGAGTGTAGGCAAACGTTGCCTTTTTAAGTTGTTTCGTATTCAAGTAATCCTTCGAGTTTCTTATAAAGCCTTCTTATAAAAAGCCAATCAACGACCCATTAACTTACCAATGGTAGGAGGGAGGGTTGCCTGTTTAACTGCATTGAAGAGGTCTAGGCGAATATTAAAATAGGAAACAATTAAAACCATCTTTGGATTAGTGCACTTTTATGATGTTCACACACTATTAAATTACTTAGACCTATTCCATAAAAATTATGTTTTATCGAGCTTTAAAATCGTAAGGTAAATTTGGTGCCTTGGTTTAATTCGCTAGTACAAATTAGTTTACCGTCATTCATTTCTACAAAATCCTTTGTTATTAATAAACCAAAACCTGTTCCCTGTTCACCTTTAGTGCCTAACATTGTCTTGGGAATTTCCTCGTTTACAAGGTTATCACACCAATCGGCATTCATACCAATTCCAAAGTCTTGTACACCTATTTCAATCCCTTCTAACACTTTTCTAGAAGACAGTATTATTTTTTGACCTTCGTTGCTGAATTTAATGGCATTAGAAGTCAAATTACGTAAAATAATTTTGAACATGTTCTCATCGATTAAGAGTTTTGGTTCTGAAATTTCAAATAGCAACTTCAACTCTTTATCTTCTATCAGTCGTTCAAATTCCTTTGCCATAGAATCAAACGTTTTTTTAATATCACAACTGGTTTTTTTTATCTCAATTCCTTCCAGCTGACTATAAGACCATTCCAGTAAAGCATTCACCATAGCAATTCTATCATCCACTTTATTTTTTAACTTTTTTGACATTTCCTTGAGTTGACCATCCTCTAAATGGGTTTCAATCATTTCTACCAGCGCCGCTATGTTGTTCAGGGGACCTTTCACATCGTGGGTAAGCAGTGAGAACAATTTGTTTTTTAAACTATTTACCGTTTCAAGTTCTTGGTTCTTATTTTCTAGTTCCTCCTTTGCCATTTGCAGCTTTTCCGTCTGTCGGGTTACTTCAATGGCAAGGATTTTATTGGTTTCAACTTGTGTTCTAATGTTTTCATTCTCAATAGATTTAAACTTATAACCCACTAGAATGGAGAAAAGAATCAATTGTAGGGTAATCAAACTAGATGTTGTTATCAATACAAATCGTACATCAACAGTATACTGCTTTTGTAAAAACCAGGCGACTATGTAAATAATTGCCGCGAGCAGCATGGGAGCGTAGCTGTATAGATAGTACTTATTAAATCTTTCTTCCTTGTATAAACGTACTCCTGAAAATAAATTCATGAATATGGATAGCATAGCGGTAATTGCGGCTAGCATCACTAACGAATCATTTAACCAATCAATTTTGATTGTCAAAATATTTAAAAAATAAAGGATCGGAATGCAAACTATCGTGTATTTAAATATCCTATAGCTTCTTGATAAAAGAGGGTGATTCTTTTTTCCAATGTTTAAATAATTCTTAGTAAATAGTAATAAGCCATACGTCACTGCCATGGCAGAAACAATAGATGCTTTATCGGCAATGGCATCATTCAGAGGTCCTGATGCCAATAAAAACCAACTCCAATGCAGCGCTAATGCTAGTATCAGAATACAATAATAGAGAAGAATCTTATGCCTTAAAATCAAAAAAGAAGCCAAGTGATAAATTCCAAAAACACCAAAAATTGCAGTAAATATGGCAGTTATTATATAATTAAAATTTTCACTATTCATAAAAAAAATTATCGTACGCTGTAAATACTACTTTAATATTAGATAAGAATACGGCATAATCCTAATATCTTCGTTAATATTTTGAGCTTATCACTATATTAGAAGTAATAGTGCACATAGCTACGGACCAACAAGCGAAGGGGAGTATAATATGTGTGTAATGGTATTTCAATCTATACTATTGATTCATCAAAAACATTCGCTAAATTATACCAATAGTATGATAATTTAAACATCGCTAATAATGGCAACAGTTCGAAAAACGGTAACTTTTACAGAACAGCAGGATAAATGGATAAAAGCTCGAATAGAAGCAGGGGAATACACAAATGACAGTGAATATCTAAGAAATCTTGTACGTCTAGACCAAGCTAACAATGCCAAGTTTATTTCACTAAAAACAAAACTTGTTGAGGGGCTTGAAAGCGGCGTAAGTAATAAATCATTACCAGATATCATGAAAGAAGTCGAAGCACGTATGCGGGAAGATGGGCGTTTATAAACTATCCTCCAAAACAGAAATCGATTTGGCTGCAATGTATGAGTTCGGCATATACAAATTTGGGCTAACTCAAGCGCAAAATTATTTTTACGCTATGCACGAAGCCTTTGAAGTACTTGCCGAAAATCTGAATTTAGTTCGTGATGCATCAGCGTTTATTGAAGGTTTGAAAAGATTTTCCTATGAGTCGCATATTATATTTTATCTACAAACTGCAAGCGGAATTTTTATTCTTAGAGTTTTAAGTCAGCGTATGGACTACGATAGGAATCTAGAAAACGACTAGGAATACCCCCGGAATAACTTATAACTTATCGCTATTTGATATAATGACGGATTATAGAACATTTTTGTTCTATAATGTCTTGGGTTGTGACACTTTGCTTTGGTTACGGCATAAAAATATAAGGTCTGGGAGACTTTATATTTTTTGTGCGAGTTGGCGCGCTGGCGTATTTGGTACTGCACTTTCTTTTCCAACGCTTCATCTCGCACAAATTTTTTAAGATTATTAATCTTTAAAAATTATGTCGTCTTCTAAAAAGTTTCTTCTCAAAAAGTAATGGAATTGTACCCATTGTTGGCAGATTGGCTTTATTTCTTTACTAATTTTTCAATATCTAACTTAATTAATTCCCAAACTTTTTCTCGGTAACAGTTTGGCGTAAAATCATCCTCTGCATTGGAAAAGTCAACTACTTTAACTAATAATTCATCTTTAGAATAACCATATGGATTTCTCTTGAGATAAAATTCTATCATTTCATCTAATGTATAAGAGTCTAATAGTTCGTGAATATCCCAAAAATCTTTTTTTCTACCACCATTACCAATTACCTCAAATTTCATTGCTGCAACTTCTTCAATACTTGAAAACCTGATATTTTGTTCAAGAATAGAAGGAAAAACAAAAGGATCTGTGTAAAACAAATCTAATTTCACCAATTCATTTTCATTGTTGCCGATAAAATAAGACTTTCCCATTCCTACAAGATCAACTGATGTTGTATCTACATATGGAAAGGTTTCAATTAATTTAGCTTCAAGTATAGCAAAGTCTATACTACCATATTCTGCGTCTGTAAATAAATCTATGTCGATAGATTCTCTATGACCTAGTTGAAGACTTAATGAAGTGCCACCAACCATTCTAAAGCTATTAAATTCCTCAATTGACATTAATTGTTTCAGAGAACTCCAAAGTAAATCGGAAACAGTATTTAAGTATAACTCCACTATATTAAATTATGTTCTATAATGTTCTTCTCGAAAGAAGGTAAGTAGCTTCTTTTTATTAATTTAATTTCCTTGGAAATAGTTTTTCTTCCATAGAATGAAATGATTTCATTTATTTCAGTTTTATTTCCTCTTTCTAAAATTCTTTTGATAATGGCTTTTTTATTTTTATTCCAATCAATTTTATCAAAGTTTGTGTCCCAAAAAAGTATTCTCCTTATGTTATTGATATTCGGTATACTTTTTATTTCAGATTCCGCTATTATTTTTACGTCATAACTTGCTTGCAATAACATGAAGTAATCTTTATCCGTTTTAAACTCTTTTGATAATTTGATAGAAAGACTAGGATTAATATCTCTTCTTTTATTAAGAATAGCACTTATAGTTTGTTTGTGTTCACCAATAGAATCAGCCAATTCGCAACCTTTTAAATTTCGATTGTTTAATTCCCATCTCAATAGTGTGCCTGGGTGTATTCCTTTAATTTTATTTAATCTCGGTAACATGATTCTGTTCTTTAATGTAAAAATATAAAATATTTAATAAGTAAACAAATATGTTTACTAAAAATAAACAATGTTGTTTACTAAAACTTCAAAAACCATACCAAATAATTAACTTCATATACAATATAGAACAAGTGCATAGAATTTTATTTTTACTCACTTATTTAATTATTTGCAGAAACTTTAAATGTGTTCGTGAATCTCCGAAAAAGTCGATTTCATAAAATTTATGCTCTTGTGGCAATGCACGAGAATCGTCTAAAATTTTTTATTACGTACATTTTATCGAATACGCGATTTTTAATAAGAGCAAAAAGGTTAGCTTTTATTTTGGCGTTGGCAAGCGATGGATAATTGTGTGTAAAATACGAGTGAGTAAAATTGATTAAGTATCAATTTTATGAATCTGCGAGTTGATGCGGCTGTGAAGCAATTTGATTTTATAAAACAATCGAGCGCTTGGTAGCGGCTATTTTACATAACGACTAATTATAGATACATAATGTTTTAAAAAACTCTGCGAAGCAAACCGCTTATTAGTTTAATAACCCAAGTTCCAATTATTCTAATGAAAACTAATGCTTCTGGGATATTTTACATAATATAGAATTATAGCTACTCGTTTTTCATTAAGCTAAGTACCAATCAAGGCAGCCGCACAAGTCTCGCCGTCAATATAAAAAGCTGTCGCTTTCCATATTGCCACGTGTACTATAATGTCTTGCATTATGACACTTTGCTTGGGTATGGCATAAAATGGGAAGGTCTGGGAGACCTTGATATTTTTGAGCGAGATGCTGCGCTGGCGTCTATGGTACTACACTTTCTTTTCCAACGCTTCATCTCGCACAAATTTTTTAAGATTATTAATCTTTAAAAATTATGTCGTCTTCTAAAAACTTTCTTCTCAAAAAGTAATGAAACCGAGGCACGAGGTTCATGAATTTCTATTTAAACAAATAACTAATTATGAATAAACAATAATTATATGATCCTAGCCTGTCCTGGGCACAGTCGAAGGGATAAAAGGGGAGTGTAATGCCTGCCTGCTGGCAGGCAGGTGCGTGGAATGGTAATTGGTCTTAATAATTTGAAAATGAACTGTTATATACAATTATTAGAAAAAAATAATGTTAGTTTGTAATACATAACCTACGCATATGAATTGCTTTACTTACTCTAGAAACTTAAATAATTATACTCTTATAATTCTATCTTTTCTTCTTTTATTATTTAGCTGTACCAAAGAGGAGGTTGCTCCATTAAATATTGATGATTTTTTTAAAGGAGCAAGCACTTCGGCTACTAATGAAGATTTAGTTGGGGTCTGGGCTATTTTTAGTGCTAAGTTTGATGGAAAAATAATAGAAATACCAATAAATTATGCCCAATGCGGAAGAGATTTCTTTGTTTATAATGCGAATGGTAATTATACCGAATATTTGTATCCTTACGATTCTTGTGAACCTGATGTAAATCAGTTAACCTGGAAACTAAACAATGGTATAATTACACTTGCTAATAACTTAGGACAATCTGATGAATTTGTAATTACCAACCTAAGCGACCAAGAGCTGGTTTTCAATTCTAGATTTGATGTTGATGAGGATGGTGAATTGGATGTAATTAGCATAACGGCAATACGTTATGAACCAGAAGAATTCGACTTGACTACAAATTCATTTGGGAAAAATAATGAAGAAGAATTTGAGGATGTTTTGAGTTTTACCTGGAATGCCTATGAGGGATTTAACACTTTTGAACGTTATGAAATATATAGAAGTTCCGGTGAAAACTGTACAAAGGCAAACGCAGAATTAATTGCCACGATTACAGATGTTGAAGTAATTGAATATACAGATTTGAACCCTCCGGGGGCGAAGTCCTTGTGTTATTACTTCAAGGTATATACAGACCAAGGTCTGCTTGGAGAGAGTAATTATATTGGAGTAAATCCCGCATTTTTTATTTACATCGACCCTATTGCTTTAAATGACCCTATTGTCAACGATGATAGTATTTCTCTAACATGGGAGCCTTCAGATAGCCCATACTTCTCGCATTATGAGGTCACGGTTTCAAATTATGATGGTACTAGCGCCAGTGGAGCTCAAAAATATATCTTAGCTGAGATTGATAATATAAATACTACAAGTTTTATAGATGAGAACCCTCCCTATTTAGAAAATCCGTTTTACTTAGTGCATGCTTACAACATCTTCGGTAACAAAAGCCGCTTAAGCGATAATGAAAGAACTGGTGTTAAGGAAGTTCAATTTAAAAGAAAAGAGGTAATTGATTATAAACGGATTATTTCTTACGATGTTGATTCTGATGAGCCAATCGTTTATTTATATGGTCGACTTAGCGGAAATGGTATTACAGGGGCGAACCTTCGTCGTTTTAATTATGAAACCTCTGAAACAGAGGCTATTTCTGATATTCCACCACAGGTTGAAACTTATTCCGGAATCAAAGTAGTTAATTCGAACCAAAATGGAAAAGAACTGGTTATACAACAGGGCATCGAACTACATTTTTATGATGCGAACACCATGGAATTTAAATATTCAATTGATCCACTGGGCGTATTCAATTTCTTTGATTTTAATTATTCTCAAGAATTAGATCTTTGGATACTAATTAATTCTAATGAAATATTTACTTTAAAAAGAGATAATACCAACCTAGTTTTAGTAGATTCAGATATACATTTTACACAACATCATGGAAATACATGGCATAGACTTTTCTTTTTAAACAACAATAATGTTCTGGTTAGTCATCCGAGTGAGCCCAATAGTTTTATTAAAAATCTAGATTCGAATGGTTTCATAACTAGTTCAGAGATGGTGAATTTTAGTATGAAAAGGCTCAATCACGAAAGGACGTTACAGAATAGGTTCGCTGACTACATTTTAAATACTGGTGAGAATAGACTTTACAGTGCTAGTGCCTTTCAAATCATAGAATCATTTGAATTTCCTAGTTTCTCAAGCGGAACTAGCATAAACGGTAATCTAATCCTAGGTACAAATAATGATCCAGATTGGCAGATAGAAGCAGCAAGTCCCCATAAAAAAGAAGCTGTAATTTATAATAGATTTTCTGGGCAAGTTGTTGAAATAATTACGATTGGTTATCCTCATTTTATTTTTGAAGATTACAATGGTGACCTCATCAGTATTTCCTCTGGGTTTAAAAAGGAATCCCTAAAACAAAATATTAATGGAAAGGCAGATATTTTTATAGAAAAAATTAACTTTTAAAAAAATACTAATTACAATTTCGAATTTTATTTTGCATGATACTTGAAACACTAAAAGAAAGCTTCAATCAAGAACGGAGGTTAGCAAGGGCTAAGAATTTTGCTAGCTGAGCCAGCACGTCATATCGCTCATATTTTAAAAGGGCTACTAGACCTTCCAAAATAATGCGTTAGCTGTTGCGAAAGACTACCGAGAATCTTCTGAAAAATTTATTGGCAGAAAGGGTTTCTAAGCGACAATTAAATGTTTGAATAAGCTTGGTATAGACACTCCGATAAGAAATTATTTGTAAGGAAATACAATTCAGAAACGACTACCAAAGCTATTTGATATACGCGAGAAAAAGTAATGAGCCAGTGGCTGATTACTTTTTTCGGCGAGATGATGTGGCTGCAATTATAGAATGGTAAATCTGGTCTATAATGTACCGCGTTATGTAACTTTGCTTTGGTAAAAGCGATATATAGCTATTAATTCCTCTTTTTTTCTTCTATAAATTTCCTGAAAATGTAATGGAACACTCTTTGCCCGAAGCGACGATAGGAGGGGAGGGTAATGTGTGTGGAATGGGAATAAATTGACCAAAATCAAAAATCAAAATGTTTTGATTTTTTCAAACAAATTCTTTTTAAATTCTGTAATTTGGAATACTTCCTCCTGAAGAAATTTTAATATCTAAATGAGCACTGACGACAATCAATCAAATGATTCCCGAAAAAAATTAACACGGGAAACATTGATTGACAGACTGACTAAAGAAATCGAATCGAACTTGAACAACGACCAATTCGGAGTTGATAGTCTTGCACAGGCGGTCGGTATGAGCCGTTCGAGCCTTCATCGAAAATTAGAAAAACTTCAAGGTGTTTCTACAAGCCAATTTATCAGAGAGTATCGATTAAAAAGGGCTTTAGAAATTCTGAGGCTAGAAGACGTAACGGCTTCAGAAGTTGCTTACCGAGTTGGCTTCAGTAGTGCGACCTATTTCAATACTTGTTTCCATAAATTTCATGGCTATACACCCGGTGAAGTTAAATCGAGAATTCTCACTGAAATCGAAGAACAAGACAAAAGTTACTCTTCGAAAAAAGAGCATGATTTAAGCATTGAAACTGCTGTATCAAAATCTAAAAAAAATAATTTCAAGAATATCCTGATTCTTGTAACACTGCTCATACCTATCACAATTGCTGCTTTTTATTTTTATAATACTTCCTCTGATAAATCTGTTCAAACGGATGAAAACAATGTTATTGATGAAAAATCGATAGTCATTCTACCTTTTAAAAACTGGACGGGCGACCCCGATTTGGAATATATTTCAGATGGTATGACCGATGCTGTGACCTCAAGGCTTACAAAGGTCAGAGCTATTGAGAAAGTGATTCCGTTTACTTCGGCGCTACAATACAAGTCGACAGAAAAACCTATTAAAGAAATAGCCAAGGAGTTAGGTGTCGCGAATCTTCTTCAAGGAAATCTTCAACTTTCCGGGAATAAAATCAAAATTAATCTACAATTGATTCATGGCCGTTCCAATGTACATCTTTGGTCCGAAGAATACACGAGGGAATGGAAAAGCGATGAAATTTTTGAAATGCAGGCCGAAGTGGTCGAGGCAGTTGCCAGAAATATGAGAGCAACCATCTCTGAAAACGAGTTGGCCGCCATTAAAAAAATACCAACTAAAAGTAAAGAGGCTTATTCCTATTATCTTCAAGGAGAGTTTCAAAAGCAAAAAGGAAACGAACTATCATATTCAAATGCTATCAACCTTTATGAAAAGGCAATTGCAGCAGATTCGGTTTTTGTAGAACCTTATGTAGACATGGCTAATCTATGGCATATGGGCGGATCGGTTTGGGGTTTTTATGATCAGCAAATGGCTTGGAGTAATGCAAAGGTATTACTACAACAAGCTCTTAAAATAGAACCAAACAATCAACGAGTAGCCGAAGAACTTGATACAGGAAGGTTTTTTTATGATTGGAATTTTGAACTTGTAGAACAGTCTTATAAAAATATAGTGAGCAATTCTGTAAATGACAAGCCGTCTGTTATTTCACTTGATTATCCCATTAAAACCGGAAGACCTGAAGAAACCCTTAAGGCAATTGAACGTTTTAGTATCAATGACCCTTTAAATGTATTTTATCCGTTTTTTAGAGCAGAGGCACTATTTTATTTGGGTTCTGCTAATGAAGCTAGAGAATTATTAACCCAAACAGACCCACTGTATAACGGCAACTGGTTTTATTTACGAGAGTCTGCAAAACTGTATTACTACCTCGGCGAATATGAAAAGTCAAAGGATCAACTTGGAAAAATATTATCGCAATTTTCAGATTACCCACCCATATTGATGTGGTTGAATGCCGTATATGCTCAAATGGATGGCGATTCTGAACTGACCAGCACCCATTTGACAGAACTATATACCAGTTACTTTGAAAATTCATCAGGCAGCCCTGCTTGGTTTTTGGCGATGTACTATTGTACTGTAAAAGATTATGAAAAAGCGCTTGATTGGCTCCAAAAATCCTATGACAGACATGAGGTGGAAATGACTTGGCTAAGAGAAGAACCTTTGCTAGCCCCAATTAGAAAAGATCCCCGCTACAAAGACCTCTATGAAAAAGTTGGGTTTTCTAGCATCGGAATACCGATTAAAACCTCTTCAGAAAATTAACCCCTCAAATTATATTTTCAACATCATTTAAAGATTTTGCATCATAATTTAAATTCATGGACAAAAGCTTAACAAGCTTGCCACATGATTGTTAGGTAGCGTTTATCTCGTATTTCCATCTTTGGATTATTCAAATATTGGTGCGAGATAGTCTTGTACTTCACTTAAAAATAATCACTAAAACTTTTCATTATGAAATCAAAATTAACACTAGCTAGTATGCTGTTATTAGCTCTTTTCACAACAGGTTGCACGGCACAATCAAAAAAGGCACACGTAGATTTATTAAACGATGAATTTCCTGAATCAAAACAAGAAATAATGGAAACCATCGGCACAATTGCACAAAGTCTTAAAGACGGTGATATGGATAAGTTGATTTCCCTTCACGCCTACAGCCCAAAGTTCACCGAATTTAATAAGGGAGAACACCGTGTTGGTAGTGCAGGTAATGAGACCTATGAACGTGAAGTTTTCGGTGCACTTACCAAAGTTGTGAAATTTGATTCTAACGATTTACAAATTGCAGTATATGGCGACGTAGCTAACGTAACCTTTCATTCTGATTTTCATTTAAAATTCGGTGAAGACCTTGTCGTGGTAAATGACCAAATATCCTTGTTATTTTTAAAAACAAGTGACGGATGGAAAATTGTTGCAGAGCACCATTCTCCTTTGAAAAAAGAAGATAGTTAAATTCAGACTAATTCATTTAAACTATACTAAAAAAGTGATTGTCCACTATTAGGCAATCACTTTTGT
Organism: Maribacter sp. R77961; assembly: GCF_044594925.1. Classification (GTDB taxonomy): domain Bacteria; phylum Bacteroidota; class Bacteroidia; order Flavobacteriales; family Flavobacteriaceae; genus Maribacter. The sequence goes on along the minus strand of NZ_CP138991.1, from coordinate 1,055,579 downwards.
TACACATACAGATTCTTAGCGGGATCATAATTTGACATAGGAATTCGCCGAAATTACTTATAACTTATCGCTATTTGATACTTCGTCAAGCTCAGTACAGGTGCCACGTCAAATTATGTTTCGTTTTTGAAACATAATGTTCCGCGTTATGTAACTTGAGCTTTGATTACGGCATAAAAATAAAGATTGAAATCTTTATTTTTTGAGCGGGTTGGTGCGCGGGCAAAGTTGTTACAATCTTCCTTGATTTTTTTCTTTCTAAAATTTTCTTCTAAAAGGTAATGACATCGACGAAGGAGATGCATGAATACCATTAAAAAACAAATACCTAGCAATGAATAAACACTTATTATGCGAGCCTAGCCTGTCCTGAGCGCAGTCGAAGGAATAGGAGGGGAGTGAAATCGACGAAGGAGATTCACAAATACCTTATAAAAACAATAGACAAGCTATTTGTAAATGTGTGTGTAATGGCAACAAATCAATAAACATCAACATATTTTCTATTAGTCTTAAAACATATTTCCACAATATTCCGTACTTTCAAAAACTCCCCCTTAATACATGTATTAATTACGCTTAAAATAACCACCTATGCCATTATTTTTAGATTTACATAACCTCCCTGATGGGGTTACAGCAGCACATGTTGCAGAAATGCATAAAGCCGATTTAGATATTGAACATGAATACAATTGTCGTGGACTTACCTATTGGTGCGATGAAAAAAGAAAAACTGCCTTTTGTTTAATAGAGGCACCAAGTAAAGAAGCACTCATAGAACTACATGAAAACGCGCATGGTGCAGTTCCTACACGTATTATTGAAGTAAACGATACGATAGTGGAATCCTTTTTAGGCCGTATTGAAGATCCTGAAAAAGCCAAAAACGTCCGTCTTAATATAATCAACGACCCCGCTTTTAGAACGCTAATGGTTCTCAAAATAAAGCGTAAACTTCTACGAACCGATGAAATTAGCACCTTGAAAGCTGCGTTAAGAGGTTATATCACCACCATTAAAACGGTAACGTCGCAAAATAATGGACGGATAGTAAAACAAGAAGCCAATTCTTTTTTAATATCCTTTGATGCTGTTACTGATGCTATTCATTGTGGCATAAAAATTCAAAATGCACATCACAAAGTTATTACACCTGACCTAGAATTTAAAATCGGTATAAGTGCAGGTACTCCTGTTACCGAAAAAGACGGCATATTTGAAGACACTATAAGAACCTCAGATTATCTAAGTGATATTGCCAAGGGTGGTTTTTCCATTTCTACCGTAGTGAAGGACCTTTATGAAGGTGAAAATCAAAATAAGCCGATAGCTAAAGTGAATACTATTACCGTCCTAAATACCAGGGATGAAGAATTTATGACCCAATTAATGACGTATACGGAAAGCATATGGTCGCAAACTACAATTGGAGTTAATGATTTTGAAAAGAATTTAGGGTATAGCAAATCGCAATTGTATCGAATGATGATGAATTTGGTGGGTAAATCCCCCAATATATTTTTAAGGGATTATCGTTTAAACAAAGCCTTGGAAATCTTGGAAAAACAAAACCAAAATATTTCTGAAATTGCTTACCAAACTGGTTTTAGTAGTCCTGCTTACTTTTCAAAATGCTTTCAAAAAAAATATGGTATTCTCCCTTCAAATTTTACTCGATAATCGAGGTTTAAGTATTATGTGACTTGTCTCAAAACCAAATTGTTTTTACTTGTGTTATTTCGGAGGATAGCTCCGAAGTAATGTGCTTCAAATAATAGGGAGCTGTTTTTCAATTAGTTAAACGCATTTTTCTTTTGGTCTAAAAGTATATTTTTTTGGTCTAAACGTAGAATTTTGGAAAATAATTCCATGCTACTTTTGTCAAGAACAAATAAAAAATATACTATAATGAAGACAAAATTAACAGTAGTTTTATGCGTACTAGTTTTTGGAATATTACTAATAGGGTGTGAAGAAAAAGTTGAAGCTTTAGAAGTGAAAGTTGATCTTATAAATGAAGACTTTCCTGATGCCAAGCAAGAAGTATTGGAAACCTTTGGCGCCATTGCCCAAAGCATTAAAGACAAGGATTTGGATAAATTGATTTCTTTTCATGCCTACGGCCCAAAGTTTACCGAGTTCAAAAATGGGGAACCTCGTAACGGCGATGTTGCCAACGAAGCACATGAGCGCAATGTTTTTGGTTCCGTTACCGAAGTTGTGAAGTTCGATGCAAAAGATTTACAAATTGCCGTTTATGGTGAGGTGGCCAACCTGACCTTTCATTCTGATTTTCATCTAATGTTCGGAGAAGACTTAGTAGTAGTTAACGACCAAATTACGTTACTATTTGTCCGGACTGATGCCGGATGGAAAATGGTTCACGAACACCATGCTCCTTTGAATTTGGGATAGCTTATAACTTTTAGTTGATAACCACCTGTTTTCAAACTTTCCCCTATTTATACTAGATAAGTCTAGTATTTGCAAATAACTGATTAAAAGTACTTTACTTACAATTTTACATTTTTTTTACAAGAATAGTACAAACTTTTCTCACTCCTGATCGAATACTGCTAGTATTTGAATGAAATGTGAAAGTTATTTTTTTGAAAGCACGATATCATTGCATTATAGTTAATATTCATTTTGAATTTTTTTTATGAAAACAATAGCAAGACCTTGGAAAAACAATCTCAAAATCAGCCTTATACTTTATGCGATTTTTATAACTGTAGTTACTGGTTGCAGCAAAGAAGATGAGACCACAGCAGTAATTGAATCAATTGAAGAAGAAGTTGAGTTGAGTAGCGAAAAACGGATAACCAGTTTTGTGTTTTTGCTTGCGGACAATCCTATAGATATAAATGTGGTAGCAACTATAGATGAAGAAAACAAGATCATTACTGCTATCATGCCTGCCGGCACTGAAATAAATGGTCTTTTACCAGAAATTAAAATATCTGCCCAAGCCACAATTAATCGAAATACCGCACAAGATTTTACTGATGCATTGGAATATATAATAACCGCAGAAGATGGTAGTGAAGTTATTTATACAGTAAAGGTAACCGCACTTTTAACACAACGCCAAATACTTCAGGCCATTTTAGATGCAAATCCGGATAATACCTTGGGTTGGGACCTACAAAACACCGCAGATTTGGATTCTTTAAATGGTGTTTCAACAAATGTAAATGGAGATATCATTGAACTGGTTACGGAATATGATAAAATAAATGAAATTCCAAAAGAAATAGGAGAGTTAAGTAGTTTAAAAAGCTTACATCTAGAGGGTGTTTCATTAAACTCAGTTCCGTCAGAAATAGGCGAATTGACAAAATTGGAACGTTTAACTTTTCACACTACCGGCATTAAGACTATCCCATCAGAGATAGGCAAATTGGCGAATTTAGAAACACTTGATTTAACGAACAATAGAATAACCGCTATCCCACCAGAAATTGGTCAGTTGACTAATTTGGAAATTTTAAGATTACATACTAACCAACTAACCACTATCCCACCTGAAATAGGTCAGTTGACTAATTTGGAAATTCTAACTTTAACGTACAACCGACTTACTTCTCTCCCATCTGAAATTAGTCAATTGACCAGTTTAAAAGGTTTAAGTTTCGCTGAAAACGAGCTTACTTCTTTACCTAAGGAAATGGGCAAATTGACCAAATTGGAAAATTTATTTTTAGATAATAACCTACTTACTTCAATACCTTCAGAAATTGGGTTTTTATCCGAACTAGAACAATTAGATATACGTGATAATCAGCTAACGGGTATTCCACTACCAGTTATTCTTCTAGCGGAACACAATTCATTAGAAATCAGTTTTGACAACGGCATTACTATCAGTGTTATAACCCCCTTAGATGCTTTGATAAGTATTTATAGTGCAAACCCAAGTAATACCTTAGAATGGGGAGTTGACAATTACCCTGAGGTAATTTTTAATGACAATGGTAGCCCAACAAATATTACCATGAACAATAAAAACCTTACAAGATTATCTTCTAGCATAGAACACCTTAATGCCTTAGAAACTTTAGCTATAAATAACAATAACATTGAAAGTTTACCAGCAACGATGGGTAGTATGAACACCCTTACCGTTATCGCAGCTGATAGAAACCAACTTAGTACGGTGCCCAAAGAATTAGGGGATTTGAACAATAATTTTGCCTTATTAAGCATAACCAATAACCCCGTAACGAGCATTCCACAAGAGGTCTGTAATCTTCAAGTTTCAAATGGTGGCATACTAACCATTCTCACTGACCCAGGTGAAGGTTGTGATTAAAGAAGGGGGAGCTAATCAAAATTAAAACAACAGTTTAAATAGTAATTAAAAACAGAAATTATGAAAACAAAATTGAGATTTGTAGTAGTACTAATGATTTTCGGAATCGCATTAACAGCATTCACCACTAGTGGTGAAGTTCAAGAAGTAAAAACCGATTTGATAAATGATGAATTTCCAGAGGCCAAGCAAGAAGTATTGGAAACCTTTGGTGCCATTGCACAAAGCATTAAAGACAAAGATTTGGATAAATTGATTTCCTTTCATGCCTACGGTCCAAAGTTTACCGAATTCAAAAATGGGGAACCCCGTAACGGAGACCTTGCTAATGAAGCACATGAGCGTAATGTCTTTGGTGCCGTTACCGAAGTTGTGAAGTTCGATGCAAAAGATTTACAAATCGCCGTTTATGGTGAAGTGGCCAATCTGACCTTCCATTCTGATTTTCATTTGAAGTTTGGAGAAGACCTTGTAGTAGTCAATGACCAAATTACGCTGTTATTCGTCAATACCGATAGCGGATGGAAAATGGTACACGAGCATCATGCTCCTTTAAAAATGAATTAATCCACCAATTAATAATTAAATCGATACCTTGAAACATGAAAAATTCAATACAACAGCTGGCCGCCGAAACTATAAAAACCTTTTCGTCCCAGTTAACCGGTACTATAGTTTTACCTAAGGATGAAAATTATAATGACACCCGAAAAGTGTATAATGGAATGATAGACAAGCGCCCAGGGTTGTTCGCCATGTGCGAAACCGTGGAAGATGTTATTGCCGCAGTAAATTTTGGAAGGGAAAACAATGTATTGGTGGCCGTTCGTGGTGGTGGACATAATGGTGCAGGGTTGGGGCTATGTAATGACGGCCTGGTCATTGATTTATCAGGAATCAAGTTTGTTGATGTTGATGTTTCGAACAATACCGTAAAAGTCGGTGGCGGAAATATTTGGAATGAAGTCGATGCCGCAACCCATGACTTTGGCTTGGCAATTCCATCCGGAATGGTGTCATCAACAGGAGTAGGAGGTCTAACCCTTGGAGGTGGTGTTGGTTATTTAAGTCGGAAATATGGGCTCACCATAGATAATCTACTAGAAGCTGAAATGGTCTTGGCTGACGGATCATTCGTTACCGTCAATGCAACACAAAATACCGATTTATTTTGGGCTATTCGTGGAGGTGGTGGAAATTTTGGAGTCGTAACATCCTTTACATTTCAGGCGCATCCACTCAAAACAGTAATCGCCGGCCCTACGTTTTGGCCCATAGAACGCGTTGAGGAGATTATGGCTTGGTATGATGGGTTTATTCAAAATGCATCTGAAGACCTAAGTGGTTTTATAGCGACTATGATTGTCCCAGAATCACCATTTCCAACCGAATTGCATAACAAACAGTTTTGTGCCATTGTTTGGTGTTATACTGGAGACGCGGATTCATTTAACGAACTATTTAAGACTGTTTTAGACCTTGATCCTGTGTTTTCACATGTTGGCGAAATGCCTTATCCTGCTTTACAAAGCATGTTCGATGGTTTTTTTCCAACAGGAATGCAATGGTATTGGAGAGCAGATTTTTTCAATGCTTTGACACCAGAAATTACTGCACAACATTTAAAATTTGGATCTAACATTCCAACACCATTATCACAAATGCATTTATATCATATAAGTGGAGCAGCAAGTAGAGTAGGAGCTACGGATACACCGTGGGCCTATCGCGATGCCAAGTATGCAGGTGTTTATGTAGGTGTTGATGCAGATCCGGAGAATGCCTCCAAGATTACTGATTGGTGTAAAGCGTATCAAGAAGCATTGCACCCATATTCGGCGGGTGGAGCATATTCCAATTTTATGATGGATGAAGGTCAAGATCGTATTAAAGCAAGTTATAAACATAACTATGATAGATTGGTTCAAATCAAGAATTCATACGATCCCGATAATCTATTCAGAGTAAACCAGAATATTAAACCGTAAATGAAGTTGTTTTGGTTTGTAACGCTCAAGCCAAATTTACCCTGCAGCATTACAAAAAATGAATTGTCAAAAATTCTAAGGAGTAAAAGGCTTTAAAATTTTTGACTTTTATTTTACTGGAATTACTTATAACTTATCGCTATTTGACGTAATGTCACGCATTATGACACTTTGCTTTGGTATGACATAAAATGGGAAGGTCTGGGAGACCTTGATATTTTTGAGCGAGATGCTGCGCTGGCGTCTATGGTACTACACTTTCTTTTCCAACGCTTCATCTCGCACAAATTTTTTAAGATTATTAATCTTTAAAAATTATGTCGTCTTCTAAAAAGTTTCTTCTTAAAAGGTAATGAAACCGAGGTACGAGGTTCATGAATACCAATTTAAACAAATAACTAGTTATGAATAAACACTTATTATGCGACTCTAGATAGGAGTGGAGTGAAATCGACGAAGGAGATTCACAAATACCTTATAAAAACAATAGACAAGCTATTTGTAAATGTGTGTGGAATGATATTGTCGGAATTATACCTATACACTATACTTTGCTTATTAGTTTTACGTTATAAACCAATAATCAATACTTCTAAGTTATCCATCCTATATTATGAAAAATATAATGTGTATCCTTTTGGTGTCCTTTGTTGTTTTTTCTTGTTCTTCAGACAATGATGAACTCACAGTACCTTTAGATAAGGAATCTAAAGTCTTAGAAGGAAAACAAGTATTTCGAATCGATTTAAAGAATTTAACGGCAAAAAATCAATCCGTAGGAAACCAAAAAAAGTTGGATCCCTCATTTGTTCTTTTGAGTATAGATGATACTAGTGGAAATTCTGTTTTTTCCAGAGAGAAGATTGCGTTAATAAAAGATGGAGACAGTTATGTAACCCAAGAAATCAATTTAGAATCTGGAACTTACAAGGTCGTGGAGTTCATTGTGACCGATGTGAATAATGTTGTCATTTCAATGGCTCCAAAGGAAAATTCAGTTTTGGCCCAATTCGCGACTAAACCATTGCCTTTTAATTTTGTAGTAGTATCCAACGAAACAAAAGAGACTCTTACTGAAAACCTTAATGCTGCAGGTTATACTTCCGTTGATTTTGGGTATTCGGGTTTAAGCTTGACATTTCCTAAAAATACAGATTTCTTTAGTTTGACGGTAGACGAGTCTATTATCAACACAACAAAAATGTTGAATTTACAGTCGGTTACAGGGTCTACATATTTGGTTGACTGGGGTGATGGTACAATAGATGAATATGTATCTACAATACCTGATTCGGGTATTGAGAACATACTATCACACAGCTATACTCAAAACGAAGTCTATACTATAAACGTTAGCGGAGCTGTAGAAGCCATTGAACTCTTAGATTTTAGTAGCACCCAAGAAGACAATTGGGTGAGTAATCTAACGACAGTAAATATCGACAAGTTAAGTTTGCTGAAATCATGCTCATTATATGCAGGTAAACTTACTGGGTTGAATACATCTAAAAATGAGGCCTTGGAATTTCTTGGTCTTGGTTACAATCAAATAACAAGTTTAGATTTCACAAACAATCCAAATTTAAAAACAGTATGGTTACGGTACAATCAATTGATGGCATTGGACGTATCCCAAAATGCTAATATGGAATTTCTTTGGGTAGATGGCAATGAAATTTCAAATCTTGACCTTTCAAATAATTCAAAATTAAAGGTGGTATTGGCTAGGGAAAATAATTTAACTAATGTAAATTTTTCCAGTAATTTAAATTTGGAACGGTTCGATTTGGCAAATAATTCTATAGCGGCTATTGACCTTTCATCAAATCTGGCCTTAACGGAAATCAATTTAGGTGCAAATAGTCTTCAAAACATAGACTTGTCAAAAAATATAAATCTCGTTCGTGTCGATTTGTACATAAATCAATTGAGCGCCATTGATTTATCGGCAAATTTAATGTTGAGAGATTTGTATCTAGACGATAATAATTTGACAGAATTAGATTTAACAGCTAATCTTGACTTGGAACGATTATACATTAAGAACAATAATTTTAGCAACCTTGATATCTCATTAAATACCAAAATGTCTCATCTAAATATTGGGGACAATCAGTTTAATGAAACTGAGATAGATCAAATTATTGAGGCCATGTACGACCAAATAGTGTCTGGTTCAATTATGAACGGCTATATGAACTATTTAAATAATCCAGGAACTTCAACTGTTTCTAACGCAACTGTCTCAAAAATAAATGACTTGATTGTTAATTATAATTGGTTTTTTAATAACGGATAAAAACATGATCAGATGTAAGTTCAACTATTGATTCAAAACCATCGGCAGCTTTCAATTCACTAAGAAAGGTTATAACTTATCGCTATTTGATATACGCGAGAAAAAGTAATGAGCCAGTGGCTGATTACTTTTTTCGGCGAGATGATGTGGCTGCAATTATAGAATGGTAAATCTGGTCTATAATGTTCCGCGTTATGTAACTTTGCTTTGGTAAAGCAAAGTATTTGGTACTACTATTTCTTTAAATTTTTCTTCTAAAAAGTTTCTTTCTAAGATGGAATGGAACACTTATTAACTGACCGACGTTAGGAGAGAGGGCAATGTGTGTGGAATGGATTAACTTTATCATTAAAACTTTTCCGCCGTATAATTTCTGATATATACTGTTTTTGTAATTTTTTCTCAATTATAGAATATTTTAGAATTAATTTGCCAATTAATTATATATTTTAGTTTTTCTAATTCTTCCAAGTAATTAAATGAAATATATATTTCTTACTCTTTCGATACTTGCCATGGTTCTCTCTTCTATATGGCTTTTTCAGGAACCAAGTATTGAAACTGGAATAGTCCTTCTAGGCGGTGTTGCAGGCCTTTTAAGTACAGTATATAATGGTTTCTATGAAAAAAAAGACAATTCATTTCTTTTCTTTGAAAAATTCCAGTCTATTTGGGAAGATGATGACTTGTCTGTAAATAAAAAATTAAATTATACGAAGAAACTTCTTCCCAAAAAGTCCAAAGGTTTATTAATCTATTTAGACTTCAAATTGGAAATAAATATCAATGAAATGGGTGATGCGGAAATTATTTGGAGTATTAAAGCTTCTAATATAGGTTCTAAAAGTCTGTTAGGAGAGTCAAAATCGATTTGGTTTGAGAAAAATCAAAAGGATGATATTAACATTATAGCAACCACTAGTAGAGCTGTACCCATTCAGATACAACTTCAAAGGGATTACGAGAACATGAAACAATTTTTTGTAAACTTTGTTGATTCGATAAAGCCTAAAGAAGTTTTTGATTATAGCTACTCGTATACCGCAAAAAAAATGTTCACGAAAGACCATTATTGGGATTGGCAAGTGGCGCATAATATTGTTAATGCTGAAATAATTATAAATCAACAAAAAGAGAAGAAATTCAAAACTTGCAATATTATCAATGAAAGCGAAGTAGGAATATCGAATGAAATCGAATCAAATTTATCAACTATGGAAACGGAGGAAAACAAAGTTACCATAAAGTGGATAAAGGCGTTTCCGAAGCCAAATTCAAAATATAAAATAACTTGGGAGTTCTATGAGAATGAATGAGATTGACAAAGAAATTATAGATGTTTTAATTGCATGGGATAAATTAGAGGTAGAGAACTTTGGTAAAGGAGTTATAGATTTTAATTTATTAGATGATTTCAAAAGCTTTGCCCGGTTTAAAAATAGACTAGAGGTTTTAAATAGGCTTAAAAATATTAAGCAAAAATTAGATAGTAATGATCAAAGAAGATTAAAGGTTATAGCATCAATAACCTACTTAAGGTCTCTAATGGGTGAGCAAATACCCTTTTCAGAATATATTCTACAAACCCAAAATGTTCCTGTAGTTGAATTCGGAGAGGAAACTACTAATGAAATTAAAAATGAAATAGTCTCTTTAGCAAATGAGTTAAATTTAGGTTTTAATAAAGATTTAATAAAAGGGCTAAACGTATATGAGGGGAAAATTTCAAAAGATGAAATCATAAAACTGATTGAGAGTGTTTTTAATGATAAAAAACCATTTTTTGAAGAATTTTTGGGTAGAGCTATTGATTTTAAAATAGATTTTGAACTTGTAAAAAATAACGAGTACTGGTCTTATTGGGTCGATGGTAATTATGATAAATTTAGATTGAGACTAAATCAAAATAATCTTTCATTAACCAAAGTTGAAGCATCTCGTTTCGTATATCATGAGTTACTTGCGCATTGTACCCAAATGGACGTATGGAGAGATAACATTGAAAGAAATAAAATGAGTCCCATATGGGGAATCACCACTGTGTATGGTCCTGAACAATTTTTATTTGAAGGAATTGCTCAAACTCTACCTTTATTTGTTTTATCCTCAATAGAGAAGAAAGACGTAAAACTTATAAAATTAAGAATTCTTGTATCTTTATATTCTAGTTTAATAAATAACAATATTCATTTAAAAATAAATAATGGTAAAGCAATCGAAGAGGTAATCGATTATAAATTAAATTTTGTTCCCTGGGCAAAAGAGGATGATATTTTTTCTGATTTAATAAGCAGGTCTTACAATCCCCTGTATCGCTCCTACCAATTTGTATATCCAATAAGTTTTTTAAGTTTTTATAGAATTGCCAATAAAAGCAATCTTGATAAAACCAAGTTTTTAAAAAAGGCTTATAACGAATTTATGTCATATGACATGATAATGAAAGAAATTGAATGACTTACAATGTTTTTGTTTACGGTACTCTCATGAATGAAAAAGTGTTTTTTTCGGTCACTAGAGAAAACCCGAATTATCAAGAAGCGATACTTGAAAACCATTTTAGGTTTGCTTTAAAAAAAAGAGTATATCCAGGAATTCTGAAAAATACAAATTCTAATATTAACGGACTTTTAGTTGAAAATATTTCCAAAAAAACTTTAATACTTTTAGATTTATTTGAGGATTCAATCTATGACAGAAGAAGTTTAGAAATCAAAAAAAAAGATTTCAGTTATACAAGGGCATATGTTTATGTCCTAAAGGATAGATATAAATACCTCTCACTTGGAAAATCATGGGATCTAGATAATTTTGAGAAGAACAACTTAAATGAATACTTGATAGGGTGTAGAGAATTTTATATTAATAATATAAATTGTGCATTCCTCTAAAGGTTCTATAATTTAATTGTTATACTAATTTGTACATAATGCAAGACATTATTATACAGATTGGATAAAGCAAGTAATTGGTACTTCTCTTTCTTTAAATTTTTCTTTTAAAAACTCTCGTCTCAAAAGGTAATGGAACACTTATTAACTGACCGACGGTAGGAGGGGAGTGTAATGTGTGTGGAATGGTTATTATTTTTTATGCTCCTTGACTTCCTTTATGGAACTTAAATCTAAAAGAGGCAATGTTACGTTACTCAACTCTGTTATTGTAAGTTTTGTAGAAAGCATCCCTCTTATTCCACCAATACATATATTTAACAGTTTCCTAATAAAATCATCCGGTGCAGAAAGTTTTTCGTCTTTACCAACTATTTTATTAAAGTCTGGAGTTCTAAATATTGTATGACTTTTAATACCAAAAAGGCTCTCTTCTTCAGATTTACCTTTCTTTAACAAGTATGCGTCTAATTCTAAATCAATTTTAATCAACTTTTCGTCACTATTCAAAGAAGTAATAATTTTCAATTGATACTCCAAGTCTTTAGTGGTTATTTTAGAGGTGTCAATTTTCTCCAAATCTTGAATAAAAAAACTACTTGGAATAGACTCAATAATTTCTACTCTAATTGTTTTACTAGATGAATCTTTATTTTTATTTTTTGTGTCTTGAGCCATTTTTATTAACAATTGAAAACCTGAAATGACAATGTACTTTTAGTCTCAGCTTTTATCTTGATTTTATCCGCACCTTCATTAGGTATAAAATTAGCTACATATCTATCTTCAATTGAATCGCTCTGTATCATTGAAGATGAAAACATAAAACTTAATGACTCATCAAAACTAAATTCATTATTTATTTTATCGTTTAAGCTGTCAACCTTCTCCTTAAGTTGTAATATTTTTTTGTTAGCGATAGTTAATTTTTCTTCATATTCAGCAATTTTTGAGGAATTTGTAACCAAAAGTTTAGTTTCCAAAACATCCTCAATCTTTCTAACAGTCTTAAAAGTAAAATTGTGCATTCCTGTTAACCACTTACTTATTTCCGACTCGGATTTATTAAGTAACCTAGCTAAATCAGCTGGAAGCAGACCTTTTTCTTTTAGAACTAAATGAATTTCATTTGCTATACTTACTGATTCAATTACATCATCCTGAATTTCTTTAGGAATGTCATTAAGCATTTTCAAATAAGCTTTAGAAGGCATATTATTTTGTGTATGTTAGTTTAAATGATTCACTTCTTTCAAGAACTTTTCCATTAATTGTGAGATGTCCTTGCTTGATTAATCTTCCCAATTGAGAGGCTATATTTGATACAAATTGAAATTCCTTCCAACAAGATGGGCTATCTCTTGTTGCTTGACTTTCTTTGATACCGCCATTTACTAATATTACTATTTCTGGACTCAACACTATACAGTATAGTCGTAATGATAAGTTTTCTTTGTCAAATTCCTTATCCAGTCTTCTAAGAAGGGGAGAGGGAGGAGGTAGTGCACCAGCATTATCCTCAGGCCTAAAAAATCTTTCTTCTGCTCCATATTTTTCGCCGATTTCAGCAATCCACATTTTAATATAACTAACACTTTTTGAATATTCTTCTTGATACTTGTCAAAGAATTTTTTCACTTCTTGACTATCATCTTCAAATTCCAAAGTATAGTATCTAACTTTTGCGAAATCGAAATCTTTAATTCTTACTATTTTGACCTCTGACTTCACTTATAAGTTAACTCTGTAAATTTAGTTTTATTTTTCAATCTGACAAATATTTGACTAAAAGTAATATAATAGGTTAACTTACATTTAACTTTAGACTACTTTTTTCGTAGGTTATTATAACAAATTTATTGTTTTTACGGCCTAAGAGAATTTTAGCTAAACAATAGGCGAGGGGAGCGGCCATATTCTAGAGGGCTGGTACTAAGGTTTGTTAACCACCTTAATGTTTCAAGGAGTACAAAGCAGTCTTAAGAGTTAGAATGCTTTCTAGAATATAGCGACTGAGCCGTACATTGTTTCTAAAATTATCTGTAAGCCTTGATTTTTTTGTTTCTTTTTTTATCAAGAAAAAAAGAATACATACCCAATATAGAATTGAATCCTTCTTACTAATTGTTATCCTCGGTATCGTCTCCATTAAAGAATTTCCAAAGTTCCTCTCGTGTACTTATTTCAACATCTTCAACTACATTCATTAAATTTGGAGTATCTTCTTCAAAAGGCTTTCTTAATTCAACAAACTTTTTTAAAAAATCAACGGCTCTGTCGCCTATCATGGCCTTAAAACAAATTGTTTGGAGGGTATCATTTTTAAGAAAAATCATTGGTTTGATATAGTGTAACCCTTCTATAAAAGATGAAAAGCAGGCTAATAAACCTTCACTACCATCATATTTAATTTGACTTATCATAAAGTGAGGGAACGCATCTTCTGCACTCAGTAATTCATTATTACCATAGTTAATACCATTTATGATTTCGATTTGCTCCAAAATTGTATTATCAATAATATTCTCACATATATCCTCATTAACTATTCGTGTTTGAAATAGAGTTAAGCGCTCTAAGAGTAAATCATATTGAAAATAATCTGGGTCAATTGTAGCTTGAACTTTTTCTTCTTGCTCATCTTCAAAGGCAATGATATTTAATGATAGTGCTAAATGTAAATGTTCCAAAGACAATTCATGAAAATACTTAGGTTGTAAAAAGGGAAGAACTTTTTGTAACAATGGATTATCTGCCGTACCAAGGAACTGTTCAATAATCTCTTGAAATTCCAATATAGCAACATCTTCAACTATGAAGCAAAATTCATCATGTAATGAAGATTCTTCCCAACTTGTCTGTTTGTTGTTTGTGTCACTAAGTAATTCAGTACGGGTGTTCTTTAATACTTGTTCAATGTTAACATTTGGAATTGCAATATTTTTGAGCAAGTTTTTTGTAAAAACTCCATTTCTTTCCTTTTTTCTTTCTATTGAAGCTTTTCCTGGGGCAGCGGCGTAGGCAATTATAGTACCTTTTCTCGGTGTGTCCATACCCATACCTGTAGTAACTTTCCCTAAACCAGTACTAAACGGAGTTTTTCTACAAGCGTCCAAAATGACTATATGAGTAAAATCAACATCATCAGAGATATCTGAAAATAAAGAAGAAATATTGGTGCTATTATATGGAATATCTTCTAAAGTATTTATCTCAGAATCTTTAGAGACTAAAAAATTATATTGTTCTAATTGAAGACCGTGCCCGGAGAAGTAAAAAACACTTATCGTTTGATTATCAATTTTTTGTTTATACTCATTGATAGCATTTTCTAAGTCATGCTTATTTAGGTCAAATAAAGGGGTAACCTCAAACTCATTCTTTTCAAGGAATTTATGCATATCATTAGCATCATTACGGGAATTGTCCAGATTATCAAAATGGTTATAATCATTAATACCAATTACAAGTGCGATCTTCTTCATATTCGGATTTATTGAAACTTTCTCCGCAATTAAGTTAGTAATTTCAAGTATATCATAGTTCAAAGAATAGGTCAAATCCTATTTGACATAATGTTAGAAGTACCTAAAGAAAAGCTTCAAACAAGACGAGAGGTTAGCAAGGGCTAAGAATTTTGCTCGCAGAGAAAATTTTAGCTGTTGCGGCAAGCTGACAAGAATGCTTTAGAAAAAAATCTTGCACACATTTCCTCGAATACTCAAATTTTGAATGAATCTAAAAGGCTAGCTTTTAAATGGCGTTGGCTATGCGGCTGGAGATTGTGTTTAAAATAAATTGCCTGAGCAATTTGATTTTAAAAAGCAATGAGCGCGTAGGCAGCGGCAATTTTACATAACGGCTAATTATGGTACAAATGAAAATATGCGTCGCAGACACCGCTTAAAAAAGTTTAATGACCCTGTTCTAAATTTTAATTGATTCTCAGCGGTTTTAGGGATATTTTACATAATATAGAATTATGAATTAAAACTAAGATGTTGACCCTTAAATACTTACGTTCCTTTTTGTATCATAATGTCTTGCGTTATGACACTTTGCTTTGGTAAAGCAAAGTAATTGGTACTATTCTTCTTTAAATTTTTCTTTTAAAAGCTTCTTCTGAAAAGGTAATGGAACACTTATTAACTGACCGACGGTAGGAGGGAGGGCAATGTGTGTGGAATGACATTATCGTTTAAAAATATTATGTATAACGGAACTCTGTGATAATTTACTTCTTATATTTTTTCTAAATTTGAATTAGGCTTATTTGGGTTACAAAATCTCGCAGAAAATTCTTTCAGATATAGATTGTTTTAATGTTAAATCTATAAAATATGATTATTTATATATGAAAAACAAGAAAAATTAAAATGCATACTGTTAACTGGACAGAATTTGACGGAGATAAATTTCAAAGCTTTTGCAATGATTTGTTGAGCTTTGAGGTTGGTAAAAATTATGTGCCGTATAGTGCCCCTGGTGCTGATCAAGGAATTGACGGTTTTTTCGAAGGCGAATATAATGGTCAGCAAGGAAAATGGAGGTTTCAAGCAAAATTTCATCATCCTAATACAGGCCGGGTAGCTGGGTTCAACCAGACTAAACATCAAATTAAACTTGATTTAAGTAAAAATATTAATGATGAAACGAGTGTTATTTTCATTACGAACGTTGAATTCAATCCAAAACAGAGAAAGGAACTTCTAAATATTGCTGCTGAGTGTATCAAAAATGGAAATAAACAAATTCAATTTGAGATATGGGATGGAGCAAAAATAAATACTCTTTTAGCACATCATCCGATTGTTAAACTCTGGTATACTGAGGAATCAAAGTATTTGATTCAAGAATATTCGGAATTCTTTCGAAACGAGTTAAACCCTCAAGATGGAGGCTCTTATGAATTGTCAAATAAATTTTACCATAGAGAGGAAAAAATAAAAGAATTAGTAAGCTTTATCAAAGATGATTCAAAGAAAGTTGCAATCATAAAGGGTGAAGCTGGGATTGGTAAAACAAGACTTTGTATAGAATTTTTTCAACAATACATTGATAGTGAGAGTGATTGGATTGGATTGGTAATTGTCACTCATCAAATCAATTTAGAAGTCTTACAGAAAGCATTATCAGGAGAAAAAAATTACATAGTCCTTATAGATGATGCAGATAAATATGATGAAAGAGAATTAGCAGATTTAATTACTCTGGTAAAGGGAATAAAGAGCAATAGGGTAAAACTTTTATTGACTGTTAGAAGTTATTTCTTAGAAAAAGTTATAAGCCAAATAACTGTAAATGATAGAAATCAATTGGTTAAACCTCTTGAACTTAATCAACTAACACGGGAAGAAACCATTCAATTTCTGGAAGGAGAGTTAAACGGGTTTCTAATAAATCAATATCTGGGATACTTTGTAGAATTAACTCATGGTGTCCCTATCATGATAACAACCTTACTAAAAGTTGTAAAGAGTGGAATACCTTTAGCAAATATTAAGAAAGATTCTTTTTTAAAGACTTATGTAAAGTTACATTTTGAAAATTTCTCTTCAGTTGTGAGTACTGAAGCTGAAATACAAAAGCGAGACATTAAAAAAGTAATAAAACTAGTTACACTAGTTGAGCCTATACAGATTGAAGATAGTAATCTGATTAATCAAATCGCAAATACTGAGAACGTCCCGAGTGAAGATGTTCAACTTATTCTACACGCATTAAAAAATCAAAATATTCTATCAGGGCACTATCAACTAATGATTAAACCTGATATGTATAGTGACTTAATTTTGGAGGAGGCTCTAATGTCAAAAAACTGGTTAGAATTAAAACTTCCCGAATATGGTGAGTACATAAATAATATTATAAAAAACATTGGTTATGTTTATCAGCATGAGGAAAACAATTTGATTTTAGAGAATTTATTGAAAGAACATGTAAAAAAAATTGATACGTGTTCTGATTATCAAACTCTTACTAGAACACTTGATACAATACATTCAATTACATATTCAATGCCAATGCTTGCATCTGAAGCTGTTAAAAAAGTTATCTCTATCTACTCAAATGAAGCTCATCCCTTATTTCATGAGTTTCAAAAATCTTTAAAATATAAAAACTACTCCCTTGATTCTATTACTAATAACCTGAAAAGCATTCTAAGAAGTTTATTTCAACTGGAAGATTATTTTATCCTTTCTTTTTCTTATTCTGGAGAGTTTTATCAAATATTAAATGATGATGGCATTGTTTCAAATATTGCAAATTTTAGAAAAAGTGACCGTTTTGACGGCTTTACTTGCAAGCTACAAAACCAAATACTTGTTGCTAGTAAAGAAGAATTAAAAAAGGTAGATGGAAACATGAAATTATTTGCCCTTAAGGCTTTGAAATCAATACTAAATCTTGAATTTACCGGCACAGAACCTCACTTGTTTCAAAAACATTCTATCCAAATGTATACCCTGCATATTCCAGAAAACAAGTATGTAAGAAAGTTACGGCAAGAATCAATTGAAGTATTAATCAATGTTTTCAATAGTAGTCAATCTAAAGAGCTTCGGGAAGAAACTCTTAAGATATTAGTAGATGTACCAAGAGAAATATTTGCTGCGAGAAATAAAAGCTATAAGGGTAAAGAAGAAATAAAAACAGTATTGGATTTCTTGCTTTCAATTTCTTCTGAAAACTTGCTTGAATTGAAGCAAAAACAGTTTATAAAGGATCAAATGTATTGGTTCCAACGGTGGGGTATTGATACTTCTTATGATGAAATTATTGTTAGGATAAATGAGAATCTTTCAGAAAATGATCTTGCTGAAAAATTACTTGATTTGTTTAATCCCAAATACGATGGCAAAATTAATGATGAATTAAAAAAATACAAGTTAGAAGCACTAAAACTAGCAGAAAATAATTCTGCACCTGACTTGGGGGATAGTTTGATAAAAGTTATTGAACAAAGTGAATACGTACCAAGTTTTTTCTATGAGTTTATAGATACAATTTCTGAGGACTTAATTAAAACTATAGAATTTATTGACTACCTATGGGCAACGAATAAAAATTTTGTTATCAGTTATTGCTCTGGTATGTATAGGAGATTACGGTTTTCGAAGAATCACGAAAATATTTATTGGAATTATGTTGAAGTTTTAGAAAAAGAGGAAACTACTGAAGCAAGAAATTGCCTAATCCTTATTTATCATTCTTTTAGGATTCACAACGTAATTAACAGGACTGGCAAAAAAGACATTTTAAAGATTAAGGATATTGACCTTATTACTTCTTTATTAAAAGATTCTACCACAGAGAACTATTTTAATCTTGCATCAACTCTTCCAACTTTGTTTTATTATGATAAAAAAATAGCAGTAAAAGAAATAAAGACCTATTTAAGTAAATGTAATGAAAGACATCTTGACAGTCTATTTTTAGGATTAGATCCAGTAGAAGATAAGTTTTTTCCAGAAATAAAGAATCTATTATTTGAAGACACGCTTCGATTAAATATATCTTACGGCGTTGAGAGGTTTCTAAATAAGATAATTAAAAGAAATGGATTTCAGGAAGTACTTAAATACATAGAAAACAGATTTCTATTTAAACGGAAATACGTATCTGAAACAAAGAGTTTATTAGGTTATGATTATGTTCCAACTCATAGCGGTGGAGGCATAACTAAAGAACTTTCGATTGAACAAAAAGAAAAATTATTCTCTGATGTTCTCAACTGGTTTGTTGATTTCAATTTTAAATCCTATGAACATTTTTATGCGAAAAATATAATAAAATTATTTGCAACCGATAAACATCTAAACAAAGTAACAAAAAACACTTATGCTAAATTGATTGAAAAATACAATTTAGATTATGATAAATTGATAAATATTATTCACTCCTTATCTGAGTTTAAACAAAAGGAGGAATACTTTATCGAATTGGTAATTAAGCTATTAGAAACTTGTTACGAAAATTTTAATGATGAGGAAAAAATCAAGGAATATGTTACCCAATGTTATATTTCTTTGACCTCTTTAGGTGTCAAATCAGGTACTCCAGGGCAACCTTTTTCGGTTGATTTACAATTAAAAGAATTACTAGAAAGTACATTGAAAAAACCAAAAGCTAAATCTCTTAAGATTAAAGATTTTTTCCAAAAAGTATTAAAATCTGTACAAAATGAAATAGACAGAAGTAAGAATGACGAAGATGGAGAGATATGGTAAGAGAAAAACTGACAGATTTTACAATTCAAAAAGAGGCAATTATTTCTTCACTTTTAATAAAGAGAGGGAATGGTTTGTTTAATCAGGGATTACATGACATTTTTAATCGTGCAAGTTCAAGTAAAAACAGATTAAAAATTGAGGATGTCCAAGTAATTATAGAGGCAATTGAATTAAAACAGAGAGAAGCAGAGATTATTTTTTATACCTATTTCGGTTCTGAATACGATAAGAATATTATTGTTAACAATACACTAATTGGAAGTAAATTTATAGAAGCTGAATTTTATTACGATACAAGAGTTTTAAAAAAAACAATTGAAATAATTGATCCAAATATGTATAGGGAAGTTGTAAATATCAACTTTCAATTGTTCATATTAAATATTGCCTCTTTATATGAAAACCTAGTAAAACTAATAGAGTTATTAATTAAAAAGAGAGTAGTATTTGGCGACCGAAATCCACACTTAAGTGTTCATCTGAGAGTTTTAATTGCCTATTGGGACAATTTAGTTGAGTTAGATTATAGAAAAAATGATGAATTTTACATATGGCTGACTTCTCATCGTACATACTTAGACCAATATCTATCTCAAATCAATTCTTTACGTAATAGTTTTATTCATGGCTATTCATTAAACTTAAATATAGATTCAATATCTAATGAATATGTTGTAAAGAATTATGATAATTCGACCACAGGTTTTCCTCAACCAGCAGGCGGTGGGGTAATTTCGGATTTAGTTTTAAATACCTTCGTAGATAGTGTTGTAAATAATACAAAAAACCTAACTGAAGATGTATTGAATTTATTTCAATCAAAACTTTCACATCATAGAACTAAAGTACCTATGTAAAATTGAGCATATTGAAAAGTGTAACAGCTTAAGAAAACTTTAAAAAAAACAGATTGGAGGATAGTTAATCATCAAATCCAATTCTTTTTAACATACTCCATAAGTTTTTCTTTTCCAATAATTTCTAAAAGTTCTTTGCGGTATTTTTTGGTTATTAGGGTGGTATTCCAGCCAATTAAATCTTCAATATTTTCTTTGATAGAATCATCATTAGCTCTGCTTAAATTACCTTTCCACGTATCTAAAGATTGAAGTAAACGAATGGCAACGTCCCTTTTACTATTTGCTATAGAACTTCCCTTTTTTAGTTTTGTAAAGTGAAGTCCGTAAAAGATATAGATATCTTGGTCTTTGGTATTCTTTGAATGAACCATTGATTTTTGCAAAGCCTCTAAAATTGTTTCATCAAAAAGGCTGCTATAAAATGACTCCGCAGATTTAAAAGCAACTGAATTATTTATATTCCATAATGTGCCGATGTAGACTCTTGCGCGTACGGTTATTAAGTGATTTTTGATATCAAAAGCTGACCAACAAGTATTATTAAAGATTAATGGCGAATGCCCAGCCGCTAGATGACTAAAGAGCCCTAAATGACTAAATGTATGACATGCAATTTCATGAGAGTTTTCAAGTGTTACTCTTTTTGAACTAATTTGATTTTTCTTAACTGGTACAGTATTAATCATCTTAGGAAAAATTGATGAGGCAAAATTTTGTTCCTTGAACTCTTTGGTTCTAAAAGAGAATCCATTTAATTTTTTGGGAAATATTTTTTTGGTTACTTTAATAAGAGGTTCTCCATTTTTGGCTTTCCTACCTGGTCCTGGCGAAAAACTCCATGTTATAAAATATTCAAATATGTGTTCCTTACCAAATTGATCTACATACCTTTCCTCTATTAACGACCCTTCTGATTGATTACCGTGACCGCAAAGATGCAAAATATTGAAAGGTAATTCCTTTACATAAAAATCTAAGTTATGTGAGGTAGCATTCTCTTTGATTAATTCATTTACTTCGTAATGATTTTCTCTAAGTTTATTAATTACAAAGTCTGTTTCTTCTATAGAAAAAAACCTTGGAGAGAATACAATCGCTGAGTCAATATTAAAATCATCTTGAAAACAAATATTGTTGAAAATGAAAAAATCTGGATTAAGTTTTAATCCTACATAAGTACTAGGTATTATATTTTCAATGATTAAAGAGTATGGTGCTCCAATAGTGAAAAATGTCACGAAATCGTGATTTAGAAAGTTAATATGATTTATTTTGCCATAAATAAGCGCTTTTAGTTCTTTTAAAGATTTTTCTTCTTTTCCATTTTTCACTTCTTCTCGCCATGGTTCAATTAACTCTAAAAACTTTTTTTCATGGAATTTAAAAGGCTCAATAATTTCAATATCTGCATTTATAGAAATAGCATAGTTTGTTGCAACAACTGTAGAAATTGAATTATCGTTTTCGGTCACAATCAATCCTCCTTTATTTCTTTTTTTTAACTCAATTACTTCGGCATTTTCATCGATTTTAATTGCTTTTCCTTGAGTAGAAGCCAGTTGTAGGCCCTCATATACTTGCCCCTCTTTACAGGGGATAGTTTCTTTAGCACTAATTGGTTGTATAAAGGTGCATATATCATCTAAAGTGGCAATTTCAATAACATTATAAGTTTCCGTAAAAGACAAGTATGTTTTTTGATTTTCACTTAGCCCAACTAAAATTAGATATTCACATCCTCCTATCCTTTTTAAGGTATTGCTCAAGTCAATATCTAATGTAGTAGCTCTAGACCTGGATATCTGATGTTCATCAGTAGTATTTAAACTTTTATAGTCTTTGGCATGTGTCACTTCAGAAAAGGAGAAGACTAAAGGGTACTCATCTTTAGAACTTATGTGGGATGAAACAATAGCTGTTAATATATTTTCTTCTCTGTTTGCTATACAAAAAAAAGTGGGGTTAAGTTTTGGAGGTTTTGACATGAGTAAAGTGGAGTTTGTAAGGATTCTTTTATCTAAGATAATAAACAAGTTTTATGCAAAGAGGAAATTACCTTTATACCCAGATGAAGCGGCGGCAAAATGGCCTAAGAGAATTTTGGCAAAACAATAGGGGAGAGGAGCGTTAAAAATTTTAGGGGGCTGGTAATAAGGTTTGTTGACCACCTTGATATTTCAAGGGGTACAAAGGAGTCTTAAAAGTTAGATTGCTTTCTAGAATATAGCGACTGAACCGTACATTGTTTCCAAAATTATCTACGTGACAAAAGAAATTAGCCAGTGGCTGATTGCTTTTGGTGGCGGGTTGAAGCGTTGGCATTTTTTTGTTTCGCCAGCGCTTCATCTCGCTCAAAGCATGCTTTGCCGTATCAAGAAAAAAAGATAAAACTAAACGGGTTACTGGTTATAATGTTAACAGTCTATTTGACATAATGTTATAAGTATCTAAAGAAAAGTTTCAATCAAGACGAGAGGTTAGCAAGGGCTAAGAATTTGCTCGCAGAGAAAATTTTAGCTGTTGCGGCAAGCTGACGAGAATGTCGTAGAAAAAAATCTTGCACACATTTCCTCAAATACGAGAATTTTAAAAAAATCTAAAAGGCTAGCTTTTAAATGGCGTTGGCAAGCGATGGCAAATTGTGTTTAAAATAAATTGCCTGAGCAATTTGATTTTAAAAAGCAATCGAGCGCTTGGTAGCGGCTATTTTACATAACGGCTAATTATAGGTACAGACGAAATGTTTCTTGTTTGGGTTTCTAAGAATTTGAAATTTTCTAAAAAGTTTTTTCTGTGTGAGAATATTGAAGCTGCGTGAATTAAAAAGGTTGATGACCCTGTTAGTAATTCGAATAAAAGCTACAAATGCGAGGGATATTTTACATAATAGAATTATAGCTTACAGCTAAGGTGTTGACGTACAAATACTTATATACCAAACTGTACTATAATTTATATTATGTAAAATAGAATATTTTAAAACCTACTTCCTATAACTCGGCTCTTCCACCAGTTCTGTTCTATAACCATTAAAAAATTAGTGTTTCCTTACTTGTTGACTTTAGTCTCGGTGAGTTCCTGAACTACACCATCATAGCGGATAGTACTGCGTTGTGTACTATTTAAACTCAGGTTTGCATTCCTACTTGGAAATACCGTTAAATGCACATCATAGACTTCCGTGTTTTGTTCCATTCGAAAATCTATCTTGTAAGTATGCTTTAGGCTATCGCGTACTATTTCATAGTCCTTTACTCTTCCGTTAAAGCTAATGTCCGTATTTGCGCCATAACCGCCAGATACGCGTCGTTCCCCAAAATATGGTAAATATGCGGAGATACTATCGCCCATAATCTTAATATAACTAGGGTTTCCCGTTAAATCTATACGGCCAGAATTACTCCCTGGCTGCAGCAATCCGGAGTTCGCCACACTCGTAAAAGCCTGTGTTTGCAATGGAAATGCCGCCGTAGCGTTAAATTCAAAACGTCCGTTTTCTACAAATCGTTTAAAAGCAGCTAATTCCTCGGGATTTACATTGGTTTTCTTCGTACTACTACATCCAAGTAATACGACCAAAACCACGATTAAAGCCCCTATTCTATTCATTACCAAATTATTATGCATTTTTAGCGCCCTTCGCCTACTTATCCGATTCGTCTTCAAATTTCGTTTCAGCCAATAAGGCCTTTTGTACCCGTTTAGAATTCAAATCACGATACAGTTCTTTGATGAGCCGTAATTTTCTCTTTTCAGAAATATCCATCGTATCTATCATCCTTCGTTTTTCCAAAATCGCATTTCTACGTTTTAGCTGCTCTGCCGCATAATCAGGTTCAAACTTTAACATTATTGGACCTTCATCCTCTTCAACTGCTCTTATGGTCTTTTTCTTAGTAATTGAAGTATCCTGTACTTTGGTCTGTGCAGTTAGCCCATGACTGGCCATACCGGCCATGCATAGGCATAAAAAAAATAATTTTTTCATAAGCTTTTAATAGTGTCTACTACCAAAATACCATAAAATAAATAAAGCTTGTATTTTTTTCCTAAATGCCACTCTTCATCTATAGTTAAGCACTTTTAATCGTTGGATTAAAATATTCAAATAGCCTGTCCGCTATCCCACTAACGGATGCGCGGCCAACATATAATTGCTTATCCCCTTCTCCAATTGTTTAACGGCCAACAACTGATCTTTAATTACCCCTAATTCTTTATTGAAACGCTCTTTCTCGTGTTCCAATTGGTGTAACAACGCTAAGTGTTCTGCTATTAGAGTTTCCATTTTAGACCTTAGGCTTTCCCTAGTTTCAAATAAGTTTGATGTTGTGGGTTCACATAGGTAGGAAGACATTTTCTCCTTACATTTCAGCAATTCACTATAACTACGTTGTATGCGAACCAAAGAGGAATTCACATCCCTCAAATCGTTCTTTAAGCGTTTTGTATCCATAGGTCGCGGTATTTGAAAGTTATAACTATAGCTTATACGTTATAAATTACGCATTTTTTCGATATGATTTTTAATGATAATTATCACATAATCAATCTTTAACTAAAATTTAGTGCTTTTAAGCAAAAATTAACCCGGTGGTAACATTGAAAAATATGTAGGAAATGTCTACCTTAATCCTAAACAAATTAACGTATGAATATCAATTTTGAATATGACGATGTAAAGGCCAGTAACAGGCTAGAAATTATGGCAGCCTCTAAACTAGAAAAGCTGTTGGATAAGTTTGACTTTATTGTTCGTGCCGATGTTTTCTTTAAAAAAGAGAATACTTCTTCCCCGGATACGGGTATGATCTGCAATATTCGTTTAAGTGCTCCGGGTCCGCGTCTATTTGCGGAAGCGAGTCATGCCAGTTTTGAAGCGTCTATTTCTGAATCTGTTAGTGATTTAGAAAGACAGTTGGAAAAGCGAAAGGCGAAGATGAAATCGCACTAAGCTATTTTTTAGGATTTTCGTCTATCTCGTCCTCGAATTTGGTTTCGGCAAGAATGGTTTTATGAATACGTTCCGAAAACGGACTACGCTTCAATTCTCGCATCAACCTCCGGCGTTTGCGGTCCGAGATATCCAAAGTATCCAATATTTTTTTCGTTTTACGCTGGGTAGCAATGCGTTTTTCCTTTAATGCAATACGTTCGTCCACGGGTTTCACATAATCCGGTTCAAACTTGTTCATTAAGGTGCGTTTCTGGACCTTAACTGGTGTTTTCTCTGTTGACTGTGCCGTAGCCATGAATATACCGCCTACGAACACAACTAGGCTTTTAGCCCAAAGGGTCGTTTTTTTCATTTTACATCTTATGTACTCGATTGAAAAGTAATCTATTTTGAAAACACCGACTATATTTGTAGACCTATCGGTTTCTATGTCGATAATGTAATACCGTTCGTCGGATGTTTAAAAACTTAGTATCAAATAGTTACACCATGAAAAAAATAATTTTCCTTTTTATAGCCTTTGCGCTGCAACACCAAGTAAACGGGCAACAAATAAACAATGCTAAAATCAGTTTTACATTTGTGGCAAAAGATGTTGATGGAACCTTAGAAGGCTTCAGCTCCGCTTCCAATATAGACTGGGATACTCCAGAGAACTCGGTTATTCAAGGTTCCGTACAGACAGAAACGATAAAGACCGGTAATTTTCTGCGTGATTGGTCCCTAAGGGGCAGTAAATACTTTGATGCGGACGAACATCCAAAGATTTCCTTTAAAAGTACCGAGGTAAAAAGACAGAACAATGCCCTCCTGGTTAATGGTAACCTAACTATAAAAGGAATTACAAAACCCATAAGCATACGTTTTACCAAAATTGGAACTACATTAAAGGGCACTACTACCCTATTTGCCTCGGATTTTGATATTACTATCCTTAAGAAAGGAAGAACGTCCAATAAAGTGCTCGTTCGGTTCGATTTGGAACTGGAATAAGTTGTGCAGCTTAACGTAGCGCTTCATTTTAACATTTTTTAGCTATAATTATAGCATTCTAAAAATGATGTTTAACTTCGCGCTTTCAATTCTCATTTTATGCTCGTTTGGACTATTTTTATTGCTTGTGTAGTGGTTTTCCTAGCCTTGGACCTCGGTGTTTTCCATAAGAACGACCATGTTATCAAATCTAAGGAAGCTGGTATATGGACCGCTATTTGGGTAAGCGTAGCCCTGGCTTTTAGTGGTGTTATCTACTGGTTATTTTCATCAGGATTAACAGAAAATCCTACGGGATTAACGCCAAACGATGCCGTTCTAAAATACATCACCGGGTATCTAATTGAACTGTCTTTAAGTATAGATAATGTTTTCGTAATCGCGGTTATTTTCTCCGCTTTCAAGATTCCGGCGCTATACCAACATCGCGTGCTGTTCTGGGGGATTTTAGGAGCCATTATTTTTAGGGCTTTAATGATTCTTTTCGGTGTGGCCTTGATTACCAAATTTGAATGGATCATATACGTTTTCGGTATATTTCTCCTGTACACGGCATTTAAAATGTTGAAAAGTGACGATACCGATTTCAATCCCAAGGATTCCTTTGTCTTCAAACAATTAAAAAAAATATACCCCATTACAAGCCAGATTAACGGTCATGATTTCTTTGTGAAAAAGATGGGTGTCCGTGCCGCCACTCCCCTATTTGTGGCGCTTATCGTTATTGAACTTACCGATATACTTTTTGCCTTGGATAGTATTCCGGCCATACTCGCTATTACGGCTGACCCTTTTATCGTTTTTAGTTCTAATATTCTGGCGATACTAGGTTTGCGGTCCATGTATTTTCTGATATCTCGCATGCTGGCAAAATTTCGCTTTATCAACTACAGTCTCGTAGTTATTTTAGCTTTCGTAGGACTAAAGATGTTATTCTCTCACTTTATCCACTTACCGGAATGGGTCTCGCTTACCGTTATATCCGTTTCATTGATTTCCGGCGTATTGGCATCCCTATTGATCCCAGAGAAAGAAAAGGAAGTATAATTGTTGGAAAGTTGGAGTATGTTTTTACCACCTTTTTGGGAGTAAATCCCGAAGTCTCGGGAGTATCGAGAAGCTTTATGTTCCCAAGGGCGATGGCCTGAGCGAAGCCGAGGGTTCTAAATTCAATTTGATTTTATAATGAAAGATTGAAAAAGCAAACACTCTAACTGCCACTATTTCAAGTATTGCAATTAATGCAAAGCGAATTATCTATCGTTAAAAATAGCCTTGTAAATTTTAGCAACGGCCCAATTACCGAAAGGAAAGTAAAGCCCGAAGAATAGTGCCATACCCAGTGCAAAGGTACGTTCGCCAAAAAATTGGTCCAACAGATTATTTGGATAAGCGTATGAAGTCTCTAGCGCATATCCCCCAAATTCCAACAAACACATGGCTATAAGACCGTAGGCATATTGTGCATGAAAAGGTTGCTTGCGCAAGAGTAGGGATATGGGCACCATATATAGAATGTAACAGGTAATAACTTGCCACCAAAAAGTAAATCTAGCGATTTCTACCTCCGTTCCAAACCAGTTCATCCCTAGTCCCCACATAAAATATACCGTACAGTATACAAGCAGTAATCTTTTGTCCACTTTAAGCTGCGCTTTCGCCCAATCAAGAAAATCCTTCATTACCGTTTATTTATCAGCCAGCTTCTTGTCGATAATTGCCAAGGCATCCTTTACCGTCTGCATTTGGTCCATATCTTCATTTTCTAACCGAATATCAAAAGCGTCTTCGACATCTAGTACAATGTCAACCAAATTGGCCGAATTGATATTGAGTTCTGAAATGAAATTGCTTTCCGGTTTAATAGCTTCAACACTAACGTCTTCAGGAAGGTATATTTTTACAATATTCTTTAAGGAAGTATACTTATCTTCTTCTTGCATAGGCTAATTCTAAGAGTAGTTCTTTTAGGGTTCGTCGTTAAAAGCCTTAAAAATAACACAAGCATTTACATCTCCAAAACCAAAACTGGCCTTGGCAATCATTTTAGGTGGATAGGGAATGGTTTTTTGAGGTATTTTATGTGCTGAAACAACCGAAGTGATCGCCGGGTTCAAATCTTCACAGTTGATATTTCCAAATACACAAGCTTCTTCAAACTGCAGCACTGCAGCAACACATTCAATACTCCCCGCAGCGGCTAAACAATGCCCTATCATTCCTTTAAAGGAGTTGATGTAGGGAAAATCAGCATCGCCACGGTCCAGAGCGGTGCTCCAATTGGTAACTTCTAAGGCATCTTTTGTAGTTGCGGTCAGGTGTCCATTGATAACATCGATAGCATCCGCAGTTATACCTGCATTGGCAACTGCATTTTCAATACAGCGCTGAACGGCCATACTGTTGGGTGCGGTCATGGAACCTTCTCCACGTTGTCCACCGCTATTTATCTCACCGCCTAAAACCTCTGCATAAATTTTAGCACCTCGTTTTTTTGCACTTTCTAGGGATTCCAACACCAAAGCTCCTGCCCCACTTCCCGGAACAAAGCCCTTGGCCGATGCGCTCATGGGTCTGCTGGCACTCGCAGGATTATCATTATAATTTCTGGGAAGTATGCGCATGGCGTCAAATCCGCCCCAAACGTAGGGTCCGCTATCACTGCAGCTGCCCGTAAGCATTACTTCCGCTTTTCCTTGGGAAATACGCTCGTAAGCCATTAAAACCCCTTCTGTTCCCGTTGTACAGGCCGAGGAATTGGTGGTCACTTGATTGCCGCATCCTAAAATCCCACCGAGATATGCGCTAATGCCGCTAGCCATGGTCTGTACCACCGTGGTACTTCCTACCCGCCTCACATTCTTATCGTCTACCCTATGAATGGATTCCCGTAATTTATCTACACCGAGAATTCCCGTACCGAACAGCACCCCATAATCCCAGTAGGGTTCGTCTGCCGTATTCTTTTCCAATCCCGCATCCTTCCAAGCGTCCGTACCCGCAATAACCCCAAAAACTAGACCTGAAGCGTTCAATCCTCGCAACTGTAAGGGTGTAAAGTATTGGTTTAAGAGATTATCTTTAATTAATGGTGCTCCAGCGATTTGACAGCTAAAGTTAAGTTCTTCTAACTTTGATTGATGACGGATGCCACTTTTGCCCACATGCAGAGCCTCCTTGAAGTTTTCAAGACCTACACCGTTGGGTGCACACACGCCTAATCCTGTTATAACGACGCGTCTACCCATCCGTATCGTTAGTTAACATACCGGCCAGAATTCCTTTGCATACCAAGTCTCCTTTGGTATCGTGCATTTTTACTTCGCACTTTAGTTTATGAAAACGGAAGTAGTTTTTTTTTGAAATGACGGTTACTTTTTCTCCCGGGAATACTGGCTTAAGAAACTCCATTTCTGAACTACTGAAGCCTATCCCTGCTCTATCCAATACCACGTTCTCCTTGCTCAATAGGTGTAATCCTAAACAGACGAGGCCAATTTGTGCGCAGCATTCCGTTAGAATAACCCCTGGAGTAACCGGGTCCCCCTTGAAGTGACCCTTATAAAAATCCATTTCCGGTTCAAATGTAAAATGCCCTTCAACACCATCATCATCCAAACGGTTTAGACCATTCACAAATAAAAATGGAGCTGCGTAGGGTAAACTATTTAGAATATGCTCAAAACTCATAATCATTAAACTAAGTTATCGTAAACTTTCTCCCCCGTCCACCTTAATTACAGTGCCGGTAATCCATTTGGCCTCATCCCTAGTCAACAAATAAGCTGCATTGGCTATATCTTCGGGCGTTGTCAGCCTGCCGTTTGGATTACGCTTTAAAGCGTGTTCTTTTATTTGGTCCTGACCGGGAATCATCTGAAAGGACTTGGTGAGGGTAACACCAGCCTGAATGCAATTTGCCTTTATACCCAAAGGAGCGAATTCTAAGGCCATATTACGTGTAAGGGCTTCTAAGGCTACTTTTGCTACAGAAACTGCCCCATAATTGGGTAAGGCCCTCGTGTTTCCTTCACTTGTGAACGAAATTATTCGAGAATCAGCAGCAAAAAGATTCTCGTCCACTAAAAGTCTTGTCCATTCATATAAACTTAGCGCCATGGCCTCAAAAGTGATTTTTATATCTTGATTGGACAATGGCGCTCCTTCCTTGGGATGCATGGGTTTTAAACTTCCTTTAGCAATACTATGAACCAAGACTTTTATGTGATGACCTTCCGGAAGCATCGTTTTGATTTCCTTTACGAGCTCCTTTTGCCTAATTGGACTTAAAGCATCGGCGTTAAAGGTTTTTACTTGTACACCCATGGTCCTCATTACCTCAAAATTAGCTTCAATGGTATCCATCTCCGAACGTCTATCCCGATGAACAATTACAATATGAAAGCCGTGTTTGGCCAATTTAGTCGCTGTTGCCAAACCCAAGCCATTACTACCTCCTAATACTAAAGCCCAATTCTTTTCCATTTCACTTATGATATTACCATTCCAATAATACGCGTTGTGCAGAAAAACCTGGTCCAAAACTCAAAATTAAACCCTGCTCGCCTTCTTTTATATCCTTTTCCATAAAACGTTCTAACACGTATAATACTGTAGCACTACTCATATTCCCGTATAATTGTAATACGGCCCTAGTATCGTTTATATTCTTACCTAACTTTCCAAAAAGTTCCTCAACGGTCTGCACTATTTTCTTTCCTCCGGGATGAAAAATTAAATGCTCCACGTTTTCAATGGCGCTCCCATACTTTTCTAAAAAAGGATGCACAATAGCCGGAAAATGATTTGCAATCGTTTCTGGAACTTTAGGGTCTAGAATCATTTTTAACCCGTGGTTCGTAAGGTCAAAACCCATCAGTTCCGTTGCATCCCTAAAGTGGTACATGTCCTCGCCCATAATTCTCGGACCTTTTGCCTGCGTTTCCGAAGATAATAATACACAGGCGGCCCCATCACCAAAGATAGCGGCACTCACCATGTTGGCCATAGAATAATCGGTAAGTTGAAAAGTCGCTGTTGGACTTTCAACAGAGACCACCGCTATGCGCTTGTCCGGATTCGCCTTAAGAAAATTGTTTGCATAGATAATACCGGATACTCCTGCAGCACAGCCCATTTCGGTTACTGGCAGCCGTACAATATCCTGCCTTAGATTAAGCTCGTTTATAAGATAAGCATCCAAGGAGGGAATCATGATACCGGTACAACTTACGGTGATAATGTAGTCTAAGGAGCCTGGCGCCCAATCTGCCTTTTTTAGGGCCTTTTCTAGTACTTTTCTACCCAGTTTCTTAGATTCCCTTGCATAAATCGCATTTTTCTCCTCAAAAGAAGAGGCCAAGAACACTTCTTCAATGGGCATAATACCATAACGCTTGTCCACCGCAGCACCCTCGAAAATCTTAACCACTTTACGCCTAAAGCGTTCCTCTTGGCCCTGCAACCAAAAATCCACGTAAGGAATAATATCTTTTGTCTCGCGGCAATGTTCTGGCAGTTCTTTTGCTACCGCGACTATTCTTGTATCGTTCATAGGCATTTATAGTCGCTTTTTACGCAGTACCCATACATATCTAAAGGCCCATTTCCATTTTATGGCGTGTGACACTCCTTTCAAGGTATTTGCAAACGCTTCTAGGTCCTGTTTTCTAAAACCTTTACTTATAGAAATAAGACCATCTATCTTAGCAACTTTTGTTTTAATAAAAATAAGGCTAAATATTTGGAACAAATAATACGCAAGTCTGCTTCTCTGTAAATCGTTTATCACAATCCCTATGGAAGACAATTTTATAAATTGACGCATAAATGTTAGAATGTCCGCATCTTTGAAATGATGCATGGTCAACGTCGTAATTATAATATCTACCTCAAGGTTGGAGAAATCATCACTTAGAATATTCTTTTCGTAATAGGTTATCTCTGGATAATCCTTAGATGCTTCCCGAGCGATATCCAAGGCATCCCCATTAAGGTCTACTCCTATCAAACGAAACTTTCTATTTTGCTTTTTGGCACTATCCGCAAGTAGTCGAAGCATGTTTCCGTCCGCACACCCCATATCTAAAATCGTATACGATTCTTTAGGATTCTCTTCTATTAGCCTAAATACGGCATCTACCGTAATTGTATTACCCCCAAGAATTTTATTCACTCGCGTAATATCGTCTAGGACTATTTTTAGTGTTTCTTTGCTCCCATCATAGTTATCCATGATTTCTTCTTGCTCACTTCTATGCTTAAAATTCACCATTATACGATTGGTTTACCATGTGTTTTGCGAATTATGTAACGAAGGATTTTTCCAGAGGAAGCTGCTAATCCTACACCGCTATTGACCCACTTTTTATGTAATAATACCTGTTGTAATTTACGTCCGTACCAGAGTCTTTTGCTAAAAGTTGTATGCCAGCGTTTTTGATAATCCTTTTCCAATTTGCTTCGGTCTTTACTTTTACTTTCCAAATAAGTAACGATACAGTCCGATGCCAGCTTGGCACTGTGAATGGCCATGGCCATTCCATTTCCGCACAAGGGGTGTATAAGACCTGCCGTATCCCCACACATTAAAATATGGTTCACTACCGGTTCTTTCCTTTCAAAGGCGATTTGTGCTATGGTCAAAGGCTTTTCGAACAAGGGTTCCGATACCTTGAAAAAGCTATCTAAATTTTTGTTCTGCGCAACAATCTTTTGATTAAAATCGTCAATGTTCGGATACTTCTTAAAGGAATCGTAGTGTGCCAAATAACAGAAATTCACAGCACCGCTCTCGGTTTTGGAGAGTCCGCCATAACCGCCAGGGAAGTTATGTAAGGCAACTAAGTTATCCGAGAAATCAGGAGACTTATAATGGGCCTTTACCGCTAACCAAGCGTGTTTTTGAAAACTAAAGTTCCTATTTAAGGTTTTATCCAATGCATCCCGTTTGCC
The DNA here is from genome assembly GCF_044594925.1 of Maribacter sp. R77961. GTDB lineage: Bacteria > Bacteroidota > Bacteroidia > Flavobacteriales > Flavobacteriaceae > Maribacter. Next base: position 1,022,085 of record NZ_CP138991.1, on the reverse strand, counting down.
ATAGGCACCAATTACGATGAAGGCCTTATAAACCTCCGATGCCGTGTTTACTTGGAATGCATCATTCTGGAAATTAATACTGGAAACCTTAGAAAAAATGAAGTTCACCCCTACTTCTAGCGCTCTTTTGTAGAGCGTATGGTCTAGCGCATACCTGCTGATCCCAATGCCTCCCAAAGGAAGTTTCGCCTCTGCAAAACGACCATCAACCGCGCTTATTTGAAAATCGGTAATGGGCACGGCACCCGCCTTGTCCAATGCCACTCCGAGCGATTCTAAATAGGGCACCACTTCATTCGAAACATATTCTCCACATACTTTGTGATGGGGGTACTTATTCGGCTCAAAGACCAATACATCAAAGCCTTCTTTGGATAGGGCAATAGCGGAAGTAAGCCCAGCTAATCCACCACCCACGATAACAACATCATATTCCTTCACTACGTGAAAATAACATCTTTCCAAAAAAAATCCCCGCTACTGCGAGGATTTAATTAACGGTATGTGTAAAAATTATTGTTTTGTCTGTTCAACCGCCTCTTCCTTTAGTTCTTCACTAGCGACAATTGCTAGCTCCACTCGCCTATTTTTGGCTTTACCATCGTTTGTGGTATTATCACCAACAGGTTGTAATTCTCCATACCATTTGGTAGAAAACCTATTAGCAGCAATTCCTTTTTCGACCAAATAAGTGGTAACCGATTCCGCGCGTTGTTTAGAAAGGTTCATGTTATAGTCTTCCGGTCCTGCACTATCGGTATGGCCTTCTACCAAAACATTTGAATTTGGATACTCCTTAAAAATTCCTGCTAATTTATCCAATGTTGTTGCGGAAGTACCTTTAACATTAGACTTATTCGTATCAAAATAAACACCGGCATCTTCATTGAAAGTAACATTAATACCTTCTCCAACACGCTTTACCTCCGCTCCTGGTATCTCCTCTTCTATACGTTCCGCTTGTCTGTCCATTCGGTTACCGATATAACCACCAGCGGCACCACCTATTGCAGCACCTAAAATGGCTCCCAGGGCGGTGTTATTTCCGTTACCGATATTATTTCCTAGAACACCACCTATGACCGCACCTCCTGCAGCTCCTATAGCCGCACCTTTTTGTGTTTTATTTGCGTTTTTAACGGTACTACAACTTAGCACTAAAGCTAAGGTGATGACCATACTGGCACTTCTTTTTAAAATACTTCTTCTCATTATTTCTAGTTTAAAGTAGGTTTATATTATTTTCTTGTAAAATCGTACACCACGGTGACTGTTTCACCATCTACCATTACGTTGGACTTGAGCTGCATGGCCTGTTCGGTCAGATTTTCAATATTTAAACGATATCCGAGTCCGCCGGAAATATCCTTACGTTTCTCATCTATAAATTTAAATTGTAATTGACTTGAATAGTTTTCTTCACGCTCCACTACGGACCATCTGATAAAACGGTCTCCGCCATTACATAGCGTGGATGGGGTTATCGTATAACGCCCAGTACTATTATTATCGCGGAAGAACCAATCGCTACCTTCTAAACAGATGTCTTCTACATCATTGAACAAGGTGGCTTTGAAGTTACCGGTATTGTTCGCGAAAGAGACATTATCCAATGTCCATGAACCACTTAAAAGATTTCTTTTCCCTCTTGCATCTTTAGAAACGGAGCAAGAAGCCAACATGAATACACTTACTCCTAAAAGCAATAGTATTTTTCTCATAACTTATTTAGATTTACGGTTAGCTTTATATACGTTTATATTCCCTAGTCGGATGTATCCAAAGGCTAATCTATTATTAATGTGCACAAAGATTCCGAAAATCTGGATGTACTATTGACTTTAATCGTAAGGATGTTAACGGATTCGCTAGTAAGCTAGTAAGGTCAACAAAGCCTCCTCAAATTTTGATTTGGCCAGATAATTACGTTCAAGCTCTGCATTAAAAGGAATAGGTGTTTCCATACTGGCGACTCTCTTTATGGGTCCGTCCAAGTATTCAAAACAAGTTTCCATCACCAAACTGGAGATATCGCTGGCAATTCCTCCAAAGCCACTATCTTCTTGTAGTATGATTAATTTTCCCGTCTTTCTAACCGATTTGTAGATACTTTCCATATCCAAGGGCGCTAAAGTCCTTAAATCTAGAAGGTCGGCTTTGACCTGCTTATGAATATCCAAAGTCTCTAAAGCCCAGTGTACTCCGGCACCATAACTAACTATAGTAATAGCATCTCCCTCGCGTAGCAAACAGGCTTCCCCGAACGGAATTGTATAATAATTGGTGGGTACATCTTGATATACACTTCTGTATAGCCCCTTATGTTCAAAGAACAGTACGGGATTGGGGTCTTCAATAGCAGTAGCCAGTAATCCTTTAGCATCCGAAGGAAATGCAGGATAGACTACTTTTAACCCTGGGGTTTTGGTAAACCACGCCTCATTGGTCTGTGAATGAAAAGGACCCGCCGCAACGCCACCACCACAGGGCATTCTAATCACAACATCGGCCTTCTCGCCCCATCTGTAATGTGTTTTTGCCAAGTAATTTACGATAGGATTAAAGCCGCTACTGGCAAAATCAGCAAATTGCATTTCCATCACAGCCTTCATTCCGTTTATCGAAAGACCCATGGCAGCGGAAACAATTGCCGATTCACAAATGGGTGTATTCCGAACTCGTTCCTTACCGAAAGCGTCCACAAAACCATCCGTAATTTTAAAGACACCTCCGTACTCCGCAACATCTTGCCCCATAATAACCAAGTTCTCATGTTTTTCCATTGCGCCACGAAGACCATCGGAGATGGCATCTACCAGACGTATATTCTTTGTGTGAATAGTTGGTTCAATTATCTTAAAATCATTATTTAAATAGACATCATTTAATTCTTTACTTTCACTAAATACAATAGCTTCTTCATCATAAGCCCGTTGTAAATTAGTATCGATTTCCTTACTGATTTCCATTCTCAGCTCACTTTCCGAGACATCGTCCAAGACCTTATTGTCTTTTAGATAATCGGCAAAATTAGCTATGGGGTCCCTTTTGGCCCAAGCCTCCATAAGTTCTGTTGGTACGTATTTGGTGCCGCTTGCCTCTTCATGACCTCGCATTCTAAAAGTTTTAAACTCTAGTAGTACGGGTCGTGGATTTGCACGAATAGCTTCGCTAAGGGCATTTACTTTAGTATAAACCTCTAGGATATTATTGCCATCGATGATATGTGATTCCATGCCATAACCTGCTCCTTTATCGGCTAGATGTTCGCATCTGAATTGCTCGTCTGTTGGAGTGGAAAGTCCATAACCATTATTTTCAATACAGAATAATACCGGTAAACCCCAGACCGCTGCAACATTAAGGGCCTCGTGAAAATCTCCTTCACTCGTAGCCCCTTCTCCCGTAAAAACTGCTGTTACCTTGTTTTCCTTCCGGAGCTTGTGAGCTAGTGCAATACCATCGGCCACTCCTAGTTGTGGACCCAAATGAGATATCATCCCAACTATCCTATATTCCTGCGTACCAAAATGAAAACTTCTGTCCCTGCCATTGGTAAACCCGCTTGCCTTACCTTGCCATTGCGCAAAAAGTCGGTAAAGTGGAATTTTCCGTGTGGTAAAGACACCTAAATTACGATGCATCGGTAAAATATATTCCGAATCATGTAAAGCACTGGAAACGCCAACGGATATAGCCTCTTGACCAACACCACTGAACCATTTAGAGATTTTACCCTGCCGAAGTAGTATCAGCATCTTTTCTTCTATCAACCTAGGTTTTAGCATTGCCTTATAAAGCTGTAGCTTTATTTCGTCCGTTACCTGAAATTTATCGTAATCCATCGAATTAAAAACCTTTTTTAAATTCTATATAAATATAACAAAGAAGCAAGTTAGCAATAGTATTATAACAATACGTGAACTACGCAATAATTTGTAATTTTACGGAAACAAGAAAGAAAAGCTCATGAGTGTAGTGCCAAGCGTAGATTTATCGGATTTTATTTCTGGGGATGACTCAAGAAAAGAGAAGTTTATTCAGGAAATTGGAAAAGCATTTGAAGAAATTGGTTTTGTAGCCTTGGGTGGGCATTTCCTATCAGAAGAATTGGTAGGTAATCTTTATTCGGAAATAAAGAAGTTCTTTGATCTTCCGCAAGACATCAAGGATAGCTACGAAATTCCTGGAATAGGTGGTCAACGTGGTTACACCTCTTTTGGAAAGGAACATGCGAAAGGAAGAAAAGAAGGCGATTTGAAAGAGTTTTGGCATTTTGGACAGTATGTCAATGATAATCCAAAGCTTGAAGCAGCGTATCCGGATAACGTAACGGTAAAAGAACTTCCCAATTTTAACAAGGTTGGCGAAGAAACATATAAAATGTTAGAAAAAACAGCGCGCTATGTATTACGAGCGCTAGCGCTTCATCTTCATCTGGAAGAATCCTATTTTGATGATTTCATCACCAATGGGAATTCTATTTTAAGACCAATTCACTATCCTCCAATAACCTCCGAACCAAAGAATGCAGTGCGGGCAGCGGCACATGGCGATATTAATTTAATCACGCTATTAATGGGAGCTCACGGAAAAGGATTGCAGGTGAAGAACCATAAGGGGGAATGGGTTGATGCTATCGCTAGACCCGACCAACTTATGATCAATGTTGGTGATATGTTATCCCGACTCTCTAACAACAAATTAAAGTCCACAATACACCAAGTGGTGAACCCACCAAAGGAACTTTGGGGAACCTCTAGGTACTCTATACCCTTTTTTATGCACCCAATAAGCGAAATGCCACTAAACTGTTTGGAGAATTGTGTTGATGAAACACATCCAAAACAATTTGAAGATATTACAGCTGGTGAATTCTTACATGAACGTCTTATTGAACTTGGACTCATAAAAAAATAAATATGGACTTAAAAGATCAGCTCAAAAATCTGTTTCCAGAGCACACTCCGGAGGAAACACTAGAAAAAGACGCCAAGAACGAACTTTGGATGCAGGAGGAACCTATCATATGTAAGTATGAAAAACGAAAGGGCAAACCCATTACTATTCTAGAAGGATATACCGGAGCGGATGACGATTTTAAAAAATTGGCCAAAGAACTAAAGACCAAATTAAGCGTTGGCGGAAGTTTCAAGGACGATAGAATCATTATTCAAGGAGATTACAGGGATAAAATAATGACCATTCTTATGGAGAAAGGTTTTAAAGTAAAGCGCGTAGGCGGCTAATATATTTGGCCGGACCGCTTTAACCCAGTAGGGTTGCGTCTTTTTATGTTAAATTCTTTTGTTTTTTTACATTAAACCTTACATTTAACCACTAGAACCTAAACCACACTGGAAATGAGTTCCCTACTGCATATTACTAATGGAGACAGCTTTACCGACCGTCTAAAAACCTTAAACCTTAAAGGAGATATCATCACTTGGCGTGAAATGTTATGTGAAGGTAAAACCCTTACCACCGTTGGGAGTGAATCTTTCTGGAAAACCCGATACGAGTTTCTTCATAAAAATTACAAAGTCTCAAAATCTTGGTTTATTGAAAAAACCTTAAAGGAATACCGTTCTCTATGTAATCATAAACAACAAGACCAGATAGTACTTTGGTTTGAGTACGATTTATTCTGCCAAGTAAATATGTTAGCCGTAATCAGTTGGCTTCTAGCGAATAGAAAATATGCACAAATCTCATTGGTTTGCAGTGGCAAAGAAGGCGAAACGGACAAATTATATAGCCTAAACGAACTTTCCGAAGAACAACTACGAAGCCTCTACGAAAATCGTACTGAGCTAAACCAAGATGACATTGAATACGCAGATTATGTGTGGCAATTATATTGCAGCAATAACCCCATTCGTCTGGAGAACCTAACAGACTTTGATAATTATAATTTTAACTATCTAGGGGATGCCATTAAATCGCACTTGCAACGTTTTCCGAGCATCAACAATGGTTTAAACCAGATGGAAAATAATATTTTAGGACTTGCGGTGAACGAGCGACCAAAGAACAAAGCAGGTCTCTTAAAGACCGTATTAGAAAATCAAGGAAATCTTGGTTTCGGTGATTCGCAATATGATAGAGCAATAAGTAGATTAAAACCACTATTCAACACCTTTAATCCAGTGAGGCTTTCTAAGAAGGGAAAAGAAATACTAGAAGGAAAAACCAATTATTATTCCGTTATTCAGGATAATGACGTGTATTTGGGTGGTGCATTAAAATATAACTTTCTTTACAACACTACTTCAGACCGCATATTAAAACTATAATATGCAATTAAGCCCCTCTGAGCTTATCATAAATGACGATGGCAGCATTTATCATCTGAATTTACGACCAGAAGACATAGCCACACATATTATTACCGTAGGTGACCCTGACCGTGTAGCGGAAGTCTCTAAACATTTTGACCGTGTAGACATAAAAAAAGGCAAACGAGAGTTTTTGACCCATACCGGAGTTCTAAACGGTAAACGCATCAGTGTAATATCAACCGGTATAGGAACAGATAATATAGATATTGTTTTAAACGAGCTGGACGCCCTGGTAAATATCGATTTTGAAACAAGAACTGTTCGTTCAAATCGTATACGATTAAAAATAGTACGTGTGGGCACCTCTGGTGCCATTCAGCCGGATATTCCTATCGATTCTTTTTTAATGAGTCGGTTTGCAATAGGTTTTGATGGTCTTTTACACTTCTATGAAAATGACTTTTCAACGCATCAAGAATTTGAAGATGCTTTTATCGGTCAAACCAAGTGGTCCGACACAAAAGCAAGACCCTATGTGGTCGAATTCGATACTGATTTAGGCGCTCATTTTATAGAAAATCATATACGATTAGGTGTAACCGCTACAAATACAGGATTTTATGGTCCTCAGGGACGATCGCTAAGAATTTCTTCAAGTGATGCAAACTTCACCAGTAACTTGGCACGCTTTACGTATGAAAACAAGTGCATTACTAATCTGGAAATGGAGACGTCCGGTATCTATGCCCTATCTAAATTATTAGGACATCAAGCAGTTTCACTAAATTGTATCTTAGCCAATAGAGCTACAGGAGAATTTTCTAAAAATCCAACAAAATCCGTAGAAGAACTCATTAAATTTGTACTTCAAAAATTAAGTAGCACGTGAAAACCGTAAAAATTATAGGAGTCCCTGAGCATTTTAATCTTCCTTGGCATTTAGCTATTGAAGAAGGTACTTTTGAGCAACGTGGAATCGATTTACAGTGGACCGATATCCCGGAGGGTACGGGAAAGATGTGTCAGCTACTGGCAGATGGCGAAACGGACTTAGCAATTATCCTCACCGAGGGTATCGTAAAGAGTATAACCGAGGGAAATCCCTCAAAAATCATTCAGGAATACATAGCCACTCCTTTATTATGGGGAATCCATGTTGGTGCTCAAAGTGCTTACCGAACTATTGCTGACCTAGAAAACACAAAAGCAGCTATTAGTCGCTATGGAAGCGGGAGTCATCTTATGGCTTATGTTCATGCGCAAAATAATCAGTGGGACTTAGACACCTTGCAGTTTGAAATTATTAATAACCTTAATGGCGCTGTGCAAGGACTGACAGATGGTAAGGCCGATTATTTCATGTGGGAACATTTTACGACCAAGCCATTAGTAGATGATGGTACCTTTAGGCGTTTGGGAGACTGCCCTACCCCATGGCCCTGTTTTATGATTGTGGGTACCGATAAATTTTTAAATGGCAATCCTAGACTTATAAATCATGTTTTGGAAGTAATTAACACCTACACTAGGGATTTTAAGAATATTCCCAGTATAGATCGCACGCTAGCGAACCGCTACAAACAAAAACTAGAGGATATTAAATCATGGATGGCCTTAACGCAATGGAGTCAGGAACAACTCTCACCGGAGACTTTGGCAAAAGTACAAGACACATTGATGCACTTATCGCTTATAAAAGACAAAAAAGCTTCTGAAAATTTTCTTTTGTAATTTCCTATTTAGACCAAGGTTAAAGAAAAATGTTTGTTTATTAATTTCCTAAAAGTACTGTCAGATAAAGGCTTTTGAGAGAAATCGGCAATGTAAGGATTAGCGATTGCCTTGGCTTTATCATTGGCATTATCACTAATGGTGACCAAAACAATCACGATTTGTTCTTTTAATTCTTGAGGAACTTGTTCCTCATACATCTCCATAAACTTCCAACCATCAACAACGGGCATTCTTAAATCTAACATCACCATACAGGGCATGGCTAATTTATCGACTCCTTTATCCAAAATAAAATCCAATGCTTCCTGCCCGTTTAGAGCAGCGTTCACATCAATTCCAAGTTCTAATTTATTAATGAATATAGAATGAAGAAAGTTGCTAGCTTCGTCATCATCTACCAATAAAATTGATTTTAAATTGTCGAATTTTCTCATAACTTAGGTTTTAAATTATAAAAGTAAGAAATTACCTTATCAAAAGTAATAAAAAGTCTTATGATAAGAACTTACCAGTCAATAGTTTTATTGCCTAAACTTGATAAAATTGTGTTTGTTTTGGAGAAATGCTTGTTACCGAACCAATATCCACGATTCGCACTTAATGGCGAAGGGTGACCGGAGGTAAGAATATGATGTTTATTTGCATCGATAAGTTTAGTCTTTTTCTTTGCAAATCCGCCCCATAATAAAAATACCAATTGTTCTTTTTCATGCGACAAGGTCTTTATTACGGCATCCGTGAATTTTTCCCAACCCTTGCCTTGATGACTACCAGCTTCATGAGCTCTAACCGTTAGGGTCGCATTTAACAGCAAAACGCCTTGGTCTGCCCAGCGTTCCAAATTTCCACTTTTCGGATAAGGAACTCCTAAATCGGTTGTGATTTCCTTAAAAATATTTATCAGTGATGGAGGATGTGAAATTCCATCTTTTACCGAAAAACACAGCCCATTGGCTTGTTCAGGTCCATGATAAGGATCCTGACCAATAAGCACCACTTTCGTCTCATCGAACGGGCAATGGTCAAAGGCTGCAAAAACATCGTTCCCCTTTGGGTAGCAGGTATTGGCACTATATTCTTTTTTCACAAATTGAATGAGCTGTTTAAAATAATCTTGCTCAAACTCGTTTTGAAGTTTCTTTTTCCAACTTGGATGTATTTGTACAGGCATTTAGGTATTAAAGTATTGTGGTTTTCTTTTTTTCATGTATAGTTCGCTCATTGAATGCTACCGTGTAAAATTAGGTAAAAATGAGGTGCCATGTGGTAGTAAACTTCGGCATAACCCAAGAATTTGATTACTACTAATAAAAATAATGACACAACTTTTCTAGTCTGGTTACACTTGGTGGCATTAGGAAATAATAGTATCTTTCTCGACTAATTAAAAACCTTAAACAGACCTGTTAAATACCAAAAATATCATATGCGTACTACTACATCTTTCTTTTCATCAAGTTTGCTTTTTTGTTTGGCCCTTAGCGTTATCGTAAGCTGTACGGAGCAAGCCAACAGTGTTGATTCAAAAAAAGCTGAAAATATTGTTCATCCCCAGGATTGGACGACCATCAAACCATTGCCATTAGACCCGGAAATCGAAGCGCAAATAGATGAAATCCTGCCTAAACTAACCTTAGAACAAAAAGTAGGGCAAGTCATTCAGGCCGATAATGCATCGGTTACAGTAGAAGAGGTTAAAAAATATCGTTTAGGATCCGTATTAAGTGGTGGTAATTCAGCCCCAGGGCCATTGCCTTACGCAGATACTAAAGCATGGTTGGCCCTAGCGGATGAATATTATAATGCATCCATTGACCCAGAAGGTGTTGAAATTGCTATACCCTGTATATGGGGAATTGATGCCGTGCACGGACACGCGAACTTGAGCGGTGCAATTGTTTTTCCACACAATGTTGGTCTTGGTGCTATGCGTAATCCAGATTTAATTGAGCAAATTGCTTCAATAACCGCTCATGAACTTACGGTCTCTGGACACGATTGGACCTTTGCGCCTACATTAGCGGTGCCTCAGGACATTCGTTGGGGACGTAGTTATGAAGGATTCTCACAAGACCCAGAAATAGTTGCATCGTACGCAGACCGTATTGTTTACGGTTTACAAGGTCGTTTTGGTGACGATGATTTTATGGGCGCAGGTCGTGTAATCTCCAGTGCTAAGCACTTTTTGGCCGACGGAGCAACGCAAAATGGTGTGGACCAAGGGGATGCTTTGATTAGTGAGGAAGAACTACGTAATGTACATGCCGCCGGTTATTACAAGGCAATTCCGGCTGGAGTTCAAACGGTAATGGCTTCATTCTCGAGCTGGCAAGGTAGAAAACTTCATGGCGACAAGGATTTATTGACCGATGTACTGAAGGGGCAATTAGGCTTTAATGGCTTTGTCGTGGGCGACTGGAACGGTCATGGGCAGGTTACCGGTTGTACAAATACAGATTGCGCACAATCCCTAAATTCAGGTCTTGACATGTTCATGGCTCCCGATAGCTGGAAGGGCTTATATGAAAGCACGCTAAACCATGTAAAAAATGGGGTCGTGCCTATGGAACGATTGGACGATGCCGTGCGCCGTATACTTAGAGTAAAAATCGCTTCGGGGATATTTACCAAAGGGGCGCCCAGCACACGTAAAAATGCAGGGGATGAAAGTCTTTTAGGCCTTCCTAAAAATAGAGCAATAGCAAGACAAGCGGTGCGCGAATCCATGGTTTTATTAAAAAACAACAATAGCGTATTGCCTTTAGATGCTAGCAAAACAATTATGGTCGTTGGAGACGGTGCAAGCAGTATTTCTAAGGCAGCCGGTGGTTGGACGCTTTCATGGCAAGGTACGGGCCACACCAATAGCGAGTTCCCTAATGGCGAATCTATATTGGACGGTATTAAAGAGGCGGTTAACGAAGCAGGTGGTAAATTAATTTTTTCGCCAGATGGAGAAAGTACCCAAAAGGCCGATGTGGTTATTGCCGTTTACGGTGAGGACCCTTATGCAGAATTTCAAGGAGATCGTGTGAATCTAGACTTTGTTCCCAACGGTTTTGACACTAATAAACTTGCTGAATTTCGTAAGATGGGTGTTCCTGTCGTTTCTGTTTTTCTATCCGGTCGCCCCATGTGGAGCAACCCTGAAATAAATGGGTCAGATGCCTTTATTGCAGCTTGGTTACCAGGTAGCGAAGGTGGTGGCATATCGGATTTGTTGTTCCAAAGAGACCCCTCCTATGATTTTACCGGTCGTTTATCCTTCTCATGGCCAAGTAGTGCGGTAGTAACTGACAACACGGCTAATAAAGATGCTGAAAACTTGTTTGAGCTAGGATATGGCCTTAGTTATGAAAGTAAGGACACCGTAGCGCAACTACCAGAAGAATCTGGCTTAGAGAAAAGTGAAGTGGCATCAACAGGGGTATTCTACACGAAAGGCGCACCCGTTGCTCCGTGGAGTTTATGGCTTAAATCGGGCGATTTGGACAAACAAATAGGTAGCTTCCCTACTTCTGTAGGTGGACTCATCATAAGCAAGACCGACCACAAGGCACAAGAAGATGCGCTGCGCATCAAGTATACCACCTCTGGCAATGACCAGCTAAGGTTAACCGCGACGGCTCCAGCAGATATGGCCCGTGAAAGTAACGGTGCTATGGAACTGACCTTCTCGGCAAAATCAATGACCAATAGTAAGGCGGTGGTTAAAATAGGTATGGGATGTGCAGATGATGCTGACTGTAACGAAACCCTGGACATTACCATTGCTGCAAATGAGTGGAAAGAATACCGTATTAGCCTTAGTTGTTTTGATAATTTAGGGGTTGATATGAGTGCTATTAACGCAGCGTTCATCATTAGCGCTGACGAAGGGGTTGATATTGGCCTTGGGGATATTCGTTTGGAATCTGATATAGACGCGAAGCCCGGATGTGACGGCAAATAATAGCTTTAATGCTTTATCTATTACTAGGCAACAATTAACAAAGCAGTTAGTTGTTGCCCAGTTTGTTTTGTAATAATCACGATTTACAGCTTATGTAAACTTAAAACCACAAACCACTTGATATAAAAATTTGGAAAGGCTACTTTAGCACAAGGCTTATAAATTGAGCGGTTAATTCACTTAGCTAAAAACTAGCATTCGTTTTAAATTTTCAGAAATGAACAAATCATTTGCACTATTACTTTCTATAACCTTTGCCTTGTTATTTCTTACAGATTCTTTTTCTCAAACTGAAAAAGGAAATTTTTATTTAGGGCTTGATGGAGCGATATCGTTTGGAAAGAGTAATCAAAAAATCAAATCAAACGATAATGAAGAACCAAGGTTCAAAAATTTTGGCTTTTCAATCTCCCCAGAAGCTGGATATTTTTTAATTGACAACCTTGTCGTAGGTTTTAATATCCAATATTCAAATTTTAAATCAACGACTTTCTCTGATTTAACAATTGACGAAACTGAATTTGAGAATAAATCTAATCGCATTGCTTTTAATAATTTTTGGCGTTATTATTTCAAGGCTGGGAAAGTTTTACCATTTTTAGAAGCATTTGCTGGTTTTGGCTCTTTCAAAACGGAAAGTACTTTTAGTAATGGCACTTTCAAATCAAATCTATTACAATTTGGAGGTGGCGCCGGCATCGCAATACCACTTGGAAGTAAAGTTTCTTTTGACACAATCTTAAATTGGTCTGCTTTTTTGACTAAAGCAAGAGAAGAAAATGCTTCTGATATTACCGATGTAACACGCAGCCTTAATCTTTCTACAGGATTTTCAATATATCTTGATTGATATAATTATGAACACAAGTTTAGAAAATAAAAATTGACGTACCAGAATATTGAAATAAAAATGACTATTATTAGCTAGATCTAGAGAATGCTAGACTATTGTCCGGTTTTAAAATTCGTTGCATTTAATTTTTTCATTAAAAAATCGAAGAACCCTTACCAATAACTCAATACAAAAGCTTTATATTGGTAGACGACAAAACTAACCAATTTCTAATCTCAGACCCAATCCGTACCTTTGCCGCTCCTTAATACATAAAAGTGGCTAACATACATTCCAAAACGCTTCAAGACTTAGAATTTCCTACGGTTTTGCAACAGGTGGCTTCCCGTTGCAATACAGAATTGGGCAAGGAGACCGCTATGGAAATACAGCCCTTGTCCACCAAAGAAGAAATAATTGTTGCACTAGGAAAAACATCGGAATATCTAAGTTCTTTTATCAGCGAAAACCGCATCCCCAACCATGGTTTTGATAGTATTAGTAACGATTTAAAACTGCTAAAGATTGAAAATACGACCTTGGAGCTATTGGGTTTTCGGCGTATTGCCAGTTTGTGCAATACCGTAGTTACGCATCAAAAATTCTTCAAAAAATTTAAGGAATACTATCCTTTATTAAATGATTCCGCGGCAGCCTTAGAAAGCAATACCGAGATTCCCCTACTCATCAATGCGGTTATTGACCGTTTTGGAGAGATTAAGGACAACGCCTCCGACACTTTACTGAGCGTAAGACGGCAAATGAACCACGTACGTGGTAAAATAAGCCAAAGCTTTGGAAGTGCACTGGCTACCTACCAATCATCGGACTATTTGGACGACATTAGGGAGTCGGTCGTAGAAAACAGACGTGTTTTGGCCGTCAAGGCCATGTACCGTAAGAAAATCAAGGGTGCCGTCATGGGTACCTCTAAAACGGGAAGCATTGTTTATATAGAGCCAGAGGCCGCTTTGAAATATAGCAGGGAACTAAACAATCTGGAGTTTGAGGAAAAAGAGGAAATCCAACGTATTTTGAATCAGCTTACGTATCAAATAAGACCATTTAGAGGCCTTTTAAGCGATTATCAAGATTATTTAAGTCACATTGACGTTACTGCGGCGAAAGCCAAGCACGCCCAGGATATCAATGCTATACTGCCAAATGTTAACGAGGATAACAGATTGTATCTGCGGGATGCGTATCACCCGCTACTGTTTTTAAGCAACAAACGTAAAAACGAAAAGACCTTTCCGCAGACGATTGAACTGCATGAAGAAAACCGTATTATCGTTATTTCCGGACCCAATGCAGGTGGAAAAAGTATTACGTTAAAGACCATTGGACTACTTCAGGTGATGGTGCAGAGCGGTTTATTAATTCCGGTACACGAGCGTAGCGAGGTTTGCTTTTTCGATAAGATTCTAACAGATATCGGAGACAACCAATCCATCGAAAATCATTTAAGTACGTACAGTTACCGTTTAAAGAACATGAACCAATTTTTAAAACGCTGCAACAACCGAACACTTTTTCTTATTGATGAGTTTGGAACGGGAAGTGACCCGGAATTGGGAGGTGCCTTGGCCGAAGCATTCCTAGAGGTTTTCTATGAGCGTGGTTCCTACGGTGTAATTACCACCCACTACGCCAACTTAAAGGCTTTAGCGAACGAACTTCCGCATATTAGCAATGCGAACATGCTTTTTGACGGGAAGACCTTAGAACCTACGTTTCAATTAATATTGGGTCAGGCCGGTAGTTCCTTCACCTTTGAGGTCGCACAGAAAAACGGTATCCCCTACTCGCTTATTAACAAGGCCAAGAAAAAGATAGAGCGTGGGAAGGTTCGTTTTGATGCCACTATCGCCAAATTACAGAAAGAGCGCAGCAAAATGGCGCAAACAGGTTCTCGATTGCAAGAAGAGGAATCCAAGGCGAGAGAAGAGGCGGCGCGATTAGAAAAACTGAACGCAAAAGTAAAATCCAAGTTAGAAAACTACCAAGAGCTATACGACCATGACCAACGGATGATTCAGTTGGGTAACAAAGTAAATACTGCGGCTGATAAGTATTTTCAGGATAAAAAGAAGCGTCCTTTGGTTTCGGAACTCCTACGAATTGTGGAGACCGAAAACAGCAAGCGTAAAAAGAAGACTGCCAAACAAGCAAAAGCAGACCGTTCTAAAAAGGTTCAAGTAGCCCAAGAAGTCCAGAAAGAAGTAAAGGTTATTCGAGAGAAAAAGAAGGTGGCAAAGAAAAAGGCCATCTTCAAGGAAAAAAACAAACCAAGACCTGTTTTTAAAATAGGAGATCGCGTTCGTATGCACGATGGTAAGGCGGTTGGTAGTATTGACAAACTCGAAAAGGGAAAAGCGACCGTGAACTACGGGATGTTTACCACCAATGTGAGTGTGGGGCAATTAGAATTAGTGGAACGTAACAAATAATGAGTTAAGAGATTTGATTATCAAGTAGTTGTATTATATCGTATACGATTTTTAGGTGTGAGACGAGAACTATATTAGGATTAAACCGTAATTCATTCCTTGTATGTAGATACCTTTCAACCATTTTCTTAAATCCATTATAAAATTTAGGTGTTGCACCTCACCTGACCTATCTTTGTTCTGTGGAAGAAAACAAGAAAATTATACTTTTTGACGGCGTTTGCAATCTTTGTAATGGCTTTATTCAGTTTGTAATTAAGCGTGATAACAAAGATACTTTTCGCTATGCTTCCTTACAGAGTGAAATTGGTAAAAAGTTGGTATACGAACGAGGAATTGATTCCAACAGCATTGATTCCGTTGTTTTAATAGAACCTGGAGTAGCGTATTACATTAAATCGGACGCTGCTTTACAAATTGGAAGCGACCTCAATGGCTTTGGAAGTCTATCTAGAATATTATACTTGATTCCTAGTGGTTTACGAAATATCGTATACGATTTAATCGCTCGCTACCGCTATGCTTGGTTCGGAAAAAAGGACACTTGCATGATTCCTACACCGGAGCTTCAGTCCAAATTTTTATAAATCCACTCTCTTATTACGTTGTTCGGGCAAATTCTCAATATATACTGTTCCTTATCTTTAAAATTAAATCATATACGATTTATAGTGCTTTTTTAAATGGTATGAGGTCTTAAATATCTCATTTGAACCAAGCTGATATAGCTAAAAATTAAATCTTTACAGCACATTTATATATTATGACCTCAGCGACTAGAAAGAAAAAAGTTTATAAGAAGAAACGATACCTAATTCCAGTAAGTATCATCGTTTTCTTTATAGCCTTACGTCTACTACTTCCCTATATGGTTAAAAAATACGTGAATGGAGTACTTGCGGATATCCCGGGATATTATGGGCAGGTAGAAGACATCGACCTTGCTTTGTGGCGTGGTGCTTATGTCATACACGGATTGTATCTCAACAAGGTAGAGGCCTCGTCTAATGTACCTTTTCTGGATTTCAAGAAAACGGACATCTCTATAGAATGGAACGCCCTTTTAGACGGCAGGATTGTGAGTGAAATTACAATGACACAACCCAAGTTCATCTACGTCTTCGAAGATCAACAAGGCGACGGTAAAGAACCCGAGGTGGAAGATTGGTCCAAAGCACTTACCGACCTTGTTCCCATTGATATCAACAATTTAGAAATTATAGATGGTACGGCCGCTTTTGTAGAACTTCAGGCCGACCCAAATATCGATTTAAACTTAAAGCAGATACAACTTAGGGCATCCAACCTTCGAAACGTAGTGCTCCAAAAGCGTACGCTACCCTCAGAAGTACATGCTACGGCCGTTTCCATAGGTAATGGAAATATGAAATTGGACGGAAAAATGAATATTGTAAAGGAAATACCCGATATGGACATTGCCGTTTCTATCACTGAGGCCAATGTCACAGCACTCAATGATTTTACCCAACATTATGCAAAAATAGATTTTGATAGCGGTACGTTCGAGGTTTTTGGGGAAATCGCAATTGCCGACGGTTTTCTGAAAGGGTCCTTAAAGCCAATCATCAAGGATAGTAAGTTGATTGGTAAGGAAGACGGCTTTTTAGGGACCCTATGGGAAGGTTTTGTGGGCTTCTTTAAATTCTTACTTAAGAATCAAAAAAACAACACCTTGGCCACTAAAGTGCCAATTGAGGGTGATTTGAATAATGTTGGGCCTAAAATTTGGCCTACCATTACCGGAATCTTTAAAAATGCCTGGATACAAGCCTTTAAAGGTGTTGTTGATGATGATATTGATTTTGAAGACGCCGCCAAGGAAGCAGATAAAGCCCAAGAGAAAAAGGACATTAAACAGGAACGTAAAGAAAAAAGGGAGGCCAAGAAAAAAGAAAGCGAAAAGGAGGAATAAAAACCTACTTTAGGTTGTTCAGTATAAAATCCAAGGTTTTATTGGTATTGTTATTCTGCTGATACGCTAAATTCTTAAACTTATTTTTCTGCGCAAGACCTAAATCCAGCAGGTGCTTAATCTCTGGTTCATAGTCCAGGGAAACTTTTCCTGCTAGAAGCGAATCCATACTCCTCTCTTTTAAATAACGCTTATAAATTTTCTTTAATCCACTGAGATACAAGCGGTCTTTGGTAAACCCCCCGCCCCTATGCGCACGAAGTGTAATGGAGAAAGCGTCGTTTCTATTGAGTTTGTACTGATTGTGAATTAAATCGAAGGTATCTGAAAAGCTATACCCTTTGATCAAACTATCCGAGGCCAGCACACGATAGGCCAGTTCTTTTAATCGCTTCAAGGTTAACGCGCCACTCATGTATTCACTAAATACGGCCAAACCTTCTTGAGTTTCTACATTCTTTGGGAGACCGTTAGAAAATATCTTTAAAGGTTGATGCATGCCGTTATAGGTGGTTACCAAGTGTACTCCTATTTCGTGGTTGGCCAGTGTAAGCAATTGGTTCTTGCTGAATTTCGTATTTCGCTTTATCAATAAGGATTGCGATGCATTACTGACCATTGCGTCTGCCGCAATATGAGTGGCAAACTTAATGTTCAATGGAAAATCGTACTGCTCCGAAAATTTTTCGAAATATGCTTTCGCCTCCTCTGCGGTATGCACCTTATCCATATCTGAAGACTCTGGCTCATTGGCAAAATGTAGTATAAATTGGGCATTTTGCACATCTTTCTCCGTTGGCGACCCGTATACCCGTAATGAATTGTAGTAAAATCGCTTATCCTGACCAATGGTTTCAATACATTGAACCATGTTGGAGTAGTAATAGATAATATCTTGATATACTTTACGTATCCGTTCATCTGTAATTCGCTCCAAACGCTGAGAAAAGAAAAGCCGGTGTAATTTATAGGCCTCAAATTTTAACTTAGGATATCTAAAAACGGGGTCTTCCGTATATTTTGAGGTAAAGAACTGGTTCTTTGCCTTTTCAATGTTCAAGGGGTTTACATAGCTCAGGAGCTCAATCTTTTTTACCAAGCGGTCAAGATTAGCATCTATCTCAAAGAGGTCAGCATATTCCTCCTGCAATGTAAGCTGTTGTTTCTCTTCTATCATGTGATGTTATCCTGAAATTCTTTCAGTTGTAAAGGTATTAATTCTTTTAACTGTACCTCCACAGAACGAACGACTTCTGGATATAGTGTGCCTTCATATTCGTCACAGTACACTTTTGCGATTTCTGTAGCCAGAACTAAGGTATTCTTGAAATTTTGTGTAATGTACTTGAGAAAGTAACCGTTACCTTGAAAGGTGTCATTGATTTTAGAGGTAGATTTTATACCGTTCGGTAGATTCATCGTTTCTAAACGCTTACTCCAAGCAGACGCTAGACTTCCAAACCTATCGTTATCAATATTGGAGGTACCTAAATTCCAAGTAGGTACTTCCCTATCCCATCGCTTCCAATTGTAACTATGCATATCAAAAACAATAGTTTTTCCGTATAAGGTTTCAATTTTTTGGATTAAAGCATGTACGACTTTATAGAAATTATCGTGCTTGGCCAGGCTCTCTTCTCGCTCTTGCGACGTCAGTGGCGATTTCCAAAGATTTTTACCCCAGGCATCTTCGTATATCGCAGTTTCAGGAGCTCTATTTAAATCGTACTCAAATCTACTATCACGACCAGCAATTACAATAGGGTGCGATTGTACCATCTCCTTGGTACAAGGGTCTTCTTCATACCAGCGATCATACGCCGTATGTAAGCAATTCTCCCAAAGACTTTTTCTAAATTGATGACCGTCATGCACTGCTCCACAGATATAAGGAGCATAGTTATCAATCTTAATGGTAAAGGAATAATCTGCCGATACCGCTTCAAATGTTTTTTCGGCTTTTATATTGGAAATAATATCAGGAATGGAAAATTTATGCATTTTCCACCTCATTACGCAAACGAGACCGTCTATCGAAAGCCTTTAGCTTATCAATGACCTTGCTCTCCACAAAGTCGATAACTTTAACCTGTATCTTGGTCTTATAGACCTTGTTCATGTAGGTTACTCCACCGGGAGACATTACATTTACTTCCACCAACTTTCCTCCAATAACGTCAATGCCAACAAAGTAGAGTCCGTCTTTTACCAATTTGGGTCCAATTTGCTTACAAAGCGCTTTTTCTTGCTTTGTTAAGCTGTGTTTTGCCACGGTACCGCCTGCAGAAACGTTAGAACGGTGGTCATCAGTTCCCGGAACTCTTTTCATGGCCCCGATAACTTCTCCGTTCAAGATTAATACGCGTACATCTCCTTGGTCCGCTCCTTCAATATATTCTTGAAGAATGACATAGTTAGACGTACCATCGGGGTTAGTGATATAAAAATCCAATAGCGACTTGATACTGCTCATGGCCGACTTTTCTATTAATATAACACCAGAACCACCAAAACCGTTTAGTGGTTTTAATATCATCTTATCGGCCTTAGCCTCCTTAATCTGTTGAATTAGATAGTTTTTATTTTTAGATACGTGTGTAGTCGGAATGATATTGCTATGAGAATCGCCAAAGGCCGCAGTATATAGCTTGTTGTTCGCTTCCCTTATTCCTTGTAAGGAATTCACGATGAACACATCGTCTTTCACCGAATCCAAGAAATTAAGCATAATAGGGTCTAATGGCGGATTGGCTCGCATAAAAATCACATCAAACCCTGCCAAGGGCAACATTTCTTCCCGTAAGGTCGCCTGTTTGTAAAACGATTTTAAACTCGCTGAAACTTTGTCCATACGGTTTAGCACTGTACAAAAAGCGTTCGTTACACTGTTCCTGATGGTAAGATTTGCAGGGGAACATAGCGCAACACCATGTTTTCGTTTTACACACTCATGGATTAGCGCCAAACTGGTATCGTTCTCTGGGTCTATTTCCTCCCAAGGATACATTAAAAAGCAAATATTCATTTTCAAACGTTTTATGTTTTTAGTGGCACCGCCAAAGGAAATCATACCCAGAGGCAGTTTACTTTACTTCATCATAATGGTCGTCCCAATTTTTAGCTTTAGGATTGTCATGTAATTTATCAACGGACTTTGCTACAATGGTAGCTACCGTAGCATCACCTGTAATGTTTACAACAGTTCGCAACATGTCCAATGGTCTGTCCACTGCGAATATCAAGGCGAGTCCAATAGCATATTTGTCTGGTGGAAATCCAACAGACTCCAATACAATCACTAGCATAACCATTCCGGCACCAGGTACCGCAGCCGTTCCGATTGATGCTAAAAGTGCTGTTAAAACTATAGTCAATTGCGCCGTTAAGGGAAGGTCAAAACTAAGGGCTTGTGCAATAAAAACGGCGGCTATCCCTTGATAAAGACTTGTACCGTCCATATTTACGGTGGCTCCTACAGGTAGCACAAAACTAGAAACTTCCTTATCAACGCCTATGTGTTCCTCTACCCTTTCCATTGTTACCGGAAGGGTCGCCGCACTGGAACTAGTAGAGAATGCTAACAATTGTGCCGGACTCAGCTGTTTTAAAAACCAAAATGGATTCTTCTTTGCGAATACCGAAACTAGGGTTGCATAGAAAACAATCATTAAAAATAGTCCTAATACGACAACACCCGCATATTTCAACAAGGCCAATAGAATTTCAGGGTCACTGGACGAGACTACAACGTTAGCCAATAAGGCAAAAACCGCGAAAGGAGCTGTAAGCATAATAAGGTCCACCATTTTTAAGACCACATCATTTAAAGAATCAAAGAAATTCTTCAAGGGCCTTGCCCTTTCTTCTCCTATAAGCAACATGGAAATACCCATGAAAATGGTGAAGAAAATAACTTGCAGCATTAATTGATTGTTCCCTAAGGCACTTACCGCGTTATCGGGAACCATATCTTCTAAGAACTTCAGCGGTCCACTCTCTTTTTGGCGGGAGGCTTCCTCTAATTTAGCCTTTACTCCTTCATCATTGGCGTAGGTAGATGTCAGTTTCTCAATAGTCTCTTCGGAGATACCATCTCCTGGCGCTATTACATTAACCAATACCAAGCCTAAAATAATGGCCACAGTGGTAGTACCCACATATATACCTATGGTTCTAAGTCCAATATTTCTAAATTTAGAGATATCCTTTAAATCGGATATACCCTTTATGAGCGATGCCAAAATTAATGGGACCGCAATGAGTTTTAGAAGTTTTATGAAAATAGTTCCCAATGGAGCTATCCAATTTACCACGAAATTCTTTCCCCAATCAAAATAGGTCATCCCGAAACCAAAAAACAGTCCCAAAACCATACCTATCATTATCTGCCAGTGCAGTGCAAGTTTCTTCATACCTAAATTTACATTAGGCTAGTAAGATACTATTTTGAAAGGGAAATGTCCAAAAAAGAAAAACTATAATTTAATCGTGCGGTTCAATAGGGCATAATCGGCTAAAACCATGGCTGTCATGGCCTCAACAATAGGTACCGCTCTCGGCACCACGCATGGGTCATGCCTGCCTTTTCCTTGGGTTTTCACGGTATTACCTTCTTTATCGATAGTTTCATAGGCCTGTATGACCGTAGCTACTGGCTTAAAGGCCACATTAAAGTAAATATCCATGCCATTACTAATACCACCTTGTACACCGCCACTATAATTGGTCTTAGTGGAACCATCGGAATTGAACTGGTCGTTATGTGCACTTCCTTTCATGGCAACACCATCAAATCCGCTACCGTATTCAAAACCTTTAACGGCGTTGATTGAGAGCATGGCTTTCCCTAATTCTGCATGCAACTTATCAAAAACAGGTTCTCCCAACCCAACAGGAACATTCTTGGCGACGCAGGTAATGATTCCTCCTATGGTATCTCCTTCTTTTTTAATCGATTTTATATAGGCTTCCATCTTTGCAGCCGTTTCTAGGTCCGGACATCTCACATTATTTGTCTCGGTTAAAGAAAGGTCCAAGTCCAGATAGCTTTTTTCAAGCTTTAGTTCCCCTACTTGGGAAACAAAGGCATCTATCTCCACACCCTTTAAAAATTGCTTGGCTATGGCACCTGCTACTACCCTACTTGCGGTTTCTCTAGCAGAGCTTCTTCCGCCACCACGATAATCCCTAAAACCATATTTCTTGTCATACACATAGTCCGCATGCGATGGTCTGTATGAATCCTTGATATGACCGTAGTCCTTGGATTTTTGATTGGTGTTATGGATAGCGAACCCAATGGGTGTTCCCGTGGTCTTCCCTTCGAACACTCCCGAGAAAAATTCAACCTCGTCAGGTTCTTTGCGTTGCGTCACAATAGCCGACTGACCCGGTTTACGTCTGTCCAGATCTTTTTGGATCGCCGCCATATCTAAAACTATTCCAGAGGGACATCCATCTATTACACCACCTATCGCCTTCCCGTGCGATTCTCCAAACGTACTAACCCTAAATAGGTTTCCAAAAGTATTTCCTGCCATACGAACATTAAAGGTCTAAGAACAAAGGTAATTTTTAAATCCATCAAAGAAAAATCCTCACCACACTTAAGATTAAATTAAACTTAGCGCAGATAGGTAATGTTTCCTTAACACTTTACTGATTTAAAAATGATATGATTTTATAAAAGTCATATACCATTAGGTTTAATTTTGCATATAAAATTCTTAGGTTGAGAAAAAGAAAGCTTGATATTGTAGTTATATCTGACGTACATTTAGGAACTTATGGTTGTTATGCCGACGAGTTACTGGTCTATCTGTCAAGTATAGAACCTAAGATTCTTGTGTTAAACGGAGACATTATCGATATCTGGCATTTTAGTGCTAGTTATTTTCCGCCTTCCCATTTAAAGGTGATAAAGAAAATAATTTCTATGGCCTCCAAAGGAACCGAAGTACACTATATTAAAGGAAACCACGACGAAGTGCCTAAACGCATCGTTAACTTCGCGATGGGTAATATAAAGTTCGGCGAAAGCCTGGTGTTAAATTTAGATGGAAAAAGAACATGGTTTTTTCATGGTGATATTTTTGACACTACCCTTTTGAACCCAAGATGGGTAAGTAAAATTGGAAATCTTGGCTTTCGATTACTTGATTATGCCAATAAGCTTACCAATTGGGTATTAAAAAAGCGGGGAAAGGAAAAATTCTCCCTATCCAGTCGGATAAAAGCTGCAAAAGGGGGTAGAAAACATATTTCTCGTTTTAAAGATATTGCAACAGATATTGCTTTTTCCCATAACTATGACACCGTAATCTGTGGCCATATCCATCAGCCAGAAAAAACATTTGTAGAGCGACATGCGGGAAATGTGCTTTACCTTAATTCTGGTGATTGGGTAGAAAATTTATCCGCTTTGGAATATTCCCTTAAACGTTGGAAAATTTATAGATATGCCAATGACAAACTTGTCCCATTTTTCATGGATACCGAGTTAAAGGAAATGGATATGAACACGCTTATAAAAACGATTACTTCCAAGAAAGAAAAAACTATAAAGGCAGCGCATTAAGGAAGTAGGGCTTCTTTTAAAACGCTTACCGGATGTTTGGCTATTCTTTTGGTACCGTCAAAAATCTGATGCCTACAACTTGTTCCATTAGCGGCGATTATGGTACTTGCCGCTGCTTTGTTAACCGCAGGGAATAATTTGAGTCCTCCAACCTTCATACTTACTTCATAATGTTCCTTTTCATAACCAAAGGAACCTGCCATACCACAACAACCCGAAGCGATAATGGTAACCTTATAATTTTTAGGCAGATTAAGGACGTCAAAAGTTACTTTCTGATTACTTAATGCTTTTTGATGACAGTGATTGTGAATCTTAACTACCTTTTCTTCTTCCGTAAACGCACTTGCATCAATTTGGCCATCACTAACTTCTTTAGCCAAAAACTCTTCTATTAAAAAGGAAGTATCCGCAATCTGTTGGGCCATTTTAGGGTTTTTGGACATTCTTTTGTATTCATCCCTAAAAGATAAAATAGCCGATGGTTCCAGCCCCAAAATAGGCAATCCCCTCTCACTGAACTTAGACAAGAGCAAACTATTTTTCTCAGCGAGTTTCTTTGCTTGTTTTAAAAACCCCTTGGACAGGAAGGTTCTACCACTTTCCGCATAGAACAATTCTATATCGTACCCTAAGCGCACCAATAAATCAATAGCATCTTTACCCACTTCAATATCTAGAAATCGCGTAAATTCATCAATATATAGAACGACTTTATTCTTCTTTACAACATATTGTTTTTTAATATTTTGTAAGTACTTATCGAAATTAAAACTATAAACTTTAGGAAGACTTCTTTCTTGCGCGATACCGCTGGTTTTTTTAAGTAAACCTCCAAGCATATTGGACTCATAGACCGCATTGGTTAAACCAGCTACTTTGCTTCCTATTTTGTTCAGTTTTGTATTGTAAGCAAAGAGTTTGCTTCTTAAAGGATAACCATTTGTTTCTTGATATTGGTACAGGAATTCTGCTTTAAGGGTAGCAATGTCCACATTACTGGGACACTCACTGGCACAAGCCTTACAGCTTAAACATAGGTCAAAGACCTCTTTTAATTCCTTACTATCAAAAGCATTTGTATTCTCAGGATTGGTCAATACTTCTCGTAAAGCATTGGCCCTTCCCCTGGTAGTATCCTTTTCTTTTTTAGTGGCATGGTAACTGGGACACATGCCGCCAGCCATATGATGTGTTTTTCTACAATCACCGCTTCCATTACATTTTTCCGCAGCTTTTAATATGCCCTCACTATCTGAAAAATTGAATAAAGTAGGCACCTTGGGTTCCTTTCGATCAATCTCATAACGAAATGATTGATCCATGGGATAAGGGTCCACGATTTTACCTGGATTAAAAATATTGTTAGGGTCAAAATAGGTCTTGATTCTTTTGAGCAGCTCATAGTTTTTGTCCCCTATCATCAATGGGATAAACTCTGCCCGAACAATACCATCACCATGTTCGCCACTAAAGGAACCGCTATATTTCTTTGTTAATTTAGCCACATCCGTGGTAATAGCCCTAAATAAAGTTACATCATCACCTTTCTTGAGGTTTAAAATAGGTCTTAAGTGCAGTTCTCCCGCACCGGCATGTGCATAGTAGACAGCCTTTTGATCATACCCCTCCATTATTTTGGTGAACTCCCCAATAAAATCCTTCAGGTCTTCCAAAGCGACCGCAGTGTCCTCTATACAAGCAACCGCTTTCATGTCCCCTACAATATTGCCTAAAAGCCCCAACCCCGCTTTACGCAGTTCTATTGCTTTGCTAATATCATTTCCCTTAAGAACAGGATTAGCATAACTAAGGCCAGACTTCTTAATCGTAGCTTGTAACTCTTGCACCAGTACATTCAATTCCAATTCATTATGAGCACTAACCTGTAGCATTAAAAGTGCCTCCGGGTCACCATCCACAAAGAAACGATTGGCCAATTGTTTTCGGTTGTTCTTGGTGCAATCCAAAATTACCTTATCCATCATTTCGCAGAGTTGCAAAGGATGCTTCATTACCGGTGCAACATCTAAAAGGCAATCTTCCAGCGTTTTATAATGTGTAACCACCATGGCCGAGTGTGTTGGTGGCAAATCATCCAAACTCAAGGTAATTTCGGTAGTAAAAGCAAGCGTTCCTTCACTTCCACAAAGTAAATTCCCTAAGTTTAAGCCCAGCTCAGGGCCATCAAAAAATGAGGATTTTAGCAACTCATCCACCGCATAACCTGTGTTTCTTCTATGAATTTCTGGTTTTGGAAATTGAGTAGTTATTTCATTTTTTATATTATTATCAGTTAACTCTTTATAGATATTATTATAAAGTGAAGCTTCACGTGTATTATCTTTAATTTTATGTTCAAATTCGGCTTTGGTAATGGTTCCGAACTCCGCCTCACTACCATCGGATAAAATTGTTTTTAGGGATACTACTTTATCTCGTGTAACTCCGTATTGGATAGAAGTTGTTCCAGAGGAATTATTACCTACCATTCCACCGATCATGCAACGATTGGAGGTGGAAGTATTTGGACCGAAGAACAGCCCGAAGGGTTTTAGATATTGATTTAGTTCATCCCTAATTACACCAGGTTGCACCGTAACTTGTTTCTTTTCTTTATCGAGCGCTATTATCTTTGTGAAATTCTTGGATACGTCCACCACAATTCCGTCACCTACGCACTGCCCTGCTAGCGATGTCCCTGCCGTACGGGGAATGAGTCCAACTTTTTGGTCATTAGCAAAACGTATGAGCCGCTTTATATCTTGCTTGGTTTTAGGCAAGGCGACTGCAACGGGAATTTTACGATACACTGAGGCATCTGTGGCATATAGACTTTTCGTGAGCTTATCATCCAGCAATTCACCCTCTAAGTCCGCAGCTAGATTGTAGAGTAATTTATTATTCAACTTGGCACAATTTTGGGTACTAAATTAAGTTTTATTGTTTGAGCTACATATGTAAAAGGCTCATTTTATTCATTAATTAAAGAAGAACTTATGAAAATTTTAAAATGTTTAACAGGATTTCTTTTTCTCTTTACCATTTCCATGAACGCTCAGGAAATTTCTGATCACGCCCTTGGTCTTCGGCTTGGAGACAGTGATGGCTTTGGTGCGGAAATATCCTATCAAAAGTCAATTGGTAGAACTAACAGAGTGGAATTTGACCTAGGGTGGAGAGACAGTCGTAACTTCAGTGCGTTTAAATTAGCAGGGCTTTACCAATGGGTGAGACCTATAGAAGGTGGTTTTAATTGGTATTATGGCGTTGGTGGAGGCCTCGGAAGCGTGGATTTCAGTCCTGTTCCCGGTCTAAACGATGATGGTGGACTATTTGTTTTTGCCGCTGGTGACATAGGAATTGAATATCATTTTGACATACCGCTTTTGTTGTCATTGGATTTTAGACCAGAGGTTGGCGTTGTAGGCTATAACGGCTTCTCGGATAATTTTGACTTTGACATTGGCCTTGGGATTCGCTATTTATTTTAAACAATTTTAACTTACTCTTAAGGCCTCAGTCCATCGACTGAGGCCTTTTTTTTTATGCTATTATATAAGTACCTTTGCCGCTACTAAAAAATTTGATTTTATGAAAAATAGCATACTATTCGTTATCTGCTTGCTTACGCTGGCAAGTTGTAATCAAGAACCTGACGGATTCACTATAGAAGGAACCTTAAGAGGCGAGGTCGAAGAAGGAACAAACGTATTTTTAAAAAAAATAGGGGATAATAATCAACCCGTAGAAGTAGACACTGCTACCATAGCCAATGGCATCTTTCAATTCAAAGGTATTTCGGCCACTCCCGAATTGCACTATATATTCGTGGACAAGGCCCAAGGATATACTGCTGTGATTCTTGAAAACGGAACTATTGAATTTAGCGCCCAAAAAGATAGTTTAGGATTTGCTGAAGTTAAAGGAACACTGCAAAATGATGTTTTTACCGATTATCTAGAAAAATCTAGAACATTGTCACAAAAAGCAAGGTCCATCCAAGAAGATTTGCAAAGGGCAACTAAAGATGGTAGTCCCCAAGCTTCTATTGTAGCGTTGAGAGATGAAATGCAGGAATTACAGGAAGAGTATAAAGGTTTTGAGTTGGATTATATTAAAAACAATCCAAATGCCCTAATTTCCGCATTGTTGCTTGATCGTGCGGTGGCCTCTAGAGCCATCAACAGTGAAGAAATAAAGACCATGTACGAAGCCTTGACACCAGAAATTAAAAATTCAAAGCCAGGTAAACGTGTTTTAGATGGCATTGAAAGTTTAAAAGTATCCGAGGAGGCAGAGAAAAATACTTCTATCGGTGCGAAGGCACCTGAGTTTTCAGGTCCAAATCCGGAAGGAGAGACGATTGCACTTAGTGACGTAATGGGGAAAGTTACTTTAGTTGATTTTTGGGCCGCATGGTGCAGACCCTGTAGAGCCGAGAACCCAAATGTAGTGGCCGTTTACAATAAATATCATGATAAAGGACTTAATGTGGTTGGCGTTTCCTTAGATAGAACTGCCGAGGCTTGGAAGAAAGCAATCGCTGATGACGGACTCGAGTGGAACCATATTTCCAATGTCGCATATTTTGATGACCAAATTGCAAAGCTTTATAATGTAGATGCTATTCCGGCAGCATTCTTATTGGATGAAAACGGCATTATAGTAGCAAAAAATTTGAGAGGACCTGCCTTGGAAGAAAAGGTGGCAGAGCTACTAAATTAGACTTAGCAACATATTTTATAAAAAAAGCCTGGACAATAGTCCAGGCTTTTTAGTTCAGTTAGGTTGGTATTATATTTTACTTAGAATTTATTTCTAACATCTCTATAGGTTCCATCTACCGTTATGTTCCCGTTTCGGGTAACACTTCCAAAGATATTGACTACAGAATTCTCACCAATGAATTCCACCGTAGCGCCATCATTAAGAATCAGGTCTCCATAAATTGTAAGGTTACCCTCTACTCTCAATGTAGCACCTGTTTCTACAATTACATTTCTTCTTCTGTTGTTACGGCCTACGACGAAGGTACCATTCATTTCAAAAAGGGCATTCTCGCCGATTGTGGCATTATTTCTAACGGTCCAAGAGCCGCATAATAATAGTGACCCATTTACATTGAAGTTGTTGAATCTTCTTGCACCTCGAAAAGCGCCGCCACTACCACTATTGATATTTAGGTTAGAACTACCGGAATAGGCCACCAAATTAGCACAACGGGCAACAAGACTTTCATTAGGCCTGTTTAGCTTAATAATCTGTAAACCTTCTTTACCGGAAGCAGCAAAAATATAATCATCTTTAGAGGCTACAAAATTGATAGAACCTTCTAATTGGATAATCCCGACCAAATCGGTATTGTCGTTCTGTTCTTCGGATAAACATAGACCGGCACCACCATTGGCCATTAAAAGGACATCCTCATTGGTGGCTACAGCATTGGTAACTTCATCGACGTCATCAACATTATCCGGATTTAAAAGGATCGGTACATATTCTATAAAATTTCCACTGGTGGCGTTATACACACCAGCTCCTTTTGATCCTTCTGCAACGATTATATGTTCACCGGAGAAGTCCAAGGTTCGTTTAGTATTTAATCCAAAATCGGAATCAATAGCAATATCCCTGATCACATTTAAATTTTGATCCATAATGCTTACTCCTTGACTAGCATCTAGAACGGCAACAAAATTGTCTTGAACCGCTACTGCTCTTAAATCCATAAAAGGAGCTTCTTTTGCAATGGATAGGTCTGTTTTATTATAAGCCTTTACAAAACCTTCTCGTCCACTGGTAAGAAAAACTTCGCTTCCAGAAACTTTGACATCTGTAGCGTTGAAACCTTCCTGAAAACCGTAGCTGATACCTGCATCAAGGTTCATTCGTCCATTAACCGCTTGAATTTTTGCTACGAACGAATTATCGGTCGCACGTACCGAACGTTCCGAATCAACACCACCCGCCAAATAAATGTAACCGTCATCATAGTCAATTGCATTGATATCGGCATTGGAATAATATAGTCTAGAGGTCACCCTTGGGTTATTAGGATCACTAATATTTATAATGTCCACACCGCCAGCATAGCCGTCCTCTACGGTATTGTAAGAAACATAAGCGTAATCTCCATCGACATCTACATGGGAAGCGGTAAGGTTCTGTCCTCCACTAAATGAAGGAACATCTACCTGAGCCACCAAAGTTAATGGATAATCACCAGCTTCATCATTTTTTGCAGTGCTTGCCTTTTTACCAGAAACCGTAGCTTCATCATATATATCAAGCACACCTGCTTTGTCATATAAAATACTATTCTCTAATAAAGTTTCGCTTGTTTCAAGTCTTAGGTCATCTTTTGCGGGCTCTTCGAAGACCGTAGTTTCATCACTACATGAAGATAAAGTAGTAAGGGCAACAGCTGTTAATAGTACTATTCTTTTCATAACTGAAAATAAGATTTGGTTTATTAAGTCATTCAAGAACGAACCAAACCTAATTCTCTTATGAAAGGCTTATGCTTTTCGACGAATTACATGATTTATTGGTAAGATGCACAATAATTGTAATCTAATTCTTACTTTTTATAACTTCCCAAGCTTTTCTAAAATAAAAAGGAGTATAATTGGTACTGCAAGTAGTAGCACCATCAAAGTATCTGTTTGCAAAAGACTTGGCATAAATAATAAAGTGGTAGCATAACCACCAATTGCTCCACCAAAGTGGGCGGTATGACCTATGTTACCAATTCTACTCTTCATGCCATAAATGGAATAGAGTAAATATCCGATACCCAAAATATAAGCAGGAATTGGGATAGGTATGAACATGATTCCCAAGGAGTCATTCGGCTGTAGCAAGATCGCTGCATAGAGTATCCCTGTTACCGCACCACTCGCCCCAACTGCAGAATAATAAGGCTCATCCTTATGAAAGAAAAGGGCCAATAGACTTCCTGCCAATAAACTTATAAAGTAAATGATGATAAACTTTGCAGGTCCAAACCAAGCAATGACTACATCTGCAAAGAAATATAGCGTAAACATATTAAAAAATAGATGCGCAATATCTACATGCAAAAAACCAGAAGTTAACATGCGCTCTTTTTGTCCGGCCTTTATGGCACCGATACCAAATTTATACCGGTCAAAAAAATAAGAATCGTTAAAGCCTTTTAGTGAAACGAGTACGTTTGCAGCTATTACTGCTATGGTGGCAATGTGCATATTGTTCATGAAGAAACCCTTAAGTTTGGCATCAAATATAGCTATATTTGCTCACTATATCCTCTTGCATGCAACTACTGATATTCGTCATAACCTATCCTTTTTTATGGTTCATATCCATATTACCACATCGGCTATTCTACGGTTTTTCCGATGTTGTTTTTTTTCTGGTATATCGTGTTTTCGGGTATAGGAGAAAAGTGGTTCAGGATAATCTGCGTCTGGTTTTTCCCGAAAAGAGCGAAAAAGAAATACATCGAATAGAAAAAGACTTCTTTAGGCATATGTGCGATATGTTCTTGGAAACCGTTAAAACCATGAACCTGAGTAAAGAACAGGTCCGAAAAAAGTATGATGTTCAAAATATTGAAGTTTTAAGGGAACTCGAAAAAGACCGTAGTATTTTAATCGTTTGTTCGCACTACGCCAATTGGGAGTGGAACGTGAGTATTAATAATTACGTGAAATCAAAGGGGTACGCCGTGTACCAAAAGATTGGAAATGCCTACTTTGATAAATTCATTAAACGCGTTCGTGCACGTTGGAACACGACCCTTATTACACAACAACAGACCGTAAAAACGGTAGTCCGGGACAAGCGGGATGGCGTAATCGGAATTTTTGGAATGGTCAGTGACCAATCTCCCCAAGCACACAGAGCGCAGTACTGGGCAGATTTTATGGGTATCAAAGTACCCATATTCAATGGCGCGGAAACTATGGCGCGAAAATTGGACCTTGCAGTCGTTTTTTTAAAAGTGAGTAAGGTTAAACGTGGTTATTACAAGGCTGAATTTATTCCGATTGCTGTTAGCGGCAAGCAGACCCAGGAAAATGAAATTACGGACACTTTCTTGCGTTTGACCGAACAGCAAATCAGGGAAAAGCCAGAACACTATCTGTGGACACATAAAAGATGGAAACATCGAGGAAAAGCACCAGCATCTTTTGCCAAAATAGCATAAAAAAATGCCCTTGAGGAAAGGGCATTTTTATTTGTTTACAAGCGAATCCTGCTAAATCTTGGCGATAGCTTTAATCTCTTCAATAATTCTATCCGCCAAAGCATTCGCTTCACTTTGGCTCTTTGCCTCTGTATAAATTCTGATTATAGGCTCTGTGTTCGATTTTCTTAAGTGTACCCAATTTTCAGGGAAATCAATTTTAACCCCATCAATCGTAGAAATCTCCTCATCCTTATATTTTTGGGCCATGGCCTCCAATATACCGTCTACATCCAACCCTGGAGTTAACTGTATCTTCTTCTTACTCATGAAATAGCTTGGATAACTAGCGCGTAGTTCCGCAACCGTGCCGCCATTTTCTGCCATAAGCATTAAGAAAAGTGCCGAACCTACTAAAGAATCCCTTCCATAATGACTTTCAGGATAAACAATACCGCCATTGCCTTCTCCGCCGATGATAGCCTTATTTGCTTTCATCTTGGTAACCACGTTCACTTCTCCCACAGCAGCTGCTTCATAGGAACCACCGTGCTTTTCTGTGATATCACGAAGCGCACGGGACGAAGAAAGATTGGAAACCGTATTTCCCTTAGTTTTACCCAGCACATAATCTGCACAGGCCACCAAGGTGTACTCTTCTCCGAACATTTCACCATCATTGCTAATAAATGCTAAACGGTCTACATCCGGGTCTACAACGATACCAAAATCGGCCTTCTCCTTGATCACCAAGTCACAGATATCCTTTAAATGTTCCTTTAATGGCTCCGGATTGTGCGGAAAATGTCCAGTTGGGTCGCAATACAACTCCACGACCTCTACGCCTAATTCCTTGAGTAATTTTGGTATGGCAATACCGCCGGTAGAATTAACACCATCTACCACCACTTTAAATTTAGCTTTACGGATGACATCGGCATCAACTAAGGGCAAATTCAGTACTTCATCAATATGTATATCGATATAACTATCATTTTTTGATATGGCTCCCAAATCATCGACCTCCGAAAAATCAAAATCTTCCTGCTCCGCTATTTCTAGAATTTTAGCACCTTGTGCAGCATCTAAAAATTCACCTTTCTCGTTCAAAAGTTTTAAG
Source organism: Maribacter sp. R77961 (assembly GCF_044594925.1). Classification (GTDB taxonomy): domain Bacteria; phylum Bacteroidota; class Bacteroidia; order Flavobacteriales; family Flavobacteriaceae; genus Maribacter. The sequence continues at coordinate 989,030 of NZ_CP138991.1, read as the reverse complement.
GCGTTCCATTGCTTTGGATTATGACTTGCTGTTAGGATAATACCGCCATCTGCCTTTTCTAAGGGAACAGCAATCTCAACAGTCGGTGTGGTCGATAGATCCAAATCTATAACATCGATACCTAACCCTACCAAGGTAGAAACAACCAAGTTTTGTATCATTTCTCCGGAAAGGCGGGCATCTCTTCCAATAACTACCTTTAATTTGTCTTTGTTGGAATAGTCCTTTAGCCAAATACCGTAGGATGCTGCAAATTTTACAGCATCTATTGGGGTTAGGTTATCTCCAGGTTTTCCTCCTATGGTGCCCCTGATTCCGGATATAGATTTGATTAGTGTCATAAAATGGTTATAAGTTTTTTGCAAATATAAAGTTCTATCGTCAATTGAGAGTTTAGCAATTCGTAAATTCGATAGCGATAAAAGTATTCTCGTTCAATGAACTTCCTCGCACACATATACCTTTCTTTTGGCGACAAAGAAATTACTATTGGTAACTTTATTGCGGATAGTATTCGAGGGAACAAGTTTAAACATCTTCCTCCCAGAGTACAGCAGGGCATTACCTTACACCGCCACATTGATACGTTTACGGATACCCATGACATACCCAAAATAAGCAGCAAGCGTTTGCACAAAAATTATAGTCATTATAGCAGGGTCATCGTAGATATTTTCTACGATCATTTTCTTGCAAAGAATTGGAGTCGTTATTCCGATATACCTCTAGCAGTTTTTGTAGATGATTTTTATGACCTTTTGGAGGATAACTATACTATTTTACCAGATGGGGTAAAACGTATGATGCCTTATATGATTGCCGATAACTGGATTTACAACTACTCCAAAATGGAGGGTATTGCCAAAGTATTGAACGGGATGAACCGCAGAACTAAAAACAAGTCTAAAATGAATTTTGCAATTCTGGATTTAGAAGAACATTATGCCGATTTTGAAAAGGAGTTCACGCTATTTTTCGAAGAATTGATTATCTTTTCGCAACAAAAGTTCAAATCATTATAGCTAATCTCAATACCACAAAACCAACTACCTTTCTTATGAAAAAAATAATACTCTTATCTGCTTGCTTGCTCCTTTTTGTTCAATGTAAAGAAGCTCCGGCAAAACCTACGGGTTTGGTTACGGACAAGGCCATGGTAGTTTCTGCACGTGAGGAAGCCTCTAAAATTGGCGTAGAAATCATGAAAAAAGGAGGAAATGCCTTTGATGCCATGATTGCCACGGAAATGGCTTTGGTGGTGGCTTATCCTTTTGCGGGCAATCTAGGTGGTGGTGGCTTTATGGTATACAGAAAAGCGGATGGCAATGTAGGAGGATTGGATTATAGGGAAAAAGCGCCTTTATCCGGTCACAAAGACATGTATTTGGATTCACTCGGTAACGTTATTCCCGGTAAAAGTACGCTAGGTGCTACGGCAGTTGGTGTTCCAGGGACCGTAGCCGGTATTATTGAAGTACACAAAAAGTTTGGCTCCTTGCCACTATCCGAAATATTTGAACCCGTGATTGCATTAGCGGAGAAAGGTGTTATAGTTACGGCGAACCAAGAAAAAAGATTAGCGAGTCAACGCGATAAGTTCATTGAAGTAAATGGCGATAGTACCAAGTTCGCAACAATTTTCAAGGAAGGAGATATGATTAGCTATCCTGCCCTGGCGCAAACCATGCGGAAAATTGCAGAAAATGGTAGGGATGGATTCTACAAAGGAGAAACTGCACAGAAACTGGCCGCTTTTATTCAGAAAAATGGTGGATACATTACCGAGGAGGACTTGGCGAAGTATGAAGCGGTTTGGCGCCAACCTATTATTTTCGATTATAAGGATATCCGGGTTATTTCTATGAGCCCACCGAGCAGCGGTGGGGTTACCATAAATCAAATCTTTAAGATGATGGAGCCTTATGAGGTTTCTGAATTTGGCCATAATTCCGCCAAAATGGTACAGTTGTTCACAGAAGCGTCCCGCAGGGCTTATGCGGACCGAAATTACTACTTGGGAGATCCCGATTTTGTAGATATTCCCCTAGATGTAATTCTAAGCAATAGTTATCTAAGCGAGCGCATGGAGAGCTTTTCTTTTGATAAAGCAACCAAATCCTCAGATGTAGAACGTGGCAATGTGGAAATCGTAGAAAGTATGGAAACGACCCACTACTCTATCGTTGATGCGGAAGGAAATGCAGTCTCGGTTACCACCACATTGAACGGTGCCTATGGCTCTAAACTCTATTCGGATGAATTAGGCTTCTTTTTAAATAATGAAATGGATGATTTTAGCGCCAAACCTGGAGTTCCCAATATGTTTGGGTTAATTGGGGCGGAAGCGAATAGTATTGCCGCAGAAAAACGTATGCTGAGTAGTATGACACCTACCATCGTGGAACGTGATGGCAAACTATGGTTGGTGGTTGGTACACCTGGTGGCTCTACCATTATTACTGCGGTAGCACAGACCATTCTTAATACCTATGAGTTTAATATGAGCATGCAAGAGGCAGTGAACGCGCCTCGTTTTCACCACCAATGGTTACCGGATATGGTGATTTTTGAACCGGAAGGCTTTTCTAGTACCCTAAAAGACGAAATGAAATCCAAAGGATACATTATCAATGAGGAACGAACACCTATCATTGGAAAGGTAGATGCCATTAGAGTGTTACCTAACGGTAAACTCGAAGGTGGTGCCGATAAACGTGGTGATGATATGGCTGTTGGGTATTAGCGCCCTGACCCCAAATGGGGTATAATTGTAAGCTTTAGTTGAAAAACAAACTCAAATACAAACTCAAAATCAAGAGCAAGTGTGAGGTGCGAATAGCGAATAGCGAATAGCGAAGTTCAAAATGAAACTCAAATACAAGTTCAAGTTCAAGTTCAAGTTCAAGTTCAAGTTCAAGTTCAAATGTCAAACTCAACATTAGATACTAAAATTAATGAATATCAAAATGATATAAGCCGAATTTCTAAGGGTCTTGGATTTATTGCAGTATTCCTTGTAATAATTTCCTTTATAGCCCCTTGGTTATTTACCCTTGAAAATATTTCAATATTAGATTTTTCTGATAAAGGAGCAATCGGTGATACTATTGGTGGTATTATGAATCCTTTCATCGGACTAGCTGGAGTAATTCTTACTTTTTTAGCATTTTATCTGCAGTATAAAGCTAATCAAATACAAATTGAAAATTTTAATGCGCAATTACAGCAGGATAGAGAACATTTTCAGAATCAAATTAATGAACAAAAAAAACAGTTTTCAAAAAGTCAAGTTGAAAGTCAATTTTTTGAAATGATAAGACTACATAAAGAAAATGTAAGTGAAATTTCATTGGAGGTTTCATCCCCGTTAAAAAAAACAAAATCTATTGTAACCGGAAGAAATGCATTTGAACACCTCTTGAATGAAGTTAGTCTTATTCATCAGGTTTTAAAATATCACTTTGTAAATGAACCTTTAGAAGATGATTATCTGATTCATTTAGCATATCACTACTTTTTCTCGGGATTATCGATCGGCAATTTAAATCATCCTCCTAACAAAAATACCTTCAGGGGTGCATTTAAAGATTTAAGAATAATTCTAATGTCCAGCATTGGACAGTCTGGTGTTGGATCTCTTAAAAAAGATGAGCTATATTTTAATTATGATTTAAATAGTATTAATCATTCAATACTTCAAGGCTATTCTCATGTTTTAGGACACTATTACAGACATCTATTTCATACTGTTAAATTTATTGCACAACAAGATGAAAACTTTATTTCTTATGAGGAGAAAAGAAGATATCTACGAGTATTGAGAGCGCAACTTTCGAATGAAGAGCAAGCTTTACTATTTTATAACTGGAAATCGAATTACGGTAAAAACTGGGAATCAGATTCTAATAAGTTTCTTACAGACTATAGAATGATTCATAATTTAAAAGAAAAGTTTTTAAATTTTAATTTTGACCTAAAACACGAATTCAAAATAGAAAAAGACAAACCCATTTATTATCGAACTGAAAAAAATAGAAAAGATGATTTCTTATTCGAATTTCAAAACAAAGAACTAAATCATGATTCGTAAACTATTAAAAATCTTAGGAATACTGCTGCTATTGCTCGTTGTTGGTTTTGGATGTCTGTACTTCATCTACAACGAAAAACTACCTGAAGGGCAATCTGGTCCTGAAGCTGATGCCTTAGCGCAAAAAATGCTTACCTCACTAAATAGTAAAAAGTACCAAAACACCCGTTTTTTGGAATGGAGCTTTAGAGGTGGTGCTTACGAATACAAATGGGACCGAGAAAGAGGTATGGTTGATATGCGATGGGATGACTACCGTGTGCAGTTAGATTTAATTTCACCTAACTCCAGTATCGTATTCAAAAATGAACAGCGTCTTAACGGCAATGAAAGTGCCGGTTTAATCGAAGACGCAATGGATAATTTTAATAACGATTCGTTTTGGCTTGTTGCTCCCTATAAGATTTTTGATAAGGGAACGAAACGTAGCATTGTGCAGCTAGAAGACGGCTTGGAAGGATTATTGGTTACCTATAATTCTGGCGGCACTACGCCTGGTGATTCCTATTTATGGATCTTACAACCCAGCGGTTTTCCTAAAAGCTATAAGATGTGGGTAAAAATTATTCCTATTGGAGGTATCGAAGCTACTTGGGACGATTGGGCCGTAATGGAAAGTGGTGCATTCTTACCAAAAACCCATCAATTAGGACCTCTAGAAATTTCCATGGGTGCTATTAGAGGATATAATCGCTAAAGCTCCACCAGACCAAATTCACTCAACACAATCTCCCACTCCTTGGTTTCCTTAATATCTAGAATGCGTTGGGATATTAATTGTTCTAACGCGGTGTGTGTCTTTGGCAAACCAAAGGCATAGAATTGCACATCGAATTTTAGGGGTAGTAATTCTAAATTATGAAGACTGGAGTCTTTCTGTATTCGATATTTTAAAATAGGCTCGTCATATAAAAATGCTTCTATATTTCCTTTCTTTAAATCGGTTAAACCGTTAACTACTCCAGCATATGTTTTTACATTCTTAAAAAAATGTTCGGACAAAAAAGTTCGTGTGCCGGATTTGGCCACCGTACCTACTTTTCGCTCCTTAAATTCATTAAAACCTTCCGGATTAGTATTCAACTGATTTACGGTTAAACTAGAAGCGATACTTGCCGTTAGTCCAGAGATAAACAGTAAGCCTCCGAACATTAACACCAAAGCGGAGATTTTACCCAACTTGGTCCGTGGTGCCTTGTCGCCATAACCTACTGTGGTAAGGGTTACGGCAGACCACCAAAGTCCGTCCCAAATTCCTCTTGGCCCAGTTCTAAAGGTTTCTGGATTTTCCTTTCTTTCAAACAGCCACCCTAAAAAGCCAAAAATAAAAATGATGAGCAACAATACTAAAAGTCCTCGGAGGAAATTCACATTAAAGAATCCTTCTAAAAAAATCATTAGTTTCCTAAAGGAAGAGACCTGAGCTACCGCCGCAGTGGCATTGGACGCAAAAAAGGAATGTGTAAACTCCATGTTCCTGCTGCGGTCGCTTGTAATGGTTAATGGATTAATACTTAAATCGATACCGCCCGTTCCTAACGAATCTAACATATCCGAAAAATTCATGGGGACCAATTTGTAGTCCAGCGCTAAGTCTTGCGCCACTTGTTTCCAAAGCCAAATATTAAGGCCTTCCAAATCCTTTCCTTCTTTTACAATAAAAGGTGCGGCCGGCGTATAGCCAACAAGTAAAGTGTCTCGGGTGACTTGACCTTTTGCTACAAAAACAAGTATAAATAGTAAAGCGAATAGTAATCTACCCATGGATTCAAATATTGTTATTTTAAACTAAATATACGTTTTTTAGTATGTAACGGAAATACATCAAAACTTAATAAAAAAACCATTGTGTATTTTAAAAACACATACAAAAATGTCAGTTCGAGTGGTTGATTTTCGATTTTTCCATCGAAAATCGAGTGTATCGAGAACCCTTCGGCTTAGCTCATACCATCGCCCTTTGAGACATAAAATGGTTCTCTCCCGAAGCTTCGGGAACAATTTTTCTTCATTACATTACGAAAAATCACTCGAACTGACTCTATATTCAAGTCAATAGGTTAAAAATGAAAAATGAGTCAAAAAAGTATACTTTTAAACATCATACTAAGAAAATGGAAATAAAACTACTGGAGAAAGAGGATATCTCAGAAGAGCTGCAAACTCAATTATCCCAACTGTACTTACAACTGAATTCGGAATTAAGGCAATTACCGCTGACCAGTATTCTAGAAGCATCGGATTGTATAGATATTGCTTGTTGTTTCGAAGGAACGCAATTAGTAGGGATTGCTATGATGGCTAATTACAAAGTAGTATCGGGCTATAAAGGAATGATTGAAGATGTTGTGGTTGCCGAAGACCAGCGTGGAAAAGGTATCGGTAGAAAACTCATGGAGAGACTGTTGGACCAAGCCCGTTTACGAAAACTGGATGATGTGCTTCTCTTTAGTGGACATCACAGAACAGCCGCCATCAGTCTGTATAAAAGTCTAGGATTTCATCTAAAAAGTAGTGGTCTTTACGTTAAAAAGATGAAGACCGTTTAGTCTACCTTCTTTACGTGTTGTAATTGATTCTTCAGCTCCTGCATGGATTCCTGCAACTGTCGCAACAAACCACTGTCGGTAGTAGCATCTACGTTAAAGGTAATTTTACTGCTCACTTCCCATATTTCCTGAATCTGAAAAGGTTTAATATCATAAGGCGGGTAGGTCTCGTTCAAAGAAACCAAAGTTATGTTGTTGGAGTTTGGACGTTTTTCCACTTTCTTCACCATTACGGAATCCTGTAAGACCACTACGTACATTTTATTGGCGCTCACATAATCTATATGTTCTATGGCACGGGCCAAAACCCATTCCCCAGGATGCAGATTAGGCAACATACTATCCCCCTCTACCTGAAAACCTCTGTAGGTGGCATTTCTAAATTCTGGTATGGGTAAATCAAAAGCGGGCAATTGCTCGTACCAACTGGTATCTGCAATATTCTGTGGGTAACCTGCTGCGGCCTTTGCATTGACCAAAACCATATTCTCGTTCTCGGCGGCATCTACGGTAACCACTTTAGGGATAACACTGGTATTGGAAGTTTCCAAATATTGTTGCTCACTTTCCCCGAACAACCAAAGCGGATTTATCTTAAACTGTTTCAACAGCTCAGAAACCACTTTTCCGGATAGTTTGGTACGACCACGTTCTATATCCGCGGTGGTGTTAGAAACGCCTATAAGTGCCGCAAATTCGGCCTGTGTGTATCCCAATTCCCGTCTAATATCCGTAAATCGCTTTAAAGTGAGTTCATTTTCCATACTCAAATATACTAAATATGGATTATATCCAAAATATTATTTGGAATATTTCCATAATTAGGAATATATCCATATTTTTGGAATATATACCAGTACTATGAATTTTGAACGTATCAAAGAGAAATTGAATATTTTGGCGGATGCCGCTAAATATGATGTTTCCTGTTCAAGCAGCGGCAGTAACCGTACCAATAAAGACAAAGGTCTTGGTAATAGCACGGGTATGGGTATTTGTCATAGTTATACGGAAGATGGTAGGTGTGTATCGCTTTTAAAGATATTATTGACCAACCACTGCATTTTTGATTGCGCCTATTGTGTTACCAGAAAAAGTAACGATGTAAAACGTGCCGCTTTTAAAATTCAGGAGGTGGTAGATTTGACCATCAATTTTTACCGTAAAAATTATATCGAAGGCCTGTTCTTAAGTTCAGGTATTTTTAAAAGTCCAGATTACACCATGGAACGTTTGGTCGCCGTGGCCAAAAAACTAAGAGAAGAAGAAAACTTTAACGGCTATATTCATTTAAAGTCCATTCCCGGCGCAAGTGATGAATTAATGTATGAGGCCGGATTGTATGCGGACCGTTTGTCGGTCAACATAGAAATCCCCACTATTTCCGGCCTTAAACTATTAGCACCTGATAAAAAGCACGAAGATTTCTTAAAACCGATGCTAAAGGTGAAAAATGAAATCGTGCGTTACAAGTCCGAAAAGAAAATCATTCGTAGCACGCCTAAATATGCCCCAGCAGGCCAAAGCACGCAAATGATAGTTGGGGCAACAGGCGAATCCGATAAAGATATCATGTACTCCGCAACACACTTCTATAAAAATTACAATATGAAGCGGGTATATTACTCGGGCTATGTTCCCGTGGCGGATGATAAACGACTGCCTGCTATTGGAACACAGGTGCCAATGCTCCGAGAGAATAGGTTGTACCAAACGGATTGGTTATTGCGCTTTTACGGTTTTGCGGTCAATGAGCTTTTGAACGATACCCATCCCAATCTAGATATTGAGGTAGATCCAAAACTGAGCTGGGCGTTGCGAAACCTGAACCATTTTCCGGTGGATATCAATACGGCGGATAAACGGGTGTTAGCGCGTATTCCCGGAGTTGGAATGCGCTCTGTAAGCAAAATTTTAAAGGGAAGGAAATTTCGAAAATTAAACTGGGAACACCTAAAGAAAATGGGAGTTGCCCTTAACCGTGCTAAATTCTTTATCCTTTGCGATTCTCCCAATTGGGAACGCAGGGATTTGGATGCGGACCGTATTAAAGGAATGATTCTACAGCATTCGGTAGGAAAGTTCAGGAAGCAGTATAGTAGTCAATTATCATTATTTAATTAAACAGTATGGAATACTTGGAAAGCACTTGGGAAGGTATGGGTAAGGTCAATGCCAAATTTGGGTTTTTAGAACGCAGCCGTAACACCATCTTAAATACAGGTTACCAGTTTGTTGTCTTTAAAAGTAGGGCGAAGAAATATGTGTACACCTTAAAAAGACAACTCATTTTGTTTTATACTAAATCCTAATGAATATGAACACTTCAAAAACATTAATTTACGACGGTAGTTTCAATGGTTTTTTAACTGCTGTTTTCACGGGCTTTGAGCAAAAAATTAGTCAGGCCGATATTCAACGTAAAGGTCAGGCTCAAAACGGACTCTTTACCGAAACGGAAACCATATTCACCAACTTGGAAAAGGCCAAGCGGGTATGGAACGGTGTTCGTGGACGTAGCAACAATGCTATCAAAAGCATCTACTTTGCTTTTCTGAGTGAACAAAAGGGCATTGAGCCCCTACTCTACCATTACATTCAAAAGCTGATGGGAAGTAAAGAAAATAAAGCTGCTGATTTTTCGGATGATGCAATTCTTAAGATAAACCAACTGGCGCATAGAGTGGGCAGGGAAAAGCACCGTATGGAAGCCTTTGTGCGATTTCAATTAACCAAGGATGAAGTCTATTTCGCAAATATTGAACCTGATTTTGATGTACTGCCCCTAATCTCCAAACATTTCCGGTCTCGCTATGCGGACCAACAATGGATTATCTATGATGTAAAGCGTAAATACGGGTTATTTTATAATTTACAAAGCGTAGAATTGATTTCGCTTGACCTGCAAGATGCCCATGTAAATAGTTTAAAAAGAAATGCTGCCTTTACCAATGAAGAGTATGCGTATCAGGAGCTATGGAACAACTACTTTCAAAGTACCAATATTAAATCCCGTATTAATAAAAAGCTTCATACACAGCATGTACCCAAACGGTATTGGAAATATTTAAGCGAGAAGAAAGTGAGTTAATAACCTTTTGTGTATTATAAAAGTGAGATGTGTCGAAGGATGAATGAGAAAAAAGTTTAGTCAGTTCGAGTGCTTGATTTTACAATAATTTCATTGTGAAATTAAGTGTATCGAGAACCCTTCTGCTTCCCTCAGGGCATCGCCTTTTGCAACACGAAAGCTTCTCGATACTCCCGAGGCTTCGGAATTCGCTCCGGAAAAAGTCGCGAAAATCACTCAAAGTGACATCCGTAATTGGAAACCAAGCTAATACGCACAAGGGGTTAAAAGATGTAAAGTTACCATGAGTTGAGTCGAAGGATGAATGAGAAAAAAGTTTAGTCAGTTCGAGTGCTTGATTTTACAATAATTTCATTGTAAAATGAAGTGTATCGAGAACCCTTCTGCTTCCCTCAGGGCATCGCCTTTTGCAACACGAAAGCTTCTCGATACTCCCGAGGCTTCGGGATTCGCTCCGGAAAAGGTCGCGAAAATCACTCGAAGTGACATTGATACGAAAGTTTAGTTAGTTCCGTCTGTTTATAAATCAAAGAATAACTGTGTAGGAATGCTCTTGAAATGAATAGCGGGAAATCCTAATTTAGTTATGAGCTGGTGAATAGAATTAGAACCCTATTAATCTAAACTTTGACTACAATTAAAAGAAAAAATATCAAACAATTGGAATACACTTACAACAATCCATTAAGCATTACTAGTCAATTCAGTTTCTGCGGATTACCTTTTCGATTAGATACTTATGCAGGCTGTTCTATAGGTTGTCACCGAACTGTTTTACTACTCTTAACCCAATTAATAACAAAACATAATCAAATCATATACTCCTATCCTATTCCAATTAATAATTACAAACTTAGATTCATCCAATTCCGTATTTTTGCAACACCATTAACTAGTACAAACACACTATCCATGTTTAAAAAAATTAGCCTCCTCGCGCTTACTGCACTCTTATTTGCATCTTGTTGGAAAGACAAAAGCCCTGAAAACCTCATTCGTTTAAAGGATAAGTTTAAATCTACGGTAGCCTCTTTTGAAAAGCGCAAAGAGACCGCAAACAAAAATGTGAACAAAGGTCTGGAAACTCTAAATGCGCTCAAGACGGCTTTAGAGGACACCAAAAACGAGGATAAGGAATTTGCCAAAGTATATGGCGATTGGGAAAAAGTGAATAAACGCGTGGAGCGTTTAAACAAGGAATATGAGGATTTAAAATCGCATGCGGCCAACCTTTTCAATGCCATGGAAACACAGACCAATAGTCTTAGTGACGAAACCAGCAGAAATACCTTAAACGGAGCTATCAAAAAGGCAAGGGTAAAGTACAACGGAACATTAGCAAATACCTCCAAGGCCATTGAAAGACTACGTTTACTTCACGGAGATGCCGTTGAAGTGGTAAAAGCCCTTGAAGTTGCCGCTGCCCTAAATTCCTTTGATAACATCAATGATCAAATGAAAAGTATCGAAGGTCGTGTGGACGGTATTATGCAAGAGCTCAATGTTGCCGTGGTGGAAAGTAAAAAGCTCTACGAGAAAAAGATTACGGAGTTAGGGGAAGAGTAGCCCTCCGCCCTTCATTTAATACATACGAAAGAACAGTTTATTTGCTACGCTCTCCCACAAAATGGTCGCTCTTATTTTTAAACAGCACATTAAAAGAGGTTAAACTTCCGTAGATACGGGTAATGTATTGCTGCAAGTCTATTTTTTCTTGGTCGTCCAGGTTTTTACTACTGTTTATTTTTTGCTCCATAACACGGATACGGTCGCGCACCATGACAATTTTATGGAAAAAGCTATCGATAGGCAGTTCCTTATTGGCCAAGGCATCACCCGGCTCTAAAATTAATTTTCCACCTTTCCACTTATCGGCAATGGCTACTTTTTCATGGGTATCGCTCCATTTTTCTAAAATCTGAACCAAGGAGCTTTCTATATCAAAAAAACTAACGGTATCCACTTCAGCCTCAACGGCCTCGATTACTTCAAAATCAGCATCAATAGCAATAGTTTCCAGACCAGCTTCTAAAAAAGTGACCCAATAGTATTTAGAGGACACATTGGTGACCACTCCTTTTCCATATTCCGTATGATCTATTCGAGAACCTATTCCTAAGATTTTCATGTTATACTAAATTAAAATTTAACAACAAATGTAGCGGCTGTGGTATACAAATCCAAGATTGGAGTACGCTTTGGCAAAGAAACTTCAAATCCTCTTTTGTTCCATTTTAATATTTCAAGTACTTTTAAACCTTTACCAGACTCCTAACAAACTATAGCTCCCATGAAAAGATTCACTATTCCTCTTTTTCTTACGCTTTTAATTATCGCCTGTGGTGAAGAAAAGAAAGAAGTCCTAAAACCTAAACCCGTTACAAAACAACAAGTGCTTATCATCGACGGTCAGAACAATCATTATATATGGCCCAAAACAACGCAAATGATGAAAGATTATCTGGAGGAAACTGGGCTGTTCGACGTAAGCATTCATAGAACGGACTCCGTTTGGCTGGGCATAAAATATAATGAGAGCAGACCGGAACCCTACACCCAATTCATTGAAGCGTATCCGGTAGGGGAGGCGGACTATGTTATTTCTCACGACCCGATAAAAACATCGGATTTCACTATAGATTTCAACAAATATGACCTGGTAGTGACCAACTTAGGTTTTGATGCGGCCTTATGGCCAGCAGCTACCAGAAAGGCCTTTGAAAAATATATGAAAAATGGTGGTGGACTAATGGTAGTACATGCGGCAAATAATTCTTGGGGCCACTGGGAAGAATACAATAAAATGATAGGTCTGGGCGCATGGGGAGGACGTGATGCGAGTTCGGGGCCTTACGTATATTATAACGATGCGGGTAAAATGGTACGTGACAGTACGGATGGGGTTTGTGGTTCACACGGTATGGAGTACGAATTTGAAGTGACTACAAGAGCCAGCGAACACCCTATTATGAAAGGTTTACCAGCAAAGTGGTTGCACACGCAGGATGAGCTGTACGAGCGTATGCGCGGACCTTTTGAAAACGCTACTATTTTAGCCACGGCTTATGCAGATGTAGAGAAAAATGCCCCACCATGGGATGAAAGTGTTAAAGGCCTAGGACAGCATGTACCCATGCTAATGACAATTAACTATGGCGAGGGAAGGGTTTTTCATACCACACTGGGACATTTTGATTATTCTATGGAATGTGTTGGTTTTATTACCACCCTGCAGCGTGGCGCGGAATGGGCCGCTACAGGAAACGTAACCCAAGCTGTTCCAAAAGATTTTCCGGCATCGGGCAAGACGTCATCTAGGAAGTGGAGCAAGTAGCGGCATTTAAATCTAGGGTTTACCGGGCGTGTTTTCGCAACCTTCCCTCCTACGGGTATCTATCAAATAAATAATCTTCCATTTTCCCTTGTCCTTAAAAAGCTGAAAGGAATTGACACCGCAATGATGAAACTCGTTATTTAACCAGAATTCATAAGGCGTCCAGGCATTGGCCATAGCCCCGTCTATTTGAATGGAATAATCTAAAATACGTTCTTCAAATTGCACAGAATCGGGAATACTAGTAATAGCATGTACCAAATCGTCAAAGTTTTCGGTTCGTAAACGTTGAATACCATCTTTTTGAGCTCCAATGGTCTGCAGTACTATAGCGGTATCCACAACCTTTTTCATTCCGATGGCATCTTGGGCATGAAAAGAAGTGAAAAAATCTTTTATCGTGTTCTTTACCGCCGTGGTATCTTCCTGAGCTAAAGTCATGGCAAAAGAAAAACAACATAGTATTCCTAGTAACTGTTTCATATTTATTCGTTTAACGCGTCTTTAAAAATAAGCATAATCTATCTTTAAAAGACAAACGAGTCCGTGTTAAGATAAGACGCGAATTCTCATGAAAACTCCTTATTTTTAGCAGAATAAATTTTAATGGATGTCCATAGCTAAAAAAGAATACAAAAGAGTTACCGTAAAGTCCTTGGTGGACATGAAAAAGAACGGAGAGAAAATCTCCATGTTAACGGCCTATGATTACTCCATGGCCAAAATAGTAGATGCAGCCAATGTAGATGTTATTCTCGTTGGGGATTCCGCCAGTAACGTTATGGCAGGCCATGAGACTACTTTACCCATTACCCTAGACCAAATGATTTATCATGCGTCTTCGGTAATCAGAGCTATTCAAAGATGTTTGGTCGTAGTGGATCTGCCTTTTGGAAGCTACCAGAGCGACCCTAAGGAAGCGCTACGTTCAGCCATTCGCATTATGAAAGAAAGTGGTGCACATGCTGTAAAAGTTGAAGGCGGCGCAGAAATAAAAGAATCCGTAAAGCGTATCCTTGCCGCCGGTATACCGGTCATGGGTCATTTGGGCCTAACGCCACAATCCATTTATAAGTTCGGAACATACACGGTAAGGGCTAAGGAGGAAGAAGAGGCGGAAAAATTGATGGAAGATGCCAAGCTTCTAGAAAAATTAGGTTGTTTTGGTTTAGTTCTTGAAAAAATACCTGCTGAACTCACGAAAAAAGTTTCCGAAAGTCTTACGATACCCACCATTGGTATAGGAGGTGGCAAACATGCAGATGGGCAAGTACTGGTAATACACGATTTGTTGGGTATGACACATGAATTTAATCCTCGGTTTCTAAGAAGATATATGAATTTGTACGAAGAAATGGGCAATGCTATTTCCAACTACGTAAAAGACGTAAAAAGTCAAGATTTTCCAAGCGATAAAGAACAATACTAAAAGTTCATGGAACTGCAAAGGAAACCGTTCTTATCCCGTTTGTATATAATTCTATTAGTGCTTCTTAACATTGGTTGCGACCAAATATCAAAAGAAGTAGTACGGGATAAGGTGAGAAGCAAAGATTATATTGAACTTATTGACGACCATTTTATTCTCACTAATATCGAGAACAAAGGAGCTATGTTGGGATTTGGAGCCAATTTCCCTCCCTTCGTTAAAAAAATTCTTTTACAAGGACTGCCCTTAATCGTGTTACTTATTCTACTCTACAGAACACTGACTAAGACCGATTTAAATATTTGGCTCATTATAGCATTTGCCTTTGTGATAGGCGGTGGTATCGGAAACCTGATAGACCGTATTTATTATGGTTCCGTAACCGACTTTTTTCAGATAAGACTCGGCGTACTAAAAACGGGTATTTTTAATATGGCGGATGTTTCCGTTACGTTTGGCGTACTGCTGATTCTACTATTAAGCCTTACGCATAAAAAGCTCTCCATTTAACAAAAGAAAATTGCCAAAAAACCAACATTCTAACGCAAAGAATCTTCAGGTGCTGCATGAGGATAATCACCTTATTGTGGTCAATAAAAGGCCAGGGGACATTGTACAAGGAGATAAAACTGGTGATACTCCCTTAAGCGAAGTGGTCAAGGAATACCTAAAAGTAAAGTATGATAAGCCCGGAAATGTATATTTAGGCGTGGTGCATCGTTTAGACCGGCCTACCTCGGGTATTGTGGTATTTGCCAAAACGTCTAAAGCACTTCCAAGGTTGAATAAGCTTTTTGCAGAGCGCGGTACGGAAAAAACCTATTGGGCCGTGGTTAAAAATCTTCCGAATAAAACTGAAGACACCCTTGTTCATTGGTTGAAGAGAAATCCAAAGCAAAACAAATCCTATGCACACAAAAAGGAAGTACCCGATAGTAAAAAAGCTATTCTAGCGTATCGGTTAATTAAAGAATTGAATAATTATTACTTGCTAGAGGTTGACCTTAAAACCGGTAGACATCATCAAATACGCTCGCAATTATCCGGCATAGGAAGTCCCATTAAGGGTGACTTAAAATATGGTGCGAACCGTAGTAACCCAGACGGAAGTATTCATTTACATGCAAGGAAATTACATTTTATACATCCGGTAAAAAAAGAACCCTTGACTATAGTTGCCCCGGTACCCAAAGACCCTATTTGGGATGCATGTTCCTAATATTTGTATTTTTAAACACACTAAACACAAAACCATGATACGAAAACTAAGTACTTTACTTCTATTGTTCCTTATTTCTGGCTGCGGAAGCTACAATTCAATTGACACCTTCTATAATGCACATAAGAACGATAACCAAGTTACAGCAGTACGGGTACCACAATTCATGTTAACCCTAATCAGTAATATTTCTCCGGAGATGCAATCCCTTGTTGGAAATACCAGAGACTTAAGATACATGCAGTTCCCTAGTGCAACTCCTACCCGAACACAGTTTTTGAACAAACAGATGAACGGTATTACCGGTAATTCATTTATAGAGGTTTACCGCAAAAACGACGAGTTAAAAAGAAACGTAGTTTCTATACGGGAAAAGAAGAATACGGTTAAAGAAATATTAATATATAACAATAATAATCAGAACGGTTCCTTTCTTTACTTCAATGGTAACTTTGATCCTGTAAAAGTGCGTGATATGGCTAAAAACAATGAATTTGAAACCTTAGGGGAAGGTTTATTGAATCAATTTGGAAGCGGTACCCCAAGCATTAATCCGGAACAGTAAGTTTCGGTTTTCTGGTTACCCTAAAACTTTCGATAACGACGGAAGCCAATATTAATACGCCACCAAAAACGGTTCTTAGCTCAGGTATTTCCCTTAAGAAGATAATGCCTATGAGTATACCATAAACGGGTTGTATGCTGCTTAGAATACTCACTGTTGTAATGCTAAAGTGTTTGAAGGTCATTAAGAATAAAGTGTGACCTACGGCGGTGGTCAATAAGGCCAGCACCAACAGACCTTGCCATTGCCCCATAACCATGCTAATATCCGTATAAAATACAAAGGGTAGTAAGGCCAAGCCCACAATACCTACTTGATACACCATGAGCATAGAACCGTGGTATTTGTTCACCTGTGATTTTAGGACCAGATTCCGTAAGGCATAGCAAAATGCAGAGAAAACCCCAATACCAATCGCTATGGTGTTAGATTCTTTAATGTCAAAGGTGGGTGCTAAGAAATATATTCCACTAATTACAAGCGCTCCCAATAGCAAATGCATCCATTGCAATTTTGTCTTTAACAGCAGGGGTTCCAAAAAGGCCGTTATAACCGGATAAGTAAATAAGGATAGCATTCCAATAGCAACATTAGACCATTGTAAGGCATAGAAATAGGTTACCCAGTGCAATCCCATCAATAGCCCACTTAAAATAATAACAGGCAAATCTTTCCGATATACCTTTAAGGAAATTCTCTTCCATCTGCAGAAAATGTAAAGAAGTACAAATGCAAGAAGCCCCCTGCACGCGATGGTTACGGGAACTGGAAGTTCCACATACCTTCCCAAGGCACCAGAGGTACCAATGAATAACATTGCCAGATTAATCTCCAGCAGATGGGAAAAGTTAATACGTTTCATAGATTTTGCTAGTAACTTATCTGGTATGAAGTAAGGCTTTTTCGCGTATAATCTGCGATACCGGTTTGTTCTCCAAATGGCTTTCTAACCAAGAAATAATATCTAAATATAAAAATGCCCGCTTTTCATACGGGTGATTTTCATACTTCTTCAGTTCGGTATGCAATTTCTGGAACTCACCCCTCAATTCATTGGGATAAATGCCTCCTAAACTTCGTAGAAATTTTATCATCTCCTTTTGTACAGCATGCATATCATTCATTTTCAGAAGGAATTTATAGGTACTTTTCAATTGTACTTCTAAATGGTAATCCATCCCGGCCTCATAATGCGCGACCAAACTGAGCACCCGTGCAAAACACATGAGATCTTCGCGCATTTTTAGACTCTTATTCTCTATAATTTTTTTCAAATACTGAATACAGGTCTTATTATCACCTATTCCAAAATACAAACACGCTATTTTATAATACAGTACCATTACATGATGTGCATCTATACGGTCTCTATGTTTATTAATTCCGTATTCAACAATTTTAACCAAATAGAGGCCTTTTTCGAAAGTGCCTTCTAAAAAGTGAAGGTTCAATTTATTCGCGTTTAAATAGATAAATGCAAGGGAGCTTATGTTATCGTTTTTTGGAAAATCTTTATCCTTAAGCGTAATTTCAAGTCTTTCAAGTGTTTGTTTAAATTGAGAGCTGTATTTAACATAAAATAAGGATTCTAACAAATAATGATTTCCCTTTAAAAAGAAAACAGGATTTAAATAAATCATCTCCTTATTTTCATAAAATAAATCCACCCACTTATTGGCATATTTATAACAAGAAAGGAAGTCTTGGGTTAAAAAACTATACCATAAATGTGCCTTATAAAGCCAAAGTTTTTCTCTAAAATCTAAGGTATCCAGATCGTATTTTGGAAGTTGTTTATTAAAATAATCCTTTACTTTTTTGTAGTCTTCATCGCTGCGGGCGTACCCTACTTTAAGCATCATCCCATAAAGTTGTAAGGACAAATTGGACAGCTTACTGGTCATTACATTTTGACCCGATAATTCTTTAGCCTGTACGGCTAATTCATTAGCCCTGTCCGGAATACTTCTGGTGATATACTGTGTCTCTATTATCTTTTCTAATTCAACAATTTCGTAGGCAATATTCTTCTCTTGATTATCAATAGCAATGGTCTTTGCCTTATCCAAAATTTTTAAACTTTGTTTGTAGAGTCCTTTTTGATATAAGATTGTTGCAAAATCCAGTTGCTCCCGCAATTGTACGCGAATATTCTGGTTCACCGGATTTAGTCGCAAACTGACTAAAATCTGTTTGTAAAGGTGTGCCTTTAAGTTAGAAAGCTGTGCTTTTTTGACAATACCACTCTCTAAAATCACCTTTTCATCGTACTGTTTTATTTTATCCAAAAGATTGAACAAAGCCAGGAATTTTGCATCTGCATTCACCCCTAAGCGACCAACATATAGTTTAAATTGACGCTTCTCTGATTTGGATAATGATTTTACCAAAACGAACAAGGCATCTTTATGCGCATTTGTCATCGTAAAAAAAAGAGTTTAAATAATTGAATACCAATGTTTTGAATACTCAAAAAAGTGTATTAACATTGTAAATACCGTAACAAAAATCACATATTTAGTGTACAGCGTTATATATTCGTTTAACTAGCTAAAACTACGTAAATATAATGAGCAAAGATATAGTACAAATTTTTGATACTACGCTTAGAGATGGCGAGCAGGTTCCGGGCTGTAAATTAGACATGGAACAAAAACTAGTTATTGCAGAACGCTTAGATGCGCTTGGCGTTACCATCATAGAAGCTGGTTTTCCAATATCTAGCCCTGGAGATTTTAAATCTGTGGAGAGTATTGCCAAATTGGTTAAGAACGCTACGGTTTGTGGACTAACGAGAGCGGTAAAAAAAGATATCGAAGTTGCTGCTGAAGCGCTAAAACATGCTAAAAAACCCCGTATTCATACTGGTATTGGCACTTCTGATTCACACATAAAATTCAAATTCAATTCTAATAGAGATGCTATCATAGAAAGAGCCGTTGATGCGGTGAGCTATGCAAAGACATTCGTGGAAGATGTAGAATTCTATGCCGAAGATGCAGGCAGAACCGATAATGAATTTTTAGCACGCGTTTGCGAAGCGGTTATTAAAGCTGGTGCTACCGTACTCAATATTCCGGATACCACAGGCTATTGTCTGCCAGAGGAATATGGAGCCAAAATGAAATATTTAAAGGAGAATGTAACAGGGATCGACAAAGCCATACTTTCTTGTCATTGCCACAACGACCTTGGGCTGGCTACAGCGAACTCCATCGCTGGGGTTATTAACGGAGCACGCCAAATAGAATGTACAATCAATGGTATTGGTGAGCGCGCAGGAAACACTTCTTTAGAGGAGGTTGTTATGATACTCAGACAACATCCCGATCTTAACTTGGATACTACGATCAATAGCAAATTATTATACGATACCAGCAAAATGGTATCTCAGAAAATGGGCATGGTAGTACAACCGAACAAAGCAATCGTAGGGGCTAACGCCTTTGCCCATAGCTCTGGAATTCACCAAGATGGTGTCATCAAGAATAGAGAAACTTATGAAATCATAGACCCTGCAGAAGTAGGTGTTACAGAATCCTCGATTGTGTTAACTGCAAGAAGCGGTAGAGCGGCTTTGGCATACAGAGCTAAAATAGTTGGTTATGAACTTACCAAACTACAGCTGGATGAAGTGTATGATGAGTTTTTAAAATTTGCCGATAGAAAGAAAGAGATTCTTGATGAAGATATTCATCAAATTATTGAAGCAAGTAATATAACACTACAAAGCATTAGTTAATGCAACTAAAAATAGCAGTCCTTGGTGGAGACGGAATTGGGCCGGAAGTTGTGGCACAATCCATAAAGTGTTTGCGTTCCGTCGAGGATACTTTTGGACATAAATTTACCTTTACCCAAGCAACTGTAGGAGCTGGCGCTATCGCAAAAACTGGAGACCCCTTGCCTGCAAGCACATTGGACATCTGCAAACAGGCCGATGCCGTTCTTTTTGGGGCAATAGGCGCTCCGGAATACGACGGAAACCCTAAAGCCAAAGTATGGCCAGAACAGGGACTACTGCGCTTAAGAAAAGAACTTGGTCTTTTTGCAAACATTAGGCCCGTAAAAGTATTCCCAGCTCTCGTAAAACAATCGCCCTTATCAAAAAAAGTAGTAAAAAATACAGATTTGGTCATCTACCGTGAATTATCGGGTGGAATTTATTACGGAGATAAAATTGTGGATGATACTAAAACTTCTGCCACTGACACCTGCACTTACACGGAAGCGGAAATTAGCAGAATTGCACATTTAGCCTTTAAAGCTGCTAAAGGAAGGAAAAGAAAAGTGACTTTGGTAGATAAAGCAAATGTCTTAGAAACCTCGCGACTATGGCGAAGAGTTGTTTATACTATTGCTGAAAGTTATCCAGAAGTAACACTAGAATCCCTGTTTATAGATAATGCCGCGGTTCAAATGATTCTAGACCCAAATCAGTTCGATGTTATTTTGACCGATAATATGTTCGGCGATATCCTATCGGATCAAGGAAGTGTCATTGCAGGTTCTATTGGTCTACTTCCTTCAGCATCCGTTGGAACTGATTTTGCCATGTTCGAGCCTATTCACGGTTCTTATCCAGAAGCGAAGGATAAAAATATAGCAAATCCTGTTGCATCCATTTTAAGCGCCGCTATGTTATTGCAACACTTTAAACTAAATGAAGAATCAGACGCAGTGGTCGCCGCCGTCTTAAAGTCTTTTTCAAAGAAAATTGTTACTGCGGATATTATGGGTAGCAGCAAATACGGAACGGACTATGTTGGCGACTTTATCGCCGATAATATTATGGAACTGGATGGTAGCTTCAACATCAATGATGAAAATATCGATTTAGGAAAATCTACTATCATTTAATTCCCCTACTCTTTCAAAAGTGTATTTACGAAGGTGTTGAAGTCCTGTTTGAACGCCACATATTTTTCACCCGTAGCAGGCCCGTTAAAACCCGTATGTATTTTACGTACTTCGCCTTTTTTATCAATAAAAATTGTCGTTGGATAAGACAAAACATGATTTAGCATCGGTAATTTCTCCTGAGCTAATTTCTTATCCTCAGTTCCGTACTGTGCCAAAAGAATGGGATATGGTACTCCCACCCTGTCTACCAAACGTTTTATACTTTTTTGAGCACCTTCAGAAGTCTTGGCATACTCAAAGGCTAAACCAATGATTTCAAGGTCTTCTGAGGAATTCTTCTTTGTGAAATCTACCAAAAACTTCGTCTCATCCAAACAGTTAGGGCACCAGGTGCCCATTATTTGAACAATAACAACTTTGCCTTTAAAACGCTCGTCTTCAAGCGAAACCATATTCCCACTACTGTCAGGAAAAGAAAACGCTAGTTTTTCATAGCCTTCATTTAGAAAGGTCAGCGAATCCGGACTGGGCAATTCATATATTGAATTCCTTTTCGCAATAAAAGGTTCTTTAAAATGATTTCCGGAATAGAACGTTCCGTTTATTACGCTATCCGCTACCTTACCGGTAAATAAAAATGCATGTGCACCATCAAAAGCGGATAATTTTAACGAATCACCGTCCATAACCCCGTCAAGATATCTGTAGTCTCCCGTCGCGGTCCTAAACGTTCCCGTTACTCTGCCATTTTTTTGCGTAAAAATACCTTTACCCATATAGGTGTCATCCGTTTCCGGGCTAAATGCTGTTTCCCATATTCCAGATATATCAACTAGAGGCTTTTCAACATTCGGGAATCTTTCCGGCTCACCAAATTGCGCACTGAAAGGCACAATCCTATCCAAGCTTTCTTTGATGAATTCTCCTGAAATGCTATTCTCTGTGAAAGTTCCCGCTATATAGCCCTCGAAAACCGGTGTTTTAATCAAAATAGAATCTCCGGCAATGCTAATTTCATCAACTTGAATGAGCTCCTCAGCATTGAAAATATTCATACCATAAACCCCTCCTGGCGTTTTCTGCAACTCAAAATTGAATGGTAATACCTGATTGTCCATCACCATCAATTCTGCCTGCCAGATTCCGCTTTTTAGTAGCACTTTTTTCTCGTTGGAGGCACAGCCGTATAGCATGAATATAAAAACGAACAAAATAATCCAATTTCTCATAAAGCATATTTTTAATTGACGAAATAACAACTTAATTGGAACATTAAAAAATTAAAGGTAAAAGCAGTACTTGTATAATGAATGTATTGAGGCATTGTTTTATCTTTACGCCCTTTAAAACCGACTGATGAAGATTTCTTACAACTGGTTAAAACAGTTTATAAATACGGATTGGGATTCCCAAAAAATGAGCGAACTTTTAACCGACCTAGGTTTAGAAGTTGAAGGCATAACTACTTTTGAATCTGTAAAAGGAGGCTTAAAAGGCGTTGTTGTAGGGCATGTCCTAAGTTGCGAAAAGCATAGCAATGCCGATAAATTAAAACTTACCTCGGTTGATATCGGTTTACCGGACCCAGTTCAAATAGTTTGTGGCGCGCCCAATGTAGCAAAAGGACAAAAGGTTCCTGTAGCCACTATTGGAACTAAGCTTTATACTGCGGAGGGTGAAGCATGGACCATTAAAAAAGGTAAAATTAGAGGTGAAGAAAGCCATGGTATGATATGTGCCGAGGATGAACTAGGATTGGGCGAAAGTCACGACGGGATTATGGTGCTGGATGAAGCGCTCATACCAGGTACACCTTGCTCAGAAATTTTTGAGGTTGAAAATGATGAAGTCTTTGAAATTGGGCTTACGCCTAATAGAGCGGATGCTATGAGTCACTTTGGCGTAGCCAGAGATATAAAGGCAGGCCTTCTGCAAAGAGAAATCACCCAAGAATTAATAACTCCTTCTACAAGTAATTATAACATAGATAACAGGGCATTAAAAATAGATGTCGATGTTGAAGATAATGAACTAGCGCCAAGATACTGTGGAGTTACCTTGAGTAATTTAATCGTACAGCCTTCTCCAGACTGGTTAAAAAATAGATTGAACGCTATTGGCATTACCCCTAAAAATAATATTGTTGATGCTACAAACTACGTCTTGCACGAGTTGGGTCAGCCATTACATGCTTTTGATGCAAATAAAATAAAGGGCGGGAAAATAGTTGTAAAAACCCTTCCGAAAGGGACTAAATTTATAACACTGGACGGTTTAGAACGAGAACTTCATGAGGAAGACCTTATGATTTGTGATGCTGAAAAACCAATGTGTATCGCTGGTGTATTCGGTGGATTAAATTCTGGCGTAACAGAACATACTACTTCCATTTTCTTGGAAAGTGCCTATTTTAATCCAGTTTCAATTCGCAAATCGGCTAAAAGACATGGGCTGAATACTGATGCTTCCTTTAGATTTGAGCGAGGAATCGATATTGAAAATGTTGAGTACAGCCTTAAACGAGCAGCGCTTTTAATAAAAGAAATTGCCGGAGGTGATATCACCTCTGAAATTGTAGATCTATACCCTAACAAAAGAGAAGATTTCGAAGTTTTTCTAGCGTTTGAAAAAATAAATAAGTTAATAGGTCAGGAAATACCTCGTGATACCATTAAATCTATTTTGATGTCTTTAGATATTAAGATTAAGAATGTAACCGAGACCGGAATGGGACTTTCCGTACCATCGTATCGGGTTGATGTGCAACGCCAAGTTGATGTCATTGAGGAAATCCTTAGAGTATACGGATACAATAACATTGCTTTTGGCCAAAAACTTAATGCTTCCATCGCAACAACAAACGCTTTTGAAGACCACAAAGTACAGTATTCCATCGGTAACCTTTTGGCATCCAAAGGATACTACGAAATTTTGACCAACAGTCTTTCGGCTCCGCATTATAACGACCTACTAGATGGTCCTTTAGGCGAACAAAAGCCGGTAACGATGCTAAATCCATTGAGTGGCGATTTATCTGTTTTGCGCAAAACTTCGCTATTTTCAGCGCTAGAAGCAGCAAGTTATAATATCAATAGAAAAAGGCAAAATCTTAAATTTTTCGAGTTCGGAAAAGCGTATTATGAAGCCGCTGACGAACGAATAGAAGAAAAATACCTAAGTATGCTACTAACAGGAGATGAAAATGACCCCTCTTGGACTGAAGCCACTAAAAAAACAGGCTTCTTTCAAATGAAAGCTATGGTTGAAACCATTCTTTTAAAATTAGGCATTGAGAGTACCGAAGTAAATACCGATAGTACTCAGCTATTTTCTGAGGGTCTAAGCATAATAAAAGGTCAAAAAGAATTGGTGTGCTTTGGTGTTGTTAAAAATTCCATTTTAAAAGGCTTCGATATTAAACAAGAGGTGCTTTTTGCCGATTTTAAATGGGACGCCATTCTAAAGACTATTAAAAAGAATGAGGTGCTTTTCAAAGAAATACCAAAATACCCAACGGTTAAAAGGGATTTAGCATTATTATTAAGCGAGGAAGTCACGTTTAAGGAAGTTCTTGAGCTAGCTTTTAAAGCTGAAAGAAAAATGCTAAAAGATGTAAATCTGTTTGATGTTTATCAAGGTAAAAATCTTCCTGAAGGAAAAAAATCATATGCTGTTAGTTTTACCATACAGGATACCAGAGGGACATTGACGGACAAACAAATTGATAAAGTCATGTCTAAGATTACGCAGGCCTACGAAAGGGAGCTTGACGCTACGCTAAGATAATTTAAAGCTTCACTGGCATAAATACACTATCAATTTCATGTATAACACCATTGCTATGGTTAGAATCGGCCAAGGTAATTTTCGCTTTATGACCAAAAATATCCGTTAGAATAATATCTAAACCATTCATGGTTGCTGTAATCTTTTCACCTTGCACTGTAGTGAATGTTGCTACACCATTACCTCTGCACATGGCTTTCAAAATCTTAGAAGCCGAAAGCTTACCTGCGATAATATGATAAGACATTACGGCTTTCAGTTTTGTCTTGTTCAAGGGATTCATTAACCAAGCAACTGTGACTTCCGGAAGTTTCTCAAATGCCATATTAGAAGGGGCAAAAACAGTAAATTGACCGTCGTATCCCAATACATCGTCCATATCGGATGCACGAAGTGCCGATAACAACCTACTTAGTCTAGAAGATGATTCCGTATTCGAAATAATGGATTTCTGAACATCCATTTTATAGGAGTTAAAATCACTGAGCGAGGCTACTTGAAGCTCTTCTTGAGCACTACACATTAAGGCAATGAATACCAAGCATAGCGACATGGGGGATGTCCATTTTTTCATAATCACGGTTCTAAATAAGGGGCAGGAAACCTAGTGTTCGTTCAAAGGTTCACTTTCATCGACAATATACAATCTTGGACTCAAAGCCACGCATTTAATTCAACCACGTCAATTAATTTAACATAATTTTAACATTTTAGAATGTTAAACAGAATTTCATTGAAATCTTTTATTGGCTAACTTTGATACAATTGCTAAAAGAAAAGAAAAATGTTACTACGTAAAACGAATGTTCGGGAAAAACTGAACCTGGAAAGATTAAAGCATTCCAGGTCGGAAACTGAAATATTATCACAGGTTCATGATATCCTAAGAGAAGTAGATGCCAATCATGACCGAATAGCACAAAATATTGCAAAAGGTAAACACACGCCTGTAAATAACTTTGACTTTGACCTTCTGGAAACTTCTAGAATATTTCATATTGATGAAATCAAGAACATCTGTATAAACTACAGGTTACGATTTTTAGATTCTAAATATTTTAAGGGGGAAATCCCAGTAGAGGCCCTATCTAAAATAAAATCTTTGGAGAACGAGCATGACCTAGAGTTGAAAGGTTTTAAAATAATTGCCCCGTCTAAGCTTTTTAAATTAGAGGACAAAGACGATCCTTTACTTTTTGCTCCTATAGCGAACAATTATTTTTATCTGATACATCAGTGGGGTAATGATTTACATCCCTTGAGAAAAGCGCTTATGTGGCCTTTTAAAAACATTGTGAATTTAACTGCCCTTGTATTAGCGATAAGCTACTTGGTAACTCTGTTAGTTCCCAACGGTTTATTCTCAAAATCTGATTCCGCGGTAGAATTTTGGATTATATATTTCTTTATGTTCAAATGTATAGCGTCCGTAGTAATATTTTATGGCTTTGCTTTAGGGAAAAATTTCAATCCTGCAATTTGGAATAGTAAATATTTCAATGTTTGAGACCACAGGTATATGCATTACAAATCGAAAATTGCCAAAGGAACTCCGATAAGGTCATAGTTGTCAATAAACGAGAAATCAGGAGCAGGTGAAATTCTTAAAATGCCACCTTCATTTTCTTGTCCTTTCTTTTTATAGCCTACAAGAATTAAATCATTCTTTTGGTCATAACCGACGGCAGTAGTATAGTCAACATTATATTCAACATCGAGTTGAGCGGTAGTCAAAAAATTCTCAAAATAATATAGTACCGCTGTACTAGTGTCAAAATTATATACTGCTGGTATTCTTCCGCCATCGCTTGTTTTCATAGTGTAGTACATCTTTTCGGAGGCATCAAAAGAAATTGCCATTGAATTGAAAAACATGGGCTGGGCACCCTCCCCATATTGGGTATAAGCTACAGTTAAATTATTTGAGTCCAAAGTAGTATGAAGCGTAGGATAACTAATTATAATATTGCCGTCCGGTTTAACGAACATTGTACCAACATCCATACCTAGCCCCATTTCATGAATCGTTTCCTTTGTTGATTTTTGTATTACGGAAACGTAATTTTCTTCCGTATTTCCTAAATCGACCATTAAGACGAATAGCCGATCGTTCGAGGCAACCATTTGAGTCGGTGGCATTGGTATTTCTATATCTTCATAAACGAAATTTCCTGAATTCTTATCAATGAAACGTATGAAATATTTCTTTTCCTTCCCTGTAGACTCAATCATATAGGATAAAAATACGGTATCATCATCATGGGCGATACTTCCTATGGTAAGGTTACACATCCCTAGATCTGAAAAAACCGAAAATGAGGTTTCCAAATTTTTCTTAAAATCGTACACCAAAACTTCACCTGCGCAATTTCCTGTCTTCTTATAAAAACTATATTCGTATTTATCCCGATAACTTATTTCCGGTATTTCGATTCCAGTAAATCCATTTTGTGCTTCGCTCAATTGTAATTCACTTCCATCAAAACTAAGAAGCGTGCTATTCAATTCTGTAGAACCTTGTAATAATATACCATAGTCCGAACTGCTAAAGTTCGTGTTTTCGCTTGTAGATTCATCCGAAGTTTTACTGCAAGCAACGAAAAGGACCGTCAGCATAAAGCCGACCGCGAAGGTGTAGGTTTTCATAAAAGCAAGAATTTGGGTTCAACTTCTATTATGCGGGAACAGTATACATTTTACTGCGCTGCTCCTTTAATGCCTTGTCAGACATATACTCATCAAACGTGGAATAGCGGTCAATGTTGCCTTTTGGGGTCAATTCTACTATTCTATTGGCGACGGTTTGTGCAAATTCATGGTCATGTGTTGTAAACATTACCGTTCCCTTGAAATTTTTCAAAGAATTATTGAACGCTGTAATACTTTCTAAGTCGAGGTGATTCGTTGGCTCATCTAGCATTAAAACATTAGCCCTAAGCATCATCATTCTACTTAGCATACATCTTACCTTTTCTCCACCAGAAAGAACCGTACATTTCTTTAGCGCCTCTTCACCGCTAAATAGCATTTTACCTAAAAATCCTCTTATATAAACCTCTTCTCGCTCTTCTTCGGTTTTGGCCCATTGCCGTAACCAGTCTACCAAATTATTGTTACTGGTAAAGAAATGGGAATTATCTGCAGGAAGGTAGGATTGCGTGGTGGTAACACCCCATTGAAAAGTACCCTTGTCAGCCTTTTTATTACCATTGATTATTTCGTAAAAAGCAGTAGTTGCCCTAGAATCTCTAGAGATAATAGCGACCTTATCTCCTTTAGCAAGGTTTAAATTGATGTTTTCAAATAATAAATCGCCATCATCAGAAGTAGCCGAGAGTCCTTCTACATTCAATATTTGATCGCCAGCCTCACGTTCCCTATCAAAAATAATGGCCGGGTATCTTCGGCTAGAAGGTTTTATATCATCTACCTTAAGTTTAGACAACATTTTCTTTCTAGAGGTTGCCTGCTTACTTTTAGCTACGTTTGCGCTAAATCGCATAATAAACTCCTGTAATTCCTTCGCCTTCTCTTCTGATTTTTTGTTTTGCTGTGCTCTTTGCCTTGCTGCCAATTGACTACTTTCATACCAAAAAGTATAATTTCCGGAATAGAGATTTAACTTTCCAAAATCTATATCTCCTATATGTGTACAAACAGTATCTAAGAAGTGACGGTCATGGGAAACGACGATAACCGTATTTTCATAATCAGCTAAAAAATTCTCTAACCAGTTGATGGTCTCATAATCCAGGTCATTGGTAGGTTCATCCATAATTAGCACATCCGGACTTCCGAATAGGGCCTGTGCCAATAACACGCGCACTTTAAGTTTTGAGTCCAAATCGGCCATCATGGTATAATGTAGCTCTTCGTTTATTCCTAAGTTAGAAAGCAAGGCTGCTGCATTACTATCAGCGTTCCAACCGTTCATTTCCTCAAATTGTACCTGCAACTCCCCTATCCTATCCGCATTTTTATCATCATAATCTGCATATAGCGCATCAATTTCCTTCTTAATTTCATAAAGTGGCTTATTCCCCTTTACGACTGTTTCAAGTACTGTAAACGCATCGGAAGCATTATGATTCTGCTCTAGAATAGACATTCTCTTACCTGGTTCTAAATGAACATGGCCCGATGTTGGTTCTATATGACCTCCGAGTATTTTCAAGAAAGTGGATTTTCCTGCGCCATTGGCCCCGATTATGCCATAGCAATTGCCTTGTGTGAAGGAGACATTTACTTCATCGAACAAAATTCTTTTTCCAAATTGAACCGATAGATTAGAAACAGATAACATAGACAACTTTTTTAAAATCCGTGCAAAAATACAGAATTTTAAGGGCTAAAACCAACAAACTAGTACTCCATCTACTTTAACTTACCGTATAACTTAAACCCCTAACATTTAACTAGCTATTAACAGGGTGCAACTAGTCGGTTGTTTAATTTTACCACACATTTTACTGAAACTGTGTATGAATAGATATTTACTTCTATTACTTATTCTTGGTTGTCTTGCATGTGAATCCAACAAATCAACGTCAAACGCCATATTTTTTACAGGTGAAATCGTTAACCCTACGGATGAGTATGTAGTACTTTTCAAAGGGGGAGCCGTTATCGATTCCGCTAAGTTGGACGGAAGCAATAGGTTTTCGTTTGATTTGGACGTGATAGACGATGGGCTCTACCATTTTAGCCACGCACCAGAATATCAATATGTTTATCTTGAAAAAGGAGACACTTTATTGGTGCGTTTAAATACTCAGGATTTTGATGAATCTCTAGTTTTTTCTGGAACAAACGAAGAGGTTAACAATTTCTTATTAGAGCTGTTTTTGCTTAACGAGGAAGAAGAGCGGGTAATTAGAAGTGAGTATTTCAATTATGAAGCGGATGATTTTCAAAGAGAAATTGAAGTGTTAGCGGCCAACAAGATTAAAGCGCTTGATGCAATTAAGTTAGAATACGGATTGTCCGATAAGGCTTATGAAATTGCTAAGGCTAGTATTAATTACACCTATTATGGCTACATGGAAATATATCCTTTTGAGCACAAGAGGAAACTTAGGGAAAATACCATTCACGCTATTACCGATACTTTTTATGAATACCGAAAGGATATCGACTACAATAACGAAAACTTAATTTACCTAAGACCTTATTACGATTTTATGAAATCGCACTTTGGAAATCTGTCTTATATGACCTGTTCCAATTCTTGCGGAATAAAGGGCGATGTGGTGAATAATCAATTACATTTCAATAAACATAAATTACATGTCATTGATAGTTTGGTGGTTGAAAAAGAATTACGCGATAATCTGTTTAGAAATGTCGCCTTTAATTACTTACTTAAAGAACACGATGCACCAGAAAACAACAAGGTTTTCTTAGAAGAATTTGAGAAAGTTTCACAAAATAATATGCACATTGAGGAAATTGAAAACTTGTACAACGGAATAAGAAATATTCAACCTCAAAAAGAGATACCTACTATATCTGTAATTGCATTTGATGAAAGCACAACGACTTTACCAGAAATTTCCAAGGATAAGAAAGTAGTTTTCTATTTTTGGTCCGCTACGAACAAAAATCATTATCAGAACATTTTTAAGCGAGTTAAAAAGTTAGAAAAGTTAAAGGAAGACCACACTTTTATTGGCATCAACATTAAAACAGAAAAGAGTAATTGGGAGGGTATTATAAAAAACTTCGAATTAGATACTGCTACACAATTTAGAACAGACGATTACGAAGGCATTACCAATCAGTTAGTCATATATCCCATGAACAAGTGTATTGTAACGGATAATGCCGTTATTGTTGATGCATTCTCCAATATTTACCAAAGACTTTAAGTTTTTGACTGTTTACTACGCCAGCCAAGACTCTTTTATAAACCGCTATGATTTAAAATGAGTTTCTCATACCAGGTATCTGGTAAAATTCGCTTTAACACTACGGAAAAGCGCTGTAAAAAAGAACCAACTTTGTAATGTACTTTGGGCTTTTTTGCATTGATTATTTTAAGAATTTTTTTCGCCACCAACAAAGGATTGCCCCCACCATCTACATCTTCATCTATTAATTTTAATGTTTTGGCGTAGTTTTCCTTATAAGGTGAATTGTCTAAAATAGGTGCATGATAACGCCCTGATGCTATATTAGTTGCAAAATCGCCAGGAGCTAAGCTCGTTACATGAATACCAAAGTCTTTGGTTTCCATGCGCAGGCTTTCAGAAATAACTTCCATAGCTCCTTTTGTTGCGGAATAGATACCTCTAAAGGGAAGGCCCATATATCCGGCAATAGAAGTAATATTAATAATCAATCCCGCTTTTTGAATACGCATCTGCGGAAGTACTGCTTTAATAACATTTAAAGGCCCGTTAAAATTGGTGTCGAATGCATTTAAAACTTCTTGGTTCGGTGTTTCCTCTAAAGGCCCGGTAATGCCAATGCCCGCATTATTTATCAGTACATCTAATCTTGCTTCTTTTGCAATTAATTCGGAAACGGCATTTTGGATACTTTCTGGATTCCTAACATCCATTTCCAACAACTTAAAATCAGAAAACCCCTGATGCCTCTTTAAATTTCGCGTAGTGCCATATACCTTAAAATTTTTTGAAGTAAGGTACCCTCCTATCGCCCTTCCTATTCCTGAAGAACCTCCTGTTATAAGTATGACTTTCTGCTCCATTATCGTTGCAAATTAATGAATTAAATTCAGATGATTCTATCTATAAAAAAAGTTAAAAAAGAGTAGTTTACTATACAGATGGAATAGTGAAATATTGATGTTTAAAAGAAGATAATTCCTTGACTTTTGCGCACAAAAAAAGGCAAGCTACCTACATCGCACCGCTACAACCATATACCCTTGCTGCGTTCCCACCCTGGGGGATTCTACAGGAGCTGGTCGTGTAGGACTTGCCAGCTGCAAATATACAATCTTTTAAAACTTTCCCAATCCTTTTTACATTCTAAATTTTATGAATAAATTGCTGTTTAAAGTTTTTTTGACCTTAAAAACAACCCACCTTGTTTCGTCGTTTAATAACAAAAATTTCTATGACCCAATTTAAACCCTTCTTTATCAGTATCATCATATTGCTTTTTATGGCTTGCGGCAGTGGAAATCAAAAACCATCATCACTATTTGAAATTGTTTTGGAAGGAAATACCAACACAGTTAAGCAAAATGATGTGCTTGGCATAAGTGTAAAAAATATAAAAGATAAGACCATAGACAGCATCGTTTATTCGCTAGACGAAAATGAAATACCAGTAGACGGGAACGAGATTAACCTTAATGTTACTAAACTTGGTAATAAAGAGTTAAAGGCCACCGTAACTTATGAAGGAAATACCGTAAGTGTTACCAAAAAAATTAAAATACTTGCCGCTAGCGCTCCAGAAATATATACCTATACCATATTAAATGAATATCCACATGATACCAATTCCTATACACAGGGTTTAGAGTTTTATAACGATACTTTGTATGAAAGTACAGGGAAAAGGGGGCGTTCCTTTTTGAGAAAGTTAGATTTTAAGACAGGTAAAGTCTTTCAGCAAATAGATTTAGATAAAACCTATTTTGGTGAAGGAATCACCATCTTGAATAATAAAATATATCAATTAACCTGGCAAAGCGGATTGGGTTTCATTTATGATGTAAACGGACTAAAAAAACTGGACAATTTCCAGTATGGAAAAAGTAGAGAAGGTTGGGGTTTGGCCAACGATGGTTCGAAGATTTATAAAAGCGACGGTACAGAAAAAATATGGACCTTGAATCCTGAAACCCTCGTTGAAGAAGGATATATTGAAACAGTAACCAATTCATCCGTGTTCAATAAGGCCAATGAGCTAGAATATGTGGATGGAAAATTATATGCCAATGTATACCAAAAGCCAAGTGTTATGATTATTGATAGTAACAGTGGCGCAATAGAGGGTGTTATCAATTTTGGAGGATTAAGCGATAAAGTAACCAAAACCGATACTTGGGTGGCAACCGATAACGTACTGAATGGAATAGCCTACCATCCTACACGAAAATCTTTTTTTGTGACCGGTAAGGACTGGGATAAATTGTTCGAAGTTCAAATTCACAAAAAGTAAGATGTCTTTCTATCAAAAGGAGATTGTAGTCTCCAAGGAAGATTTGGACGATTTAAATCATGTGAACAATGTACGTTATGTGCAATGGATACAGGATATCTCCAAGGAACATTGGGTCGAGAAAGCTCCAAATAACATCCAAGAAAAAGTAATCTGGGTAGTAATGACCCACCATATAGAATATAAATCTGCTGCCGTTTTCAACGACTCTATCTTATTAAAAACCCACATTAAAGAAAGTAGCGGTGCTAAATGCACGCGTGTCGTTGAAATGTACAATAGCATAACAAATAGTCTTTTAGTTCGTTCAAATACAGAATGGTGCTTGCTCAATAGGCGAAGTTTGCGGCCTATCAGAATCTCAGAAGAGATTAAAGAAATATTTTCGTAAAAACTTTAAAATTGCGCATTAAACTTCATTTAGTATTTTTTTTAACAGCATTATTGCTATGGTGCAGCTCTTGTAGAAAGGATTTTGAATACGCTCCCAGCGCAGGTAATCTTTCCTTTTCTAAAGACACAGTTTACCTAGACACTGTTTTTAGTAACATAGGCAGTAGCACTTATACTCTTAAAGTATATAATACTACTAGGGATGATATCGTAATTCCGTCTATTGGACTGCAGAACGGTATAACAAGCTCATATAGACTAAATGTGGATGGTGCAGCGGGTAAAACATTTCAAGACATACCTCTAAATGCCTTAGATAGTCTCTTTATTTTCATTGAAACCACAGTGGATATTACCGATAATGATTTGAATATGCTACTCTACACGGACGCAATTCAATTTGACAATGACATAAATATGCAGGAGGTCCAGCTCGTGACACTCGTGAAGGACGCTATATTTTTATTCCCTGAAACGGATGCTAACGGCGAAACGGAAAAGATTACCCTAGATTTTGATGAAGATGGAAATCCAATACAAGTTGAAGGTTTTAACCTTGATGATAACCAATTAAATTTCACTAATGAAAAACCATATGTCATCTATGGTTTTGCCGTTGTTCCAGAAGAAAAAGAATTAGTTATAGACCCAGGTGCAAGAATACATTTTCATAAAGATTCTGGCTTATTGGTCAAAGAAGGTGGTACTATAAGTATTAATGGTGCGCTAAGCGCGGATAAAGAACTATTGGAAAATGAGGTTGTTTTTGAAGGTGACCGATTAGAACCAAGTTTTTCGGATATCCCAGGGCAATGGTCAGGTATCTGGATAGCAGCGGGAAGTACAGCGAATAAAATTTCATATACTACTATCAAAAATGGTACAGTTGGTCTATTTATTGAGGGTGATGGAACTCTTGCGACACCTACCTTAACTATGGATAACAGTCAGATATACAATAACTCAAGTCATAATATATGGGCGGAAACAGCTTTTGTTCAAGCAGCGAATTTGGTTTTAGGTTCATCGGGTTCTTCCTCATTATATTGTAGCCTTGGTGGTGACTATTCCTTTACCCACAGTACTATCGCTAACTATTGGAGTAATGGGTTTAGAATTGATGCTGCCTTAGAAATTGATAATTTTATCCCAAGCCTGGGCAATAACAGTGGGGCTGATTTAACAAGGGCCGATTTCAAAAATTGTATTATTTCTGGAAATGGTTCCACAGAACTTGCGCTAACTTCAAACGGGGAAGACGATTTTAACTATAGTTTCACCAACTGTTATATAAAGTTCAATGACATTGCCAATCAGTTTCAAAATAACCCTTTGTATGATTTTGAAAATAACTCGAATTATGATACTGTAATTCTAGCCGGGGAATTAGATTATTTTGGAACAAATACAAACGATTTTAGAATAGGTCTTGAAGCTGAGGTTATTGACCTAGGAAATCCATTATTCTCCGCAGAAATACCACTAGATATTCTCGGTACGAACCGAACATCCAATCCAGATTTGGGTGCTTACCAAGCTAGCATCAAAGAACAAGACTGACTATTTTGAAAGTTTTTTCTTTCAATTTAGGTTTTGAATCTCATTTTATCATAATATCCTCCATTTTTATAAGGTTTTTCTAGGTCAATTTAGTTTATGCAATTACTAACTTGCTATAGAACATTATTTATTTTGGAATATAATTACAGTATCATAGACTCCGATGCGGTCTCAAATTTGCAGTTACAGGCATTTTTGGACGAGTATGGTGACTTTAGCTGTGTGGGAAACCTGAAGACACCATCCGATGGCCTTAACAATATCCTAAAGTATAGTCCTGATATTATTTTCGTCAATTTAAACGACAAGGCCACTGCCCTATTTCAAATGGTCGTTGAACTACATCAGTACGTTACTACTGTTCCCATCATTATAGGTATAGCCAAGACAAAGGAGCACGCCTATGAAGCCATTAAAAATCATTTTTTTGATTATTGGTTGCAGCCTTATAATGAATTTGATATTCGAAAGTCATTATTAAAGTTAAGGAAAAGACTACCCAAAGAAACCACACCCCAGACCATATGTCTTAAATCCTATAATGATTTCCAATACTTGGACACAACTGATATCCTTTACTTACAAGCCGATAATAATACCACGGAGTTTCACATGAAGGGCGGAACGGTAACCCACGCCTACAAAACATTAAAAACATTTGAAAAACAACTTCCAAAAAACTTTGTGCGTATTCACCAAAGCTATATCGTTAATACGGACTATGTCTCTAGAATAAATTTTGGAAAATCAATTTGCGCTTTAAAGAAAGTGAATAAAAGCCTTCCTTTTTCAAAATCCTATAGAACGAATATGGAAGCACTTAAAAAACTACTGTCCCAGAACTCGGTTTCCAACTTAAATTAATAAATTCTCTCAAAAATAAGTCATTTACTCATAGATGACACCCATCCACTAGTTGGCGCTCCAATTGCCGCATTTACATTGCTACGCTTATTACTTTGGTAGTATAATAGAAATTATACAAACCTAAAAATAAATTAAAATGAAAAAAGTAATTAGCATTTTCGCAGTAGCAGCAATGGCATTTGGGGTAACTACTTTTGTAGTGGATAGCAATACGAATGAGTTCGATTTTTTGAATGATATTAGTACGATGCTAGCTTGTGATGATTGTTCTGGAACAGAGGATGATAGGGGAAAAGAAAAAAATACTTAAAATTAATTTTTGAAGATATTAAAAGCCTTGAAGATTTTCTTCAGGGCTTTTTTCTATCTTGTACTAGATGTTAAACAGAAAACACATAGAACAGAACATAAAGCTAAAGACACTTTTGGCATTCCTAACATTACTAGGATATTTGGCCCTTGGACAAGAAAAAAAAACAATAGAAATTAAAATTACAAATGATAGTATTAATAGACTTATACAATCATTTCAAAATAAATCTGTTACTTCAAATGATGATTTTTATTGGTTAGAACAGGCCTATGATTATGCAAAATCAGTAAAAAATCAACAATTAAAACTTAAACTCATTTCTAAGCTATCTTTTAGAGGAATCCGTTCGAAAGACACGGCTTTGTTTCGAAAGATAAACCGTTCTGCAATAGATCTAGGTCGCAAAACAAATGATTCTGTTCTATTGGCGGAAGCTCACTGGGATTTAGCGGTATTTTTTAGAAGAAAGAAAGTTTTAGATAGTGCCTATTACAATTACTTAGAGGCTCAGGAAATATTCGAGCAGAAAAGTGACCATTTGAATTCGGGAAAATTACTACTATATATATCAAGTATTCAGGAAAGTATTAAGGATTACGTAGGTGCCGAAACTAATCTCATTTTAGCTATTGAACGACTAAAGCAATCGGGTAGTAATCGAGACCTTTTCAACGCCTATAAAGACTTAGGTATAGTTTCAGAAGATCTAAAACAATACTCTAGGGCCGTAACCTATTACAACGAAGCACTTTCTTATGCCAATAAGCTAAAAAACAATTCGTTTTATCTCCTACAGGTCAAGAACAACGTTGGTATTGTTTACAGGGAAAGTGGAGCCTATGATAAAGCTATCGAAAAATTTGAAGAGGTATTGGGTACGCCCAATGTAGATAAAATAAACCTTAAACTATATGCCAAAACCCTAAATAACTTAGCCCTTTGTAAAATCCGTATTGGTGATACCGTAGGTACAGAAGATAAAATAAAACGTTCTATTATTATAAACGATAGTTTAGAATCAGGTAGCTTGGTTTCTTCGTATTACAGTATGGCGGAGTTGAGTTTGCTGCAAAAAGACACTAGCGCCAGCATCAATTGGGCAGAGAAATCTATGCGTGCGGCGAAAGAAAACAACAACAACAAACGAATTTTAGAAAACTTTGCGTTTTTAGCCAACATTGACACCAAAAACGCTTCTAGCTATGCGCAAGAGTATATTAACTTAAATGATAGTTTACAACTAGAGGAACGTAAAATTCGTAACAAATTTGCACGTATCCGCTTTGAAACGGACGAGTTTATTGCAGAAAATATAGAGCTGTCCGAAGAAAAAGAATTGCTCAACCAACAAAAGCAAATGTGGACGGGTATTGCCTTAGGTTTCTTTTTATTGGGAGTTTCTGTATATATCATCATCAACCAACGAGCAAGAAATCAAAAACTACGTTTTCTGCAACAACAACAAGAGAACAACGAGGAAATATTCAACCTAATGCTTGCTCAAAAACAAAAGGTAAATGAAGTGAAGCGAATGGAACAAAAACGGATTTCAGAGGAATTACATGATGGGGTGCTAGGTAAAATGCTGGGAGCTCGTATGGTTCTAACTGGTCTGAATAAAAAAACAAGTTCAGAAGCTATTACAGAGCGCTCGTCCGCAATAAGTGCTTTAAAAGGCGTTGAAAACGAAATTCGCTCCATATCTCATGAGCTGAGCCATTCTGCCTATAGAAGAATACACAATTTTGTAAATTCAATAGAAGGTTTACTGCAATCAACGAAGGGAGACCCTCCTATTAATACCTTCTTTAACTATGATGAAGACGAAGACTGGGATAGCTTGGTGGGCGATATAAAAATTAATGTATACCGCATTATACAGGAAACCCTACAAAACGCACTAAAACATGCGAATTGTACTAATTTCTTTGTTAACTTTGAAAGAGTGGGCGATGAATTTATCGTTACGATGAGAGATGATGGGGTTGGTTTTAAGTTCGAAAAGGAAAAAAAAGGTATTGGCATGCGTAACATAAGGTCAAGAACCCATAAATTAAAGGGCAAATGGAAAATTAGTTCAAAACCCGGAACCGGAACAACGATAACGGTTTTTATTCCTTTAGAAGATGATTCTTTGCTCAAAGAAAATACTAAAGATCTTTTACAAGACGTTTAAGTTATTACCAATTGTATTAAAAAATGGACACCATACGGATTTTAGCGGTAGATGATCACGAAATGACCACTTTGGGATACAAGTATATTCTAGAGGATTCAGAATTTGAGGGATTTGAAGTAAAAGTAGAAATTGCGAAAAGTTTTGATAAAGCGAAGGAAAAGATTGAGCTTTCAGCTAAATCCATTCCCTATGATATTATACTATTAGACATTCAACTATTTCCTGCAGGCTCTAAAGACCCAAGAACTGGAGTAAACTTAGGTGTTTTAGCGCGAAAAGTTGTCCCTGATTCTAAAATAGTCTTTATGTCCTCTTTCAGCGATAATTATAGAATTAACAATATTTTCAAAATTGTAAATCCGGATGGGTATATGGTAAAATCGGAAATAGACGAATTATCGCTAAAAACTATGGTAGAGACTGTTATAAAAAGTCCACCATATTATACGTCTAGCGCGTTGGTGGCTATTAGAAAAAAAATGGCCAATACTATCATTATAGACGATCAGGATCAAAAGATACTTTATCATTTGTCCCTAGGTGTAAATACCAGAGATATTGGTCCTTTAATATCTTCCGCAAATACGACCGTAGAGGCCAGAAAGCGACAATTAAAGGCCATTTTCGGTATAAAAAATGGAAATGATTTAGCGCTAATAGAAGAAGCTAGAAAAAGAGGGTTTTTATAGTTGTAAGTAAATACTTGTTTTTTGTAGTTTTTTTCTTATGAAAAATTCTTATTTCTATCATTATATCATAATATCCTCCGAAAATCTAAGGTTTTCCTTGGTCGAATGAAATTTTATTAAACCTACCTTTATAATAGGTTATAAATAATTTCAATTGCTATGTCGTCCAATTTAAACAACCAAAATCCCTCAGAATTTTTCCAGCAAAAAACTAACATAGGAATTAATGGTTTAGACAACTATTTAGATTTTCTTGAGTTTCACTATTTTTCTAAAATCTCCCTCAGGAATTATAATATTAATGACCAAGGTATAGACATGGCACTGGATATGACTTGTTCCATTGATTTATTAGAGATGCTTGCACATTTCAATAAGAACAGATGGGGAAAGAGTACCAATATAATAGATTCTCCTCTACTTACAGGTTTTAATCATTTAGCAGCGCAAAATAGCATCTATTTAGATATAGAAGAACTAACCCTTTTCCTAAATGATACCAGTATCATTATAAAACGTATAACAGATAGAAGTATACTTCAACAGTTCAACGATATTCTTACAGAACTTGCAAACCACTATATTTATTTCACCCAAGGGTTGAAACAACAACCTTATGAGATTTTTGTTCCTGTGTTTGAAGATGATATCGAGAACCCTCCATTAAATACACAAAATAAAAAACCCCAAAGCTATTTTGACTTTTGGGGTATTTATCTTGAAAATCAGGAAGATGCGCTAATCTATGACTTGAATAGGAATACGTTTATCCCAGCTGACCTAGACTTATCCATGCATTAAGAAT
Organism: Maribacter sp. R77961; assembly: GCF_044594925.1. Taxonomy (GTDB): domain Bacteria; phylum Bacteroidota; class Bacteroidia; order Flavobacteriales; family Flavobacteriaceae; genus Maribacter. Next base: position 949,159 of record NZ_CP138991.1, on the reverse strand, counting down.
TTCCTTGTTTATGCATTTTGAAGCTCATTAAAAATAGGTCTATTTCCCATCATAGCGTTGACCTCTTTCTTAACTCCGTTAATTACAGCACTATCTTCTGGATTTGTAATTACCCGGTCTATTAGAGATACGATAACTTCCATATCACTTTCAAGAAGACCTCTAGTAGTAATGGCGGGTGTGCCAAACCTAATACCGGATGTAACAAAAGGTGATTTATCATCGAACGGAACCATATTCTTATTTGCTGTGATATCAGCTAAAACTAAAGCCTTTTCCGCATCTTTTCCAGATATATTCTTATTACGTAAATCTATAAGCATCATATGATTGTCAGTACCTCCTGATATGATGTGGTAATCTTTAGCAACGAACGCCTTTGCCATAGCATCGGCATTCTTTTTCACCTGTTCCATGTACTGACCAAATTCCGGGGTAAGACACTCACCGAAAGCAACTGCTTTGGCCGCAATAATATGTTCTAACGGACCTCCTTGATTCCCTGGAAAAACAGCCAAATCTAGCAAAGCGGACATTTTTCTTAAATTTCCATTTTTCAATCGTATGCCAAAGGGGTTTTCAAAATCGTTGCCCATTAGAATAAGTCCTCCACGTGGGCCCCTTAATGTTTTATGTGTTGTTGTGGTAACTATATGGCAATGTGGTAATGGATTGTTCAATAATCCCTTTGCGATTAGCCCCGAAGGATGCGAGATATCAGCGAGTAACAATGCATCAACACTATCCGCTATTTCCCTGAATTTCTTAAAATCCATATCTCTGGAATATGCCGAAGCACCGGCTATAATTAATTTCGGTCTTTCCTTTAAAGCTATTTCTTGAATTTTATCATAATTAAGCAATCCAGTAGCTTCATCTACACCATAGAAAACAGGATTATATAGTCTACCTGAAAAATTAACCGGAGACCCATGAGTAAGGTGTCCACCATGGGATAAATCAAATCCTAAAATAGTATCCCCAGGCTTTAAACAGGCATGATATACCGCCGCGTTGGCCTGTGACCCAGAATGTGGTTGAACATTGGCGTAAGCAGCGCCGAATAATTCCTTTGCCCTATCTATGGCCAATTGCTCTACCTTATCCACAACCTCGCAACCTCCATAGTATCTCTTGCCGGGATATCCTTCCGCATACTTGTTCGTTAATACAGAACCAGATGCCTCCATGACCTGTGGGCTTGTAAAATTTTCAGATGCAATCAACTCTATACCCTCTATTTGGCGTTGTCTTTCTTCTTCTATTAAATCAAAAATGCGATTATCCCTTTGCATAGCTTTTGTAATTGTTAATAAGGTATAAAAATACAAATACCTAGTGGTAATTGGTAGTAAATACATCTTTTGAAAAAAGAATTTATTAAACAGAAGTTAACAACTAGAACGATGCTCATAATTCTTTAGAAAAACTAGTATGGTGCATTTAAACGATTTTGTACTATTCTTTATCCTTTTACGTTATAGCAAAAACCAATTATGGCATAGCTATTGAAATAAGCTATGAAACTTTAAATATTTTAGCCATGAAAAAAATTCTACTTTACAGTGTATTCGCTTTTTTATGTTCTTGTAGTGGCGTAAAAAAGACGCAGGAAGCCCTGAATACGGGAAATTATGATAAGGCTATTCAAAAGGCAATTAATAACATCGTAGAAAATAAGAACAAAAAAGGGAATCAGCCTTTTATTGCGATGTTAGAGGAAGCGTATGAAAAAAATACGCAGAGAGAACTTCAACACATTAAATTTCTGAAAAAAGACGGGAATCCCGCAAATTTAGAAGAAGTTTATAACACATATTCTAGGTTAAAATCTATTCAACAACAGATTAGACCATTGTTGCCGCTGCAATTATTTGATGAAAATAGGACTGCACAGTTCAATTTTAATAATTACGATACGAGTCTATTGGCTGCCAAGGACGAGTTATCCGTTTATCTTTATGACAATGCCACGGTACTCTTAGAAAATGCTGTTCATAAAGTAGATTATAGAAAAGCCTATCAAGACTTGAAGTATTTAGAAGAACTGAACCCCAATTTTAAAGATGCCGTTCAAAAGATGAATATCGCTTACAGAAATGGTATTGATTACGTTTTGGTAGAAATGAATAATGGTACCGATAAGGTAATACCAACAAGATTAGAGGAAGAACTTTTGAACCTCAATACTTTTGGTTTGAATAATCTTTGGACCGAATATCATACCAACAAGACAACTAGTCAAGATTATGATTACTTAATGGAGGTTGCATTTCAAGATATAAATATTTCTCCTGAGCAGATTAATGAAAGACAAATTATCAAGGAAAAGCAAATTAAAGATGGTTTTAAATATGCGCGCGACCAAAAAGGAAATGTGGTAAAAGATAGTCTTGGCAATAAAATAAAAATAGATAAATTTAAGACCGTAAAGGCAGATTTCTATCAATTTACTCAATTTAAAAGTGCTCAGGTCACTGGTGTAGTTAGTTTTACAGATTTAAAAAAGCAACAGCAAATAAATCAATATCCTTTAGCGAGTGAATTTGTTTTTGAACACGTATATGCCAACTACGACGGAGATAAAAGGGCGTTGGACAATGATTTAATATCCCTTTTACAATTAGCGCGGGTACCTTTTCCCACTAATGAACAAATGGTTTACGACGCTGGTGAGGATTTAAAAAATAATCTAAAGAATATTCTGCAAAGACAGCAGTTCAACTAAAAAAAGGCTCCTGTTCAGGAGCCTTTTTTATATATACTGTTCCAAAGCAATTTCTGATATAGCGCCATGGGAATCATGAGCAACCACTACCCCATTCTTAATAACAAGTAATTGCGGTGATTGATGCATTACTTGAAATTTTTGAGCGACACCGTTAGAAACTTCTCGGTATGCGTGTAAGTCCAAAAAGTAAAAATCTGCTTGTCCAGGTTCTAAAGCATACCCGGATTTAAACATATTCAATACCATTCTACTAATACCACAAGTAGTAGAATGCTTAAATATAAATTGCGGTTTCCCAGACGATTTAGTAATAATTTCATCCAACTGGTCCAGATTGGATAATGCAATCCATGGTATTTCCCGTTTATTGTCACCACGCTCCCCTTCTCCTTTTCCAAAAATACCTCCGAATAAACCCATAATTCTTTTTTCTTTTTGTCTTTAACTTTAGTTAACCTTACAAAAGTGACTAAATGTCTTGTGAAAGCCTATTTTTAGTGACATTTTGTCTTTAATATAAGATTGGTCGTATTGTTGCCCTATCTAGTTCAAAAATAAGATTCAATTTAAAAAATATACATAATGAACTTTAATAATTTTACTATAAAATCACAGGAGGCGATACAGCAAGCCCAGCTTTTGGCGCAATCCATGAATCATCAGCAAATTGAAAATGAGCATATTTTCAAAGCGATCACTCAGGTTGAAGAAAACGTTATCCCTTTTATTATTAAAAAACTTGGGCTTAACTTTAGTCTAATTCAACAAATCCTTGATAAGGAGATGCTTAGCTTTCCAAAGGTAGAAGGTGGTGATATCATGCTTTCCAAAGAGGCGGGTAAGACACTCAACGAAGCTACTATCATCGCCAAGAAAATGGAAGATGAATATGTTTCTATTGAGCATCTATTCTTGGCTATATTCAAATCAAAAAGTAAAATAGCCCAAATCCTTAAAGATCAAGGAGTAACGGAAAAAAATATTGATTCGGCCATAACGGAACTAAGAAAAGGCACAAATGTGACCTCCCAAAATGCAGAAGAAACATATAATTCTTTAAATAAATACGCTAAGAATCTTAACGAACTGGCAGATAGCGGAAAGTTAGACCCGGTGATCGGAAGAGACGAAGAGATAAGGCGCATACTCCAAATATTATCCCGTAGAACTAAAAATAATCCTATGTTAGTCGGTGAACCCGGTGTAGGGAAAACGGCGATAGCAGAAGGTCTAGCGCACAGAATAGTTCAAGGAGATATTCCAGAAAATTTAAAGGACAAAGTTATCTTTTCCCTTGATATGGGTGCACTGATTGCGGGAGCTAAATATAAAGGCGAATTTGAGGAACGACTTAAAGCAGTAATAAAAGAAGTAACCGATGCTGAAGGAGAAATCATACTATTTATTGATGAAATACATACGCTCGTAGGAGCTGGTGGCGGTGAGGGTGCCATGGATGCGGCGAATATTTTAAAACCTGCATTAGCCAGAGGTGAACTTAGGGCAATTGGAGCAACTACCTTAGATGAATATCAAAAATACTTTGAAAAGGACAAAGCTTTAGAAAGACGATTTCAGAAAATTGTAGTAGACCAACCCGATACGGAAAGTGCTATCTCTATCCTCCGGGGGATAAAGGAAAAATATGAATCGCATCATAAAGTACGGATTAAGGACGAAGCCGTTATAGCGGCAGTAGAACTATCGCAACGCTATATTACCAATCGTTTTCTGCCAGATAAGGCGATTGACCTAATGGACGAGGCTGCCTCTAAATTACGAATGGAAATTAATTCGAAACCAGAAGAACTGGATGTTTTGGATAGAAAAATTATGCAGTTAGAAATTGAAATCGAAGCCATTAAAAGAGAAAACGACAAGGCTAAAATGCAGATTTTAAATTTAGAACTCGCTAATATCAAAGAAGAGCGAAATGAAATTTTTGCGCAATGGGATAGTGAAAAGTCTGTCGTGGACAATATCCAGAAAACGAAAAAAGAAATTGAAGACTTAAAAATTGAAGCGGAACGAGCAGAACGCAACGGTGATTACGGAAAGGTAGCGGAACTGCGCTATGGAAAAATTAAACAAGCCGAGGAAAACCTTGCCAAATATCATGATGAGTTGCAAGAGCAACAGAACTCCGGTACTTTGATCAAGGAAGAGGTCACCAACGAGGATATTGCCGAAGTAGTGGCCAAATGGACCGGAATACCAGTTACTAAAATGCTCAAGAGTGAACGCGAAAAACTATTGAACCTAGAAGAGGTTCTCCATAAACGAGTTGTAGGGCAAGATGAGGCTATTGAGGCAGTTTCCGATGCCATACGAAGAAGCAGGGCGGGCTTGCAGGATAGCAAAAGACCCATAGGTTCTTTCCTTTTCCTTGGCACAACAGGCGTAGGAAAGACGGAACTCGCAAAAACCTTGGCCTCCTACCTCTTTGATGACGAGAGCGCCATGACTAGAATTGATATGAGCGAATATCAGGAAAGACATTCGGTAAGTAGATTGGTAGGAGCTCCTCCGGGTTATGTAGGATATGATGAAGGTGGTCAGTTGACAGAAGCTGTCCGCAGGCGTCCCTATTCCGTTGTGCTTTTAGATGAGATTGAAAAAGCGCATCCGGATACTTTTAATATTCTGCTACAGGTATTGGACGAAGGAAGACTTACGGATAATAAAGGTAGAATAGCCGATTTTAAAAATACGATCATTATCATGACCAGTAATATGGGCAGTGAAATCATTCAAGAAAAGTTTGAAAATGCTACTGATGCATATAGTGCTACTGAAGCCGCAAGAATAGAAGTTCTTGGATTACTAAAGAAACTAATCCGTCCAGAATTCTTGAACAGGATAGATGATATTGTAATGTTCACACCTCTTAATGAAGATAATATCAAGGAAATCGTAAGACTTCAATTAGAGGCATTAAAAAAGATGTTAGAGAAACAACAGATTACATTGGATGCCACTGAGGACGCTATTGACTATCTTTCTAAAAAAGGCTTTGACCCGCAGTATGGAGCGAGGCCAGTTAAAAGAACCTTGCAGAAAGAAGTGCTTAATAGCTTATCCAAAGGTTTGCTTAGCGGCGATATTAAAACAGATAGTATCATCCTTTTAGACGCTTTTGACAATAATCTCGTATTTCGTAATCAGGACGATTTAGTCGTCTAACTATATAAATAAGATGAATATAAATGTCCTTTTTATCAAAAGGACATTTTTTTTATTAACATTATATACCATACAGTATAGATTTTCTATCTTCGTGTAAAATCATCGCACATGTCTACGAAAGCCGAAAGAACTACCGCCTATATCATAAAAACAGTGGCGCCCGTCTTTAACAAACATGGTTATATAGGCACAAGTATGAGCGATTTAACCGAAGCTACCGGACTTACCAAGGGAGCATTATACGGTAACTTTGAAAACAAGGAGGCGCTAGCGCTTTCCGCATTTGAATACAATAGTAAAATTTTACTAGCTGCTGTAGATGAGCAACTTAATCATCCAGGAACTGCATTGGATAAGGTATACAGCTTTACAGACTTTTATAAAAAATATGATATTTTCACCTTAGAAATGGGAGGCTGTCCCATACTCAATGTTGGTGTGGATGCACAACATAACAATAATTTACTTGCAGCGGCTTCTAGAGAAACCGTTAAGGAAATTGAAGGCAAGCTAGCTTTGGTCTTAGAAAACGGTGTTAATTCGGGTGAATTTAAAATTCCAGTATCACCACTTCAATTTGCAAAACAACTGATTACTATGATACAAGGGGCTATTACTATGGCTACTATATCAAAAGACAGGAAGTATTTACACAATACAATTGCTTATCTCGATGTCTTAATCAAGCAAGAGTTAAAGAACTAAACCTTTATTTCTAGTGAGCTACTTAGACGCTTCATAAAAGAAAGTATTGACTTAACTTTATTATTCTCCCACTACTCTAAAAATCCAAATCTTTTCTGAATATTGCCCATTAAACTTGGAATCTCTCGCTTCCCTTGCTTCATTAATGGAGTCAAATCGCTTTAAATAGACGTAATTGTATTTGTTCAATTCTCTATAAAAAGATTTTGGAGCTAGCCCCTTCTTCTTTAAGTCGGCCATAAATGCATAGAAATAGCGTTTAGTACCGAAGACATTGGCAATTAAGTAATAACCAGGTTCTAACAAGCCTTCGGTTACCACTTCTTCGTATTTCTCTCCCGCTTGCGGAGTTACCACTTCTTTTTGACGCGCCAAGCGTTCTAATTGAGCCTTTTTCTCCGCAGCTTCGGCTAGAGCAGTTTGAACTTGAGCTATGGAATCTTTTCGCTGTTGTCTTGCTAAGGCCAGTGCAGTTTCTTTTGCCTTTTTAACAGCTTGAATGGAATCTGTTTTCCTTTGTTGATTCAGCGCTTCCCTATCAGCTAAGGCTTCTGCAGCTTTAGCCGTATTAATAGAATCTGATTTTCTTTTTAATTCTTTCCTTGATTCTCTTTCTGCAACTTCGGCATTTCTGCTAGCAACTTGAATAGAATCATTGGTTTGTCTCGTAATTTCTTTGTCAAGGCGTTTTTGCTCCCTATCTAAACGTTTTTGCTCCTTGAGTTTTTCTCTTTTTGCCAATTCTTCCGCTTTGGACAATTCTTCTTTTAATTTCTCTTCTTTTTCGGTTTCAGCAGCGATTAACTCCTCTTCCATCTTCTTCTCTGATGCTTTTTCTAATTTCCCAAGTTTATAAGCAGTGACTATTTCAAAAGAAGGGTCTTGCCCATCTAAGTCAGAACCAATTCCAAACTCTACAATAGCACCTATCGACAAACGTTTGAAAAAACGGCCACCCGCGCCTCCAGAAACTCCATAGAAACTATTATAGCCTCCTTGTGCCCAGAATTTACTCGTGGACAATACAGAATTAAATCCTACCTGAGTATCAAGCCCAGGAATGGTTTTAAAATAGATCGCAGGACGTAAAAACGAATTAGAATCTGAATTCAGAATACCGACGGGAATATCATAACTGGCCAGTCCAAAGAACATTCTATCTTCGGGACTAGTGTTACGTTCATTCGTTGTAAAATTGTAATCGAAGAGGTTTTCTGAAACAAAGCCAATACTAAACTTATCTACTCTTAAATTTACACCAGGAGCCAACTGTAAGATAAAATCATTCGTCGGAGCACGTTGCAAAGGGTTGGGTTGAAAAAACCGCTGATCAGCAAGTTCTTGTTGATATCCGAATAAATTTAAACCAACCCCAAGAGTTGTATTAGTTCCTAATTCTATTTCATAGGCATAATTTAGGGCTGCACCTGTATTTAGAAATATTCCTGTGTTATGTTGAAAAAATCCCACTGCTGCCGTAGAAATAGGATTTATACGCGTCGTGTAATTTATGAATAATGATGTGGGGTCTGCATCTAAGGTCTGCCATTGCCATCTGGACCAAAGTGCTATTGAAGATGGATTATTCCTATCCAAGGAATAAGCAGGGTTTAATAAACTTGAATTATAATCCGTGAGATTTTGCTGCCTAAAATCTCCTGGTAATTGAGGTTCTTGGGCATGAATACCAAGAACCACAAACGTAATAAGAAGTGCCCCACAAAAATTTTTCATATGCAAAAAAACAAAAAATAGCCTAGTGTAGTACTATTTTCCTGTAATTTTAGTTTTAATAATTACCATTTCAAAATATACAGATGAAAACAATTAAGATTTTTACGATAAGTTTTATACTCTTTTTTCTTTCCTGTAAGGAAGATAAGCCCGTAAATAATGTTCAGGAAATCACCACAACAAGTACTTTTTATCTGATAAGACATGCTGAAAAAGACCGAAGTGATACAGAAAATATAGATCCTGAACTCACTCAGAAAGGATTGGGACGTGCCATGCACTGGGCAGAAATACTGAGCGAAGTAGACCTAGATGCTATTTATTCTACAGATTATAATAGAACTTCAATGACGGCTGCTCCCACATCGGTTAAAAAGAATATCGATGTTCAGTACTATGACCCAAGAACAATAGACATAGAACAGTTCAAAATTGATAATCTAGGAAAGAAGGTTCTTGTAGTGGGCCATAGTAACACGACACCAGATTTTGTAAACAAACTTATTGGAGAAGATAAATATGCACAAATAGATGACAGTGAAAATGGTAATCTCTATATCGTTCAGTTGGTTAATGATACCGCTACGGATACTCAACTTATATTTAATTGTAACTGTCCGGAGTAACTTTTATGTTATCCAGTGTAATCTCTGATAATAGCTCTAAACTTTCATTAGTGTAAAGGCTATCAATGCTGGAAATGGGCACATCTGTGTTTTTACTTTTGTAATTCTTATAATCTACAAAGCGTATATTTCCTACTATTCTTTCATTAAAAGCAACCCTGAAGCGTTGTCCCCCTCCATCAACATGAAACTCGTACGCTAAATAATCTGGCTTAAATGTTTTGGTATTGAACCAATAAATATAGGTGTCATCAAAATCATCCCCACCGCCATTTTCATTGAACGTAACTTCTATTTCATAATATTCCGAGGGACCTATTTTAGTTTTACCAAGGTATCTCTTTTGAACGGCCCTATCATTAAGCCCGTAAGGCAAATAGGCAAAGTAATGAACTGAATTTACTGCGTTAGAATATGCTGTAGTTAAAGTATCTGGTAGAATAACAAGGGAATCGTTTACAAAACGTTCAAATCCATCTAAAGATCTAACGTCCAATATTTCAGTACTATCTGTTCGTGATTGTCTCGTCAGAATTTTCTGATTGCCCACAGGCGTAGAAGTATATGTAATACCCCTAAAATCAAAAGAAATTTTGTTGTAAACATAGGACTCCCCACCAGATACAGATATACTCTTATCGATTACTTCTTGTGCAGAAAGCACCTCGTTATGCTCCTTACAACCAAAAAACACAACCAAACAAATAATAACGATTCTTTTATACATAAGTCGTACTTCTAAAAAAGTTCAATTTAAAATCATTTCTTTACAAATGAAACACTTTAATTCTTTTTAAAATCAAAGCTGGTTCTATAATTGTTCCTATTTTTGTTTATAATGCAGAAGAACATCAACATAAAAAACAAGAAAGCACGTTTTGAATACGAACTTTTAGATAAGTATACGGCGGGAATTGTATTAGCAGGTACGGAGATAAAATCTATTAGGTATGGAAAAGCTTCTATTTCAGAAAGTTTCTGTGAATTCAATGAGCGTGGTGAACTCTTTGTTATAAACATGCAAATTGACGAGTATTCCCATGCTTCGCATTTCAACCATAAACCAAAAGCAGAACGAAAACTCCTACTTCAAAAAAGAGAATTAAAAAAATTGTACAAGGAAGTGAAGGCTTCCGGACTGACCATTGTGCCCCTAAATTTATTTCTAAATGACCGTGGTCTTGCCAAAATGCAGATTGCTTTGGCAAAAGGTAAAAAGCTTTACGATAAACGGGAATCCATAAAGGACCGTGACAACAAGAGAGATTTGGCACGTATAAAGAAAAGTTTTAACAACTAAATCTCAATTCTTGTCCTCTAGTAAGGGAACAAATTTAAAAGAACCATACTCGCTCTTCTCAAATTCTTTGGCCGTTGCACGAATATAAAGTGTCATTATTTGCTCTTCAAAACCCACTGGTATAACGAGTCTACCTCCTACTTTTAATTGTGAGAGCAAGGCTTTTGGCACTTCTGGAGCCCCGGCGGTTACGATTATCTTGTCAAAAGGAGCATTCTCCGGAAGTCCCTTATAACCATCGCCAAAAATAAATTTTTTAGGTCGATAGCCCATTTTCTTAAAGAAAAGACTTGTTTTTTTGAAGAGCTCTAATTGTCTTTCAATGGTAAAGACTTTAGCCTTACACTTTAATAGCACAGCGGTCTGGTAACCGCTCCCCGTCCCTATTTCCAAAACTGTTTCATTAGGTTTCAGCTCTAAAAGTTGTGTTTGAAAAGCAACCGTGTATGGTTGAGAAATAGTTTGGTTAGCTGCAATGGGAAAAGCCTTGTCTTGGTACGCGTGTCCTTCAAAACTACTGTCCATAAACAAATGTCTAGGAATGTCACGTATCGCGTTTAATACAACTTTATCCGTTATTCCTTTGGATATCAGCACTTCCGCGAGCTGATTCCGCATTCCCCTATGTTTTAAGGTATCTTTCAATGGTGGTTGGTTTGAAAATCAAAGTTAGCAAAGTTCCTTTTTCTTTAAGAAGAAGTTTTAAAAAACTTCCAAGTAATCCGCAAATTTGAAAAGACTATTAAAGACATCTTCTCAAAGTATGCTTATTTTTGATAAAAAGGAAAAATATGCTGAAAGTTGGTGTTTTAGGAGCAGGACATTTGGGTAAAATTCATCTTCGTTTGCTAAATCAATCTGAAGAATATGAATTGATAGGTTTTTACGATGCAGACCTCATAAACGGTAAGGCTGTAGCCGATGAATTTGGCTATACCTATTTTGAGAATATGAACGATTTAATCGATGCTGTTGATGTTATCGATATCGTTACGCCGACCCTTTCGCACTATGATTGCGCCAAAAAAGCCATAGAAAAAGGAAAGCATATATTTATTGAGAAACCTATCACTACCACCTGCAAGGAAGCTGAGCATCTTTTAGAACTGGAAGAAAAACATCATATAAAAGGTCAAGTAGGCCATGTTGAACGTTTCAATCCTGCATTTACCGCTGTAAAAGAGGCCATTAAAGACCCCATGTTCATTGAAACACATCGTTTGGCGGAATTTAATCCCAGAGGAACGGATGTGCCTGTTGTACTAGACCTCATGATTCACGATATAGATGCTATCCTAAGCGTTGTAAACTCCGAAGTGAAACAGATTAACGCTAGTGGCGTGTCCGTCATTAGTAAATCACCTGATATTGCCAATGCCAGAATAGCGTTCAAGAATGGGTGTGTCGCGAATTTAACGGCGAGTAGAATCTCTTTAAAGAATATGCGTAAATCGCGTTTCTTTCAGAAAGACGCCTATATCTCGGTAGACTTTCTAGAGAAAAAGGTAGAAGTGGTTAAAATGAAAGATGCCCCGGAAACACCTGGAGAATTTGATATGGTGCTACAAAATGCGGAAGGCTTAAAAAAACAGATTTACTTTGAAAATCCAACTATCGAAGCAAACAATGCTATTTTAGACGAATTGGACTCGTTTGCAGCTGCTATAAATAATAATACAACCCCTGTTGTTAGTCTAAAACAAGGAACACAAGCTTTAAAAGTAGCCTTACAGATTATTGAATCTTTTGACACCAAAAAATTATGAAAAATATAGCTGTTATCGGCGCAGGTACTATGGGAAACGGTATTGCCCATGTATTTGCACAAAACGGATTCCATGTGCATTTAATTGATGTTTCGCAGGAAGCCTTGGATAAAGGTCTAGCTACCATTTCTAGGAATTTGGATAGAATGGTCGCCAAGGAAAAAATTACGGAGGCGGACAAGGCGAAAACAATTGCCAATATTACGCTTTTCACAAGCTTAGGAAAAGGCGTGCAGCATACCGAATTGGTCGTAGAAGCGGCCACGGAAAATATAGAGCTTAAGCTTAAAATTTTTAAGGAATTGGATAGGGAATGTGCAGAAAACACCATTTTAGCTACTAATACATCATCTATATCCATCACACAGATTGCCGCTGTTACTAAAAGGCCAGAATCTGTAATCGGAATGCATTTTATGAATCCAGTACCGATAATGAAACTGGTAGAAATCATAAGGGGTTATAGCACTTCTGACGCAACTACAAATGCCGTCATGGCACTTTCTGGACAATTAGGAAAAACCCCCACCGAAGTAAACGATTACCCAGGATTTGTAGCTAACCGTATTTTAATGCCTATGATAAATGAGGCAATAGAAACCTTACATCATGGCGTGGCAGGAGTATCCGAGATTGATACGGTTATGAAATTGGGTATGGCGCATCCTATGGGGCCATTACAATTAGCGGATTTTATTGGATTAGATGTCTGCTTATCCATTTTAAACGTTATGTACGATGGGTTTAAAAATCCAAAGTATGCACCGTCTCCCCTCTTGGTTAATATGGTTACCGCAGGAAAATTAGGTGTAAAATCCGGAGAAGGCTTTTATGATTATACTACCAGTAGAAAAGCTGAAGTAGTTTCCAATCAGTTTACAAAAAAATAAATGGCAACCGTTAAACCATTTAAGGCGATACGACCTGCAAAGGACAAGGCTCCTTTTGTAGTCTCGAGGTCTTATCAGGAATATTCGAAAAAAGAATTGAATGCCAACCTAAAATTTAATCCATTTTCTTTTTTACATATTATAAATCCAGGTTATAAGTTTGATAAAGAAGTTACGGGAACAGCACGGTTTTCTTTGGTACATAATAGATATTTAGAGTTTTTAGAAGATGATATTCTCAAAAAAGATAGCGCAGCAGGTTTTTATCTTTATGAAATTGAACAGAACGGATTAAAATGTAGCGGCTTGTTTTGTGCTACATCAGTGGCGGATTACCGGAATAACATTATTAAGAAACACGAAGACACCATAAAACGAAGGGAACGGTTATTCGCAAATTATTTAAGCACGGTAAAGTTCAATGCAGAACCCGTTTTAATGACTTATAAGAATAATAAAGTCATAAGCGAACTACTAGCCCAAGAAAAGAGAAAAACTCCTGAATACCATTTTACCACTACCGATAAGGCAACACATAGATTGTGGGTAATTTCCAATGAACAAGTTACTGCACAAATACAAGATTTTTTTAAACACATAGATAGTTTATATATCGCTGACGGCCATCATAGAAGCGCATCATCTAATCTGTTATCCAAAATGATGCGCGCTAAAAACAAAGAAGATTCGAAAGCTTCCGATTATTTTATGAGTTACCTCATTCCGGAATCAGAAATACAGATATTCGAATTTAATAGAATGGTCAAAGATTTAAACGGATTCTCAAAGGAAGAGTTTCTTATTCGTTTAGATACTTACTTTAGAATAGAAAATAAAGGTGCCATTTTATACAGACCTACCAAGAAACATCATTTTAGTATGTATTTAGACGGTGAATTTTATTCCCTTTATTTACGGAAGAAAGTATATAATTTTACGGATGTCCTAAGCGAGCTAGACACTCAAATTCTTTACAAAACAATATTACAGCCTATTTTAGGTATTTCAGATTTGCGTAATGATGAGCGTATTACGTATGGTTATGGCAAACACAATATCATCCGTATGAAAGATGAAATTGATGCCCAGACCTTTAAAGTCGGTTTTAGTATGCTTCCCGTTACCATAACAGAAATAAAGCAAATTGCCGATGCCGGTCTTGTTATGCCTCCCAAAAGCACCTACATAGAGCCCAAACTCAGAAGTGGTATGGCCATCTACGAACTATAATACAAACGTATGTCAATTGAAAAAAAGCTAACGAAAATAAAAAAAACACTTCCTGAACACGTAACCTTAGTGGCCGTGTCCAAAACAAAACCAAACTCAGATCTACAAGAGGCTTATGATGCAGGACAACGAGTTTTTGGTGAAAACAAGGTTCAGGAAATGACCCGTAAATGGGAAGAGCTACCAAAGGATATTCAATGGCACATGATTGGTCATGTGCAGCGGAATAAAGTGAAGTATATGGCTAGTTTTGTTTCCTTAATTCATGGAGTGGATAGCCTAAAATTATTAAAGGAGATAAACAAACAAGGAAAAAAGAACGATAGAAAAATCTCTTGTTTATTGCAGGTACACATCGCGGAAGAAGAAACAAAGTTTGGGTTTGATGAAAACGAATTAGTAGAAATGATCCAGGACCAAGCGTTTTTAGAATTAAAAAATATTGAAGTTCAAGGGCTCATGGGCATGGCAACCTTTACTGATGATAAAAATCAAGTCAAAAAGGAGTTCAACACCTTACATAACCTGTTTCAAAAGTTAAAGTCCAATCTAGACGGACTTAAAATTTTGTCCATGGGTATGAGCGGAGACTATCAAATAGCCATAGCAGAAGGCAGCAACATGGTACGCATAGGAAGTAGTATCTTTGGCGCCAGAAACTATTCCTAGTTTTGAACGTAATTTTCATTTTAATTATTAAAGAAATACATGTACGTAATACTGGATATTGAAACGACTGGTGGCAAATTCAATGAGGAAGGTATTACCGAAATTGCGATTCATAAGTTCGACGGACACAACGTGGTGGATACTTTTATTAGCTTAGTGAATCCAGAAAAAGAAATTCAACCCTTTGTTGTTAACCTTACGGGTATTAACAATAAAATGCTCAGAACAGCTCCTAAATTTCATGAAGTTGCAAAACGTATCGTAGAAATTTCCCAAGATGCCGTAATCGTTGCGCATAATGCCCAATTTGACTATCGTATCCTACGGACAGAATTTAGAAGATTGGGCTATAATTATGAACGTAAAACCCTATGCACAGTAGACTTATCTAAAAAATTATTGCCCGATGCAGAATCCTATAGTTTAGGCAAACTGGTTCGTTCTTTAGGAATCCCAGTAAGTGATAGACACCGTGCAAACGGTGATGCTCTTGCCACTGTACAACTCTTTAAACTACTACTTGCCAAGGACACGGAAAAGACCATTATCCAAGAGGTTATAAGAAAAGAGGCACACGGAGAACTATCTGAAAAACAATTGGATATGGTGCAAAGTTTACCTAATGAGACTGGGGTATTCTATATGCATAACAAAGACGGTGATATCATTTACCTTAGCAAGAGTACCGATATAAAAAAGAAAGTGAATCAGCTATTTACCAAGAATGGCACGCGTTCCAGAAAATTGGCGAAGGATACTAAAAAAGTAAGCTTTGAAAAAACGGGAAGCGAATTGGTCGCTTTGCTTAAGGAACACCAAGAATTGCTTAAAAATAAGCCAAAGTATAACAATGTGCCGCGGAAGCGCATGTTTTCTCACGCCCTGTGTAAAACTAAAAATGAAGATGGGTATTACCAGTTGGAAGTTTCAAATTTGTCCAATTGTACAGACAAAGTAGGATTATTCAATGGTGCCTTTAGCGCAAAAAACCATCTCTTTAAAATTACAAAAGAGTTCAACCTTTGTGATAAACTTAATGGATTTAGCGAAGCAAAAACAAACTGTGCTAAATACATGGATGAGGAATGCTTTGGAGCATGTATTCAAAAAGAAAGCCCGTCTACGTATAATCAAAGATTAGAAGATGGCTTAAAGAAGTATGGTATACCTTCAGATGACGTCATATTAGTAGACAAAGGCCGTGAGGTAGGGGAAAATAGTGCTATTCTTATCAGAAATGGCTCGCTAGTAGGTACTGGATATTATAATTTAAACCATCAAATAAATAATATTCATATCTTAGAAAGTATTATTACCCCAATGAACGGTACTGCTAATGCTAATTTTATCATTGCGTCCTATCTCAGAAAAAAACGAATACTAAAGACCATACCTATTACCATTAAAAATTGAAAAACGAAAAGCACCAGAGTAATTGGAAGAATAGACTTCATGAGATAATTTATGAGGCAGATACTCCTATGGGTAAATGGTTCGATTTAATTCTTATCTTTCTCATACTTCTAAGCGTTCTTCTTATATTACTAGAAAGTGTCAAAGAAATTGACGTGGAATACCATCGTACGCTTCTTATACTGGAGTGGGTGGTAACCATCTTTTTTACTATAGAATATATCGCAAGGATTATATCCATTAAGAGACCTTTCAAGTATATTTTCAGTTTTTACGGTATTATAGATTTTATTTCTACCATCCCATTATATCTATCGTACATATTTGCAGGGTCTCAAGTACTGCTGGCATTCAGGATATTCAGAATGCTCCGTATTTTCCGGATTCTTAAACTCGTGCAGTTTATCGGAGAGGCTTCACAGCTTAAAAAAGCACTTAAGGCAAGTAGAACCAAAATTGCGGTATTTATCTATGTCGTATTAATTCTTTCCGTGATTATGGGAACCATTATGTACCTCATAGAAAGTGACGAAGCAGGTTTTACCAGTATTCCGAGAAGTATTTATTGGACCATTGTAACACTAACCACCGTGGGCTATGGTGATATTGCTCCCCAAACCAATCTGGGTCAGTTTATTGCAACGATCATTATGATTTTAGGTTATGGAATAATTGCGGTACCAACGGGTATCGTTACGGTAGAATTTTCCAAAAATAACGCAGACAAAGAAGAAGACAAACCAGTTGCTTCGGATAATTTTGATGTACATCTTAATACGCAAGCATGCCCTTACTGTGCAAAAGAACGGCATAGAGATGATGCAAAACATTGTTATAATTGTGGTAACCTCCTAAATGAATAAGGTTTTAATATCGGTTGTTGGTCCTACAGCCATAGGAAAGACCAAGTTGGCCATTTTATTGGCGGAACACTTTGAGACGGAAATTATTTCTGCCGATTCTAGACAATTCTTTAAAGAAATGACCATAGGAACCGCAGTTCCTTCTGCTAAAGAATTGGCACGAGTACCCCATCATTTTATTCAAAATAAAAGTATAACCGAACCCTATTCTGTGGGTGATTTTGAAAGGGAAGGAATAGAAAAACTCAAAGATTTATTTCAAAAAAAAGATATCGCAGTCTTGGTCGGAGGAAGCGGACTTTACGTAAACGCTATTACCAAAGGGCTAGATGAATTCCCGAAAATAGCCGAGGGTGTAAGAGCTAGTTTAAACAAAGACCTAGAGACCTTTGGGTTGACATATCTTCAAAGTAAACTTAAAGAACTGGACTCAAAATACTATAACAATGTGGATATTGGTAACCCACACAGACTTATCCGTGCCTTAGAGGTTTGTATAAGCTCGGAAAAACCATATTCTAGTTTTTTAAATTCGTCTCAAAAACAAAGGGATTTCAAAGTTTTATCTATTGGTATTGATGCCGAACGGAGTATTATCTATGAGCGTATAAACACTCGAGTGGATATAATGATGGAAGAAGGACTCTTAAACGAAGTAACCAAACTTCAACCCTATAGCAAACTGAACGCCTTACAAACAGTAGGATATAAGGAACTCTTTCAATACCTGGATAAAAACTGGGATTTAGAATTTGCTATTTCTGAAATCAAAAAAAACACCCGTAGATTTGCTAAACGACAGCTTACTTGGTTCAAAAAAACAGAGCGTATAAAATGGATTCCCCATAATTATAAAAAAGAAACCGTTTTTGAACTGGTGAAAAAAGAATTAACCAATTTACAACATGAGTAAATACAAGATTATATATGTCATGGGCGTCTCGGGTTCTGGAAAATCTACTGTCGGAGTAATGGTAGCGAAAGCACTAAGCTATACATTTTATGATGGCGACGATTACCATCCTGAAGCCAATATTAAAAAAATGTCCAACGGTGAACCTCTTAACGACGATGATAGACAAGGTTGGTTGAAAAGTTTAAACCAGTTAGCTCATGAAAATAGGCAGTCTGGTGCCGTCATCGTTTGTTCTGCACTAAAAGAGAAATATAGGACTACGCTTAAAAATGGACTTGATAAAAGCTGTGTTTTTATATATCTCGAAGGAAATCTAGAAACCATAAGCGAGCGACTTAAGCAACGTACTGATCATTTTATGCCAAAGGAACTATTAGTATCACAATTTGAAGCACTGGAGCCTCCCAAAGAAGCGATTACCATAAGTATTACAAATACTCCAGAAAAAATCGTAACACATGCCCTTCAATTCCTAAAAAATTAAAAAGCACCTTTTTCAAGGTGCTTTTTAATTTTATTGATATGTCAAAAATTTATTCCTCGGTCTTTATAACCAGACGGAAACCTTCACCATGTATATTTAAAATTTCTACGGTATCATCTCTTTTTAAATATTTACGAAGCTTGGCAATGTAAACGTCCATACTTCTTGAAGTAAAGTAATTATCATCTCTCCAAATCTTGGTCAATGCTAATTCTCTAGGCATCAAATCATTCTCATGAAGTGCTAAGAGTCTTAAAAGCTCATTTTCTTTTGGTGATAATTTAATGGACTCCTCTTCTTTATACTTTAAAAACCTCAATTTAGAATTAAGATGAAATCCTCCTATCGTAAATTCAAATTTCTTACTATCAGCCAGACTGTTAGATGCTTTTCTTTGAAGTATTGCTTTAAGCTTCATCAAAAGTACTTCTGAGTCGAATGGTTTATTCAAATAATCATCGGCACCTGCTTTATAACCCTTAAGAACATCTTCTTTCATGGTTTTAGCAGTTAAAAAGACAATAGGAACATTTTCATTCTTTTCCCTTATTTCCCTAGCTAGAGTAAACCCATCTTTATAGGGCATCATTACATCTAAAATACAGATATCATAATTGTCCTTCTTAAATTTCTCAAAACCCTCCATGCCATTCTTGGCAAGGGTCACATCAAAATCGTTCATTGATAAATAATCTTTCAATACGATTCCGAAATTCGGGTCATCCTCTACTAAAAGAATCTTCTTATTAATTGTTTCCATTTGTTGTTAAATTAGAGGTAACTTAATGAAGAATGTGCTGCCTTTGCCTTTTTCACTCTCCGCATATACATCACCTTGATGATCGTCTATTATTTTTTTTACGTAGGATAGGCCTAAACCATGTCCTTTTACATTATGTATGTCTCCTGTATGTTCTCTATAGAACTTTTCAAAAACTCTCTTTACGACCGCCTTGCTCATTCCAGCACCTTGGTCTTTAACTTTTATTATTATATAATTCTTTACTTTCTCCGTGTACACGTCAATTTTAGGAGGCTCAACCGAATATTTCACCGCATTGTCCAACATATTAACGATGACGTTGGTAAAATGCATTTCGTTCGCCAAAACTTCTGAACGTTCTGCATCTAAATGTGTTTTTATATAACCTCCTTTGTCTGCCACTATTAGCTCTACATGCGTAATCGCATCCTCAATTATGTCGTGTGCATCCACCCTATCCTTACTGATATCCAGTTGATTTTTTTCTAACTTGGATATTCTCAGTACATTCTCTACTTGCGCATGCATTCGTTTATTCTCATCCCGAATCATCTGTAAATAACGCTTCACTTTTTCTTTGTCAGCAATTATTTTTGGATTTCTTATGGCCTCTACCGCAAGATTAATTGTAGCTATAGGCGTTTTAAACTCATGCGTCATATTATTGATGAAATCTGTTTTTATCTCAGAAATCTGTTTTTGTCTTATAAGTTGATAAATAGCACCTGAATAGGCCACTACTATTATCAATGTGAACAACAAGGATAACAAAGCTAATCCAAGAATAGATTGCACTAAAAAACGCTTTTTCTTAGGAAAAGATACCAGCAAATCAAAATTTGAATTTCCCTCGAAATCAGCAAACATGGCCGATTTATAAATGTTCTTTTCTGAGTACTTGAATTTCTTAGATTTTACCTTGGTTGGAAATCCGTTACTAAAAACGCCATATTCAAAATTGATATCAACTCCTCTATTTTCAAGTTCGCGTTGCACCAATAATTCTATCTCTTGTTTGGAAACACGTTCATGTATAGGTACTCTTTGAGCAAAGGTGTTAAACATCTCCTCCATGGCCACCTTATCAATTTTTGAAAGACCTCCTATTTTCTCAATACGTTGTATAGGCGTAAGCCTATACCCTTTACCATCTATATCATAATCCTCTTTAAAAATAGATGTGGTGCGCTTGCTTGTGTAATTTTTTATTATTGTGGTATCACTACCATCAGCATTATCAAAGAACGTGGAAGAAATGCCATAATCTTCTTCTAAAATACCATGCTCATAAAGCAGTATTTCGTTAGAATTAACATCTCTATCAATAAAAAAGAAATTTTTGAATTGTGCCTCCTTCAATTCTCCAACACTATCCTTAACTTGTAGATATCTATCGGAGTAATTTTTATATTCACGCTTAGAAATCTTATCCGTTACACTATTAAGTGCCTGAGAGACCATATTGGAAAACTGGTCTTCCTTATCTTCTACCGATTTCTTTATCCAAAGACTTTGAACAAATATCAAACCAATGAGCGATAAGCTCATCAGAACTACTAAGAGCACAAATAACCTCTTGTTCATTTAATGTTAAAATTAAAGATTTCGATGGAGGGCAATAGTAGGTTTAACCTAACCTTAACACAAATGTTAAAATTGTGGGATTCCTAGCAATATTCAAGCAGAGCCTTATTAAGCTTAATCACTTTATCCTTGGTTTCTTTTAAATCTATATTTTCTATGATATAATCTGAAAGTTCAATTTTGTCCGTGTCCGCCAATTGATTTTCAATACGAGCCAGCACTTGTTCCTGCGTACTCTTATCTCTGCTCATTACACGTGCTATCCTTAGCTTTTGTGGAGCTGTTACTAAAATAACCTTATCATACAGATGATTTGATTTATTTTCAAATAAAAGGGCTGTCTCTTGCACCACATATGGATAATCTTGTTTCTGAGACCATTTGAGGAAATGCTTCCTGACAGCTGGATGTACTATTCCGCTTAATTCTTCCAATAATTCCTTATTACCGAAAACTGATTTTGCTATGTAGGCTCTATTTAGTGACTTGTCTTCATAAGCCTCTTCACCCAATAAAGCTATAATCTTCTTTCTGATTTTCTTAGAGGATTTCATTATACGTTTTGCCTGTACGTCAGAATCATAGACAGGCACCCCTAAAGCTTTGAAAAACTTTGCTACGGTAGATTTTCCGCTGCCTATACCACCTGTTAATCCAACAATCATTCTTCCACCCTTAAAATAAATTCTATTTCCTCTATTGATAGTGATGCATTACTTATGTCTTCCGGTGCAGCGGTAATAGCGATAGGTAGCTTACTTTGATCACTCCCTTTTAAATTTAAATAATCAGCGGTAACAGCAAAATCGTTTGGACTTAGCGTCTTTAAAGCCTCTATTTTTCCTTGACATAAAATGGTCACTACATCTGGAAACATTCTGACCTTAGTACCTTTAGGTACATTGACCATGGTAACAGGAACAGAAAATTCCTTTTCAGAGAAGCGATAAACCTTTGCGGATAGTTCAATAGTATTCGGTGTAAACGTAGTTTTGTTTAGTTCACGAGATTTTATAATCACCGTCTCAACAGCGAAATCCTTGTCTATATCAACTAGGTCTACATAAGCAGTTCTTACGCTCTCTATGGTATCTATTTGTTTTTTGGGCCCTTTTATTTTTATGGTCGCCGGGCGTACTACTATATCCTCTTCTAACATATAGTTCTTTGCTAGACTAAAGTTAAGCCGTGGAATAACGGGTACTTCTTTCGTAACCACTTTTGTAAAGTCTAGGAAAATTGTGTCCGTATCTACTTCTAACAAGGTTATCGTTTTAGGAAGTTGATTTTCAATCTGCCGCTTATATACATTTTGAGTTATATAGTACGAATCACCTTTTTTATTGGCTTTGGATAAATCTAGTTGTACCGTCTTTTTTTTAATTCCAAATCCCAAAAACTGGAAACCGACCGCCTTTAACTTTACATTTAATTGACTTTTTGGGATTTCTGCAAGTAGGAACGCATCCGGTACATTAACATAACTAAGATCAAACTTTGTTGTACTGACAAAGGATTGTGAAAGATTATTTATAAGCCAAGCTAAGGTCGAAAAAAACAGAAATACCAGGAAAACCCTGAATTTACGCTTTTTTACACCTGTTTTAATTCGCTCTAGAATCATCAATTATTTTTAAAAAACAACTTAGGGAAAATCTCCTCAGCACTTCTTTTACTAAAAGTAATGTAAATCGTTGACTTCAAAAAACCGATTCCGTAGCCAACGAACTGAACGATCGTGGCAAATAATGCCATTAAGGAAACTGCTATGTTTTTAGTCTTTAAAAGCGCATCTATAAATAAAAGCACAAAGTAAAACGCAAAAAGATAGCTTAAGAAAGGAAAACCAATTACCATTAATAACAGGGCCAACAAGAATCCCACACAAAAAAGAGTCGGAAACCAGTATGTCAACTTTGCCGTCGCCGGATGCCACTTATTAAGGATAGGCCGTACCATACCAAATTTATTTACCTGAATATAGAACTTCTTCCAGTCAATTCTCCTTTTATGATACACATAGGCCTCCGGTATGAGCTTGGTCTCGTAGCCTTCGTTCCAAATACGTATTGTTAAATCCGGGTCTTCTCCGGGGTGAATATTACCATATCCTCCAACTTTTTCAAAAGCTTCCTTGGATATACCCATATTAAAACTCCGGGGTTGAAATTTATCAACAGCCTTTTTTCCTCCCCTAATACCTCCTGTTGTTAAAAAAGAGGTCATAGCGTAATTAATTGCCTTTTGAACATCGGTAAACGATTCATGAGCAGCATCGGGACCACCATAGCAATGTACAAAGGCTCCTAAGAGGCTTTTTTCCGCGGAAACTAAATACTGTGGTGGTAGAATACAATCCGAATCTAATACAATATAGTAATTGCCCTTGGCCAAACGCATTCCGTAATTTCTAGAATCACCAGGACCTGAATTTAGTTTTTGATAATACGCAATATTAAGTTTATCCTGGAACGATTTTACAACGGACTCCGAAGACTGCGTAGAACCATCCTCAACGATAACTATCTCGAAATCTCTGTCATAAGTTTGTTGCAAGAGACTTTCTAAAAGTTCTTGAATTTCGTTGGGCCTATTATAAACTGGAACAATAAAAGAAAAGGACAGCTCCATTTTTAGTATACTTTAAACGCAAAAGCCAATCTATATTAGACCAGATTCAATGAAAATAATATGAATTTAAAACTTGTCAATCACCTCTTGACTAACGCCAGTATTAGAAAAACCGCCATCATGAAATAGGTTTTGCATCGTTACCTTTCTCGTAAGGTCAGAAAAGAGTGTCATCGTATAATCCGCACAATCTTGAGCTGTAGCGTTACCTAACGGGGACATTTTTTCAGCGTAATTAATAAAACCATCAAAGCCCTTTATGCCTTGTCCTGCGGTTGTTGCTGTTGGCGATTGGGAAATTGTATTCACCCTTACTTTTTTCTCTTTTCCAAAGAAGTATCCAAAACTACGGGCTACGGATTCTAAATATGCCTTATTATCTGCCATGTCGTTATAATCTGGAAAAGTACGTTGTGCCGCCATATAGGTCAATGCAACAATACTTCCCCATTCGTTCATGGCATCATGCTTATATAGAGATTGCATTACCTTGTGAAAAGACAACGCGGATACATCCCACCCTTTTGCAGTAAAATCGTAGTTTTCGTCCGTGTATGCACGTCCTTTTCTTACGTTTACGGACATGCCTATAGAATGAAGAACAAAATCCAATTTTCCACCTAAAATTTCCATGGACTTGGTAACTAGGTTTTCTAAATCTTCAGCATTTGTAGCATCAGCTGGAATAATCTCAGAACCGGTTTTTTCGGCTAAATCCCTAATCTGGCCCATTCTCATTGCAATAGGAGCATTTGTCAACACAAAAGTACCTCCTTCATCATGAATACTTTGCGCAGTTTTCCAAGCGATTGAATTCTCATCCAATGCGCCAAATATAATTCCCCTTTTACCTTTTAATAAGTTGTAAGCCATGTTCGTTGGTTCTAGTGTTTAAGATTTATAAATCAAAGATATTTAAAATATGTTAATCGTAATTTTTATGTCAATCTTATTAATTCAATAATTGTTTGGCATGTGCTAGTGCAGAATCGGACAATTCCTTGCCTCCTAGCATTTGTGCTAATTCCACCACTCTTTCCTCATCGGAAAGTTTCATCATATTCGTCTCCGTTCTTTCCGCCGTATCTGTTTTATAGACCTTATAATGGTGGTTACCTTTTGAGGCCACCTGGGGCAAATGCGTTATTGAAAATACTTGCATAACTCCACTCATCTCTTTCATTATATCTGCCATACGGTTCGAAATTTCACCGGAAACTCCTGTATCTATTTCATCGAACATGATGGTAGGCAGTTTTTCATATTTAGCCAATATGGATTTTATCACCAACATAATCCTAGACAGTTCACCACCTGAAGCTACCTTTTTTAACAAGCCATAATTACTGCCTTTATTTGCTGTGAACAGGAACGAAAGTTCGTCCATACCATTGGGTTTAAAACTATCCGTTGCTTGCAGGGAAATATCAAAGGAGGCACTGGGCATACCAAGCGATCCCAGATTAGATTCCAATTGTTTTTTCAGATTCGGGATAATACTATTTCTTTTTTCCCGTATCAAAAGTGCTTGCTCCTCCAATGCTGATGTTAATTCCTGTAATTCCTTTGTTTTCAAGGCTATTTTTTCATCCACATGAGCGGTCTCGAATACCTTGTCCGCCAAATCATTTTTTATTTGGATAAGCTCCGTTATTTGACTAGCACCATGCTTCTTTTGAAGGTTATAAAGTAATTGAAGTTTTCCGCTTACCTCTTCTAAAAGCGCAGGATTAGACGTTATACCCTCCTGAAAATCCTGTAACTCCGTATTTATATCATCTAACTCTATAAAGGCCGATTGTATCCTTTGATGTAATTCTTCATATTGATTACCGAAACCCGCTAGTTTAGAAAATGCCGCTCTCATCTCCGTCATCAGCGAAAGAACGCCAACCTGTTCATCGTTGAACAATTGCGCTCCTTTGGACAATTCCTCCATAATAAGCTCAACATTGTTCAGTTGTTCATACTGCGCTTCTAACTCGGCTATAATCCCTTCCTTTAGAGGTGCTGCCTCTAACTCAGTTAATAAAAAGGAATTATAATCTTGCTCCTTTGTTGCGTTACTTTGAAATGTGACTAAATCCTGTAATTCTTTTTCTGCACTTCTAAATCGTTGTAGCTGCTCTTTGTACGCAATTAAGTGTTTGGAGTTATTTGCGAAAGCATCTATGAGTTTAAACTGAAAGTCGTTTTCTGTAAGTTCTAAAGTTTGATGCTGCGAGTGCACATCTATTAACCTAGCACCTAATTTAGATAAGACATCCAAAGTAACCGGTGTATCGTTGATGAAAGCTCTGGACTTTCCGCTTGGTAAAATTTCACGTCTTATGACCGTGACATCCTCATAATCCAAATCGGCCTTTGAAAAGAAAGATTTTAAATTATAATCACCAATGGTAAAATCTGCTTCAATAATGCACTTCTTTTCCTTGTTACGAAGCGATGACAAATCCGCACGATTCCCTAACACCAAGGAAAGACCACCTAAAAGAATTGATTTACCCGCTCCGGTTTCCCCGGTAATTACCGTAAAACCACTATCGAAACCAACTTTAAGGCTATCTATTAAT
Organism: Maribacter sp. R77961; assembly: GCF_044594925.1. GTDB lineage: Bacteria > Bacteroidota > Bacteroidia > Flavobacteriales > Flavobacteriaceae > Maribacter. The sequence goes on along the minus strand of NZ_CP138991.1, from coordinate 923,095 downwards.
GCGTAATTTTCAATTGAAAGATGAGCTAACAATGCTTTTGCTTTTAGTACAGCAAAGGTAGTCTATATTATGATTTGAAAAAAGGGTCAATACTTTATATCGTTCCAAGTACTGGAATATAAAGGAGCAATTTTATTGAGTGTTTCTTTGAGTTTTACGATATCTACTTTAGGTCCATCAGAGAATATATTCTGTATTTCTTCTGACTTTGCATCAAAGAAGGTTTGTATCAAAAACGCGTTTGGACGTCTCTTAATCATGGTCTCGAACAATTTCATTGTACCGGCAACCACTTGTTTTCCAGTACTATTATTATCTCCCATAATGTCCATCCCTTTTCTGTGGTAGTTGTACATGGCCACTCTATACTCACGGAAGGTATTAGAAAGTAAATTATCTACTAACTCAAATCTACTACGATCACTAGATTGTCCCCAATCTTTAAAACCTTTTCCTTGTGCCTGGGTTACGATACTCTGCGCTTTTCTGAATAAATCCGTGCCACCTTCTAAACTAAAGGTGTCCGCATCTAGACCTAGCATAATGTATATGTAATAGGAAACCACACCAACAAGGTTAGATTCAAATACATTCTCGTTGAATACCAAAGGTTGAAATTCTATATACTGGAAATTGAATTGATTGTCCTTATAATTAAAAATAGGACTTTCGTATGAGGTATTGTAGACCGGCCTTGAGGATTGAATCTGGATATTACCCTTAAAACGGTCGGATTCATAATCGGTTATGGTAATGAACAATTGGGCATTTACACGTTCATTTTCCTTGTATACCCGGTTTGTCCATTTATTCTTGTTCACGAAGTCG